>JBFWYV010000212.1:0-8965 GCA_050186055.1 Hyphomicrobiaceae bacterium | reverse complement strand
TCTGTCATCGGGACGATGATGGAGATCTTCAAGACGGCGGTCGGCTCGTGGACCTATCCGGAGCCAAGCGTGCTCAGGATCGGCGGTGTTCCGCTGTTCACCGGGTTCATGTACGCCGCCGTCGGATCGTATATCGCGCGATGCTGGCGGCTGTTCGACTTCCAGTTCACGCGGCATCCGCCGATGTGGTCGCTCGCCCTTCTGTCGGCTGCAATCTACGTCAATTTCTTCACGCATCATTTCGTCTGGGACATGCGGCTTGTGCTGTTTGCCGTCGCGGCGATGCTGTTCGGGCCGTGCCAGGTGCATTTCCGCGTGTGGAAGGACCACCGTCGCATGCCGCTGCTCGCCGGACTTGTCCTGGTGGCGCTGTTCATCTGGCTGGCGGAGAATATCGGTACGTTCTCGGCAGCGTGGGTCTATCCGCACCAGCGTGGCGGCTGGACCGTGGTCCCGATCACGAAGCTCGGCGCCTGGTTCCTGCTGATGATCATCAGCTATACGATGGTGGCGATGCTGAACCGGCCGGTCGACTTCAAGGCAGGCGATTACAAGGCGGGAACACCGAGCTGCTGATGGAGGGTGCGGAGGGTCGAGACCACGTCGCAGCCGGCATGAAGGAACCCGTCGACGCCGGCGGCCTTCAGATCGGCCTGGTCCCTGCCGGGAGCGCCAGCGAGCCAGACATGCGTTGCGCCGGCTGACTTGAGCGCCATCGCGGCGGCTTCGCCAAGCTGGGCGTAAGCTTCATCGGTTCCGCAGATGCAGGCAACGCTTGCGCCGCTTTCGGCAAATGCGCGGCCGATATCCGTCGAGTTCGTGTAGCCGTTGCCTGCGGACACGGCGATGCCGCCGGGGGCGAGGACGTTGGTGGCCCAGGTCGAGCGGGCGCCGTGCTCGGCCGACGTTCCCAGTGCGGCGAGGAATACGGTCGGCGGTACCGGTGCTGCGTCTGCGGCGTCGCGCAAGCGCTCGAACGGCTCCGATAGTCTCGTTTGCGGTAATGGACGGGCGACCGGGTGCGGCGGCAGTGCCGGTGTTCCGGGCCAGGGGGAGATCTTGACGCCATCGTCGCCGAGACGCGGGAAAGCCGTCGTGCCGGTAAGAGCGAGTTTGCCGGTGGCGAGTGCGGTCGCGCGCGCTTCGGCAACGGCGGCGATCTGATCCTGGACCAGTCCGCCGATGAGCACGGCCTGCATGCCGCCCCTGCTTTCCCACTCCTGGAACATGACCCAGGCTTTGCGGGCAAGCTCATCGGTCAGCTTCTCGACGGCCCAGGCGCCGCCTGCCGGGTCGACAATGCGGTGCAGGGACGACTCTTCGAGCAGGACGAGGGGAACGTTGCGTGCGATGCGCCGGGCGAAGGCATCGGGTTGTCCCAGCGGCCAGGTGAAGGGCAGTGCGGTGATTGCGGTTGCGCCACCCATGATCGCCGCGGCGCAGGCGACGGTGACGCGCAGCATGTTCACCCACGGGTCGCGCTGCGTCATCATCCGTTCGGAGGTGGTGACCTGCAGCCTCATGCGTCCGGCAGCCTCGCCTGCGCCGCAGGCATCGGCGATGCGCCACGCGATGCGGCGTGCGGCGCGGAGCTTGGCGAGGCCGAGGAAAATGTCGGCATCGGCGGCGAGCGACAGGGCAATGCGGGGCAAAGCATCGGACGGCGACAGGCCCTCGCCTTCGCATGCCCGTAAATACGCGACCAGGGTTGCGGCGAGCGCTGCGAGATCCTGGCTCTCGGATGCGCCGGCCTCGTGATACGGGCGTGTGTCGACGATGAGCGACGTGCAGGGCGGCGGAAGCCAGGGGATGCCAAGAGCAAATCCGCTGCAGTCCGGCTTCAGGAGCCAAAGCTCGCCTGTACGCGCCAGCACGCCCAGCGGGTCGATGCCGAGGCCGAGCTGCGTTTGGGGCGGCGGTCTGCCTCGCCTCCTGGCGATGGTCGCAAGGGCAAGTGCCGCGTGGATTGCCTTATCGCCGGCGTCCAGATCGATGCGGAGCCGATCGAGGGGGATCGCGGCGAGGGCCGCCTCGAGCGCGTGGAAATCAGGAGGAAGCCCGGACTGGCCGGGGGCTTCGATGCGGATCGTCACCGCATCGGCTCCGCCGGTCATGTCTTCGGTGATGGCCTGGGCAAGCAAGGCGGGGTTGCGTTCGACGTGCAGCGGGGAAATCCGGGGCGGGTGGTCCGCTGCGACGGTTCCGCGCGTGAACGGCGGCGCGCCGGGTCTGGCTTCCGCCGCTGCGGGCAACTGGTCGGCGCGTGTGTAGAGAGGTCCGACCGCGAGATTGTCGGCGGTTCTCGATACGAGGCGTTGCTCGAAGTCGCGACCTGCAAGGACCTTTTCCACAAGCGCACGCCACTGTTCCATGTCCGGCTGCTCGAAGCTGTCGGCGAGCGGGGTATCGGGAAGATCCGTCTGGGAGCTGGTTTCAGTCATTTTCATCAGGCTGCCGGCGATGCTGATGCGGCGCAGCATAGCGCAGACCGCGACGTGCGCCATACCGGGTTGCTCGCCTGCGTTGCTCGTTTTGTCTCAGCGACGCAGGACGCGGATTATCCAGTGTCCGAGCTGCAACCGAATTTGCATTCGCCATAGGCGCGTGCAAATAGGGCGCTAGACTGCGGGCAGCCGATTCTCTGGATCGGCCGGATCGGAGCGGGGTCTGGTGCGGGGTGTCGGACAGCAGAACGCAGGAGCGAGTGTCCATGCTGCAGGACGGTAAGATCTTCGTCGGCAAGAGCGTGAAGCCCGAGTATCTCGAGCTGCGGCTGGCCAACCGGCACGGCTTGATCACGGGCGCCACGGGAACGGGCAAGACGGTAACGCTGCAAGTGCTGGCGGAAGGGTTTTCCGATGCCGGCGTATCGGTGTTTGCCGCCGATATCAAAGGCGATCTCTCCGGCATCGCCGCGGTCGGCGAAAAGAAGGACTTCATCGTCAAGCGGGTGAGCGAAGTCGGGCTCGACGGCGAGTACGAAAACAAGGCTTACCCGACGGTCCTGTGGGATGTCTTTGGTCAGCAGGGACATCCTGTCCGCGCCACCGTGGCGGACATGGGGCCACTGCTCCTGTCGCGGCTGCTCGAGCTAAACGAGGTGCAGGAAGGCGTGCTCGCCATTGCGTTCCGGGTTGCCGACGACGAAAAGCTGCCGCTGCTCGACCTCAAGGACCTGCGCGCGATCGTCAACAGCGTCGGCGAGCGGGCCAAGGAGCTGACCACCAAGTACGGCAACGTGTCGTCAGCATCGGTCGGGGCCATTCAGCGCCGGCTGCTGGTGCTGGAGGACCAGGGTGCCGGGCAGTTCTTCGGAGAGCCGGCGCTCGACATCAAGGACTTTCTCCGCACGGCTCCCGACGGCCGCGGCATCGTCAATCTGCTGTCGGCAGAGAAGCTGATGGAGAAGCCACGGCTCTATGGGACGTTTCTGCTGTGGATGCTGACCAAGCTGTGGGCGACGCTGCCGGAAGTCGGCGATCAGCCGAAGCCGAAGCTGGTGTTCTTCTTCGACGAAGCCCACCTCCTGTTCGATGAGGCGCCGCGGGCGCTGCTCGACCGGATCGAGCAGGTGGCGCGGTTGATCCGCTCGAAGGGCGTGGGCGTCTATTTCGTCACGCAGAACCCGCTCGACGTGCCGGACACCGTCTCGGCTCAGCTCGGCAATCGTGTGCAACATGCGCTGCGCGCCTTCACGCCGAAGGAACAGAGGGCCGTGAAGGCGGCGGCGGAGACGTTCCGGGCGAACCCGGACCTCGATGCCGAGCGCGTGATCCTGGAGCTCAAGGTCGGCGAGGCTCTGGTCTCGATGCTGGAGAACAAAGGCGAGCCTTCGATCGTGCAGCGCACGCTGATCCGCCCGCCGCAGGGACGGATCGGTCCGCTTACGGCGCAAGAGCGGCAGTCGCTGATGGATTACAGTCCGGTGCAGGGCAAATACGAGGATGTGCTCGATCGAGAATCCGCGCACGAGATGCTGGCCAAGCGCAGCGAGGAGATCGCCGCGCAACGGCAGGCCGATACGTCGACCTGGTCGGGCACGGTGTTCGACAGCGTATTCAAGCGCGGCCCCCGCGGCGGCCGGTCTCTGGCGGAGCAGGTGATCCGCGATGAGGGCAGCCGGCTGGCGAAGAGGGGGCTGCGTCAAGTGCTCAAATCGATTCTGCCGTCACTGTTCAAGATGCTGACCCGGCGCTGATTGAATTTTTAAGGCAGACCCAATCAAGCCTACGCTGCGCTGGCGGCTGATCCGGCGGCGGCTGCCGGTGCGCCTTTCATGGGGCTGCGCGCGGCTGCGTTCGCGTCGGCAATGATTGTCGTATGTGCCGCCCTGCGCACGTCCCGGGCCGTGAAGAAGCCAATGATGAAGCCGAACACCTGCAGGGTCCAGAACACCGGATAGGGCAGGATGCGGCTGGGGTTGCTGTCGATGGCGAGTTGAACGGATCTCGGGAGGTCCAGCCCGAGAAGGGTATGCAGCGCAATCACGACCATGAAGGCGATGAACAGAGCGACGCTGACGACGACGCCATCGGCGGTGCGTTCGATCAGTGCGGAGTAAGGGCGCAGGCGATCCGGAAGGCCGGGCCATTGGAAGCGTCCGAGCGCAGCAATCGCCACCACGATCAGGCAGGGAAGCAGTGCCCACGGCAGCATCCCGACGCCATTCAACGATTGCCGTCCCGGCGGCGGCGTTATTCCCATGGCCTCCTTGATCTCAAGCGACAGGAGATTGACGCCGATGAACAGGGCACCGGCGAGAATGCCGGCGGCGATGTATTTGCTCCACGGGGCCGACGGGGCGCGGACGTGGCTTCGCCGGGAGCCGACGACCGCCCCGATGAGCGCGGAGATCGCCATGATGAAGGCGAAACGCGCCATGCCTTCGGCGCCCTGCGAATTCGCCTGCGAGCGGTTGCCGAGGAAGAAAACCAGGAAGCCGCCAATGGCAATGACGAGGAACAGCCACAGGATGCGATCGAAGTTTATGCGCTCGATGCGGCCGAGACCCGGGAAGCCGGCAGCCTTGAGTTGCTCGAGCCGAACGGGCGCATGCTCGCCGGACATGACGGTGGCGCGGGCGGCAAGATCGCTCACCTGCTCGAGCAGGATCTCGTATTCGACCTGGAAATAGCCCTCGATCTGCCTCAGGTGATCCTTGAACTCGGCGCCGGACAAGCGGAGGGGCCGCTTGCTGACGTCGTCGGGCGCCTCCGTCAGCAGGTTCTTGACGCGCGCTTCAACCTCGGCGACCTCGCTGCGGTCGATGTGATGCGTATTCGACAGCAGCTTCAGCATGTCGCCGAGCGCCGCCGACTTCTCGCCGTCCTTGGATACGCCGTCGACCATCTTGACGATGGTCATCGCGAGCTGGGTCTTGCGCTCATGCGAGGTCTCGATCTCCTTCAGACGCTTGAGATCCGCCTCGCTCATGGCGCGGTCGTCCTGTTCCATCCACTTGCGCAGCGATCGCAGCAGGGAGGCGACCTTGCGCCAGTTGGCAAAGGTGACGAGACCGACGCCATCGACCGATTCGTCGGTGACGTACACGCCATACTTGCGCGCGGTTTCGCGGTTCCTGGCGCTTTCTTCCGCCGAGGGGACGAAAGCCACACGCTGCAGGTGCTGGCCCAGGGTCACGGCGTCATCGCGGAGATGCCGGCGGGAGTGCAGCCAGACGAGCACCTGGCGCTCGATGTCGCGGATGAAGGAAAGCTGCAGCAGACCGGCGAAGGAGACCGCGGCGAGCAGCGGAGCCTGGTCCTTGAAGCCAGCGATTACGGAGCTGGCGACGGGGATATTCTTGCCGATACTCGTTGCCGCCTCCCGAAAGGCAAGGAACGCGAAGAAAAATGCTCCGTATGTCAGCACACAAAGGAAGCTGAAGAGAAACCGCGCGGTGGGATTGGGCGGCAGGCGCCTGTTGTCGAAATCTCTTACCATGGCTGGCCGAACGAACGACCACCACAGGATCAAAGTCGCAAAGAACGCTGCGGATTCCAGGTTCGACAAGGATAGCGCTGCGATCCTCAAATCCATGACGCACCTGCAGCTATGCTCTGAAGACTCCCATCCCGACTGTTCTTCGGACGGCTGATGGATGTCAAGACAAGAAGCCTCAAATGCAGAGCATGCCCGGCAACGGGCGGTAAAAATGCCGCGTTCGCGTTCGCCTGGGAAGATTATGCGGCAGCGAAACCTTGACTATTCCGCGGGCGCGACCTTGGCGGCCGAGACGCGATCGGTCGGGCGGTCATCCATCAGAAGTTGAGCGCAACCCGCAATCAAGCCGATGATAACGCCGAACTGCAGGGCTCTGTCGTACGAGCCCAGCCAGTCATAGATGAAGCCTCCGCCCCAGGCGCCGACGAACGACCCTACCTGGTGGCTGAAAAATGCGATGCCGGTCAGCGTCGACAGGAACCGGATGCCGAAGATGCCGACCACGAGCCCGTTCACCAGCGGGATGACGCCGAGCCAGAGCAGACCCATCAAGCCGGCGAAGATCAATGTCGATTCCGGCGTGACAGGCGTCACGAAGTAGATGGCGATGATGATCGAGCGCAGGACGTAGACCAGTCCGAGCAGCGTACGCTTGCGATAGTGGTCGCCGAGCCAGCCGAGCATCCAGGAGCCGAAGACGTTGAACAAGCCGATAATGGCAAGCGCCTGCGCACCCAGCATCGGGTCCAGGCCGCATAGCTGCAGATAGCTGGGGAGATGCGTGGTGATGAATGTCAACTGCAAGCCGCAGACGAAATACGACAGGCTCAGGATGACATAGCCGCGATGCCGCGCAGCTTCGCCGAGCGCCTCGGTAAGCGACTGCTGGGCGCCGTGGCTCGTCAGCCGGCGGAGGCGATCGACCCGTGACCCGATGAAGGCTGCGGGGAGCATGGTCAAGCCGAGCAGGACGAACGCGATGATACCGGCCCGCCAGCCTTGCGATGCGATCACGTACTGGCCGAGCGGCGCAATGAAGAAGGTGCCGATCGAGCCGACAGCGGAGACGATGCCGAACGCCAGGCTGTGACGCGCCGGGGTGACGACCTGGGCCGCGATCTTGGCGCCGATCCCGGCCGTCGTGCAGGCTTGCGAGATGCCGACCATGATGCCGGTGCCGATGAGGATCATGGTCGAGTTGGTGGCGACTGCGGTCATTCCCATGCCGGAGATGAACAGCAGCGTGCCGCCGATGGCCACCCAGCGCGTGCCGAAACGGTCGATCAGGGCACCGGCGAATGGGCCGGTCATTCCCCAGATCAGGTTCTGCAGTGCGATCGCCATGCCGAATTCGGCAGTGGCGATACCGAGATCGGCGACGATCGGGGCCTGGAACAGGCCAAGACTCTGGCGTACGCCAAACGCGATAGCCAGCATGAAGGCGGCGCCGCCCAACATGGACAGCGCTTCAAACCGGGTCAGATGCTCATTGTGGAAGGGTTTCGCGCGCGCGTGATCGACTGGATTCGCCATCTCGATTCTCAATCCCGGCTGGACAGGCTCAAAGGGCAGCTTCGGCACAGGTGTGCCGACCGGGACCTTCTCCTCCCTGCAAATTGTCGGATTTATATCGGCAAAGCCGCGTTTCCAGCGTCCCTTTGTGCCTCTGAAGCCCGCATTGAAGGCTCGTATCAAGACGTTGCGAGCTTCAGAATCGGGACACTAGCAGGACGTCTTTGGCTCGTGCTCCCGCCATATATGCATAGGTGCTTTGCGCACCGCGGATCAGATCCGCGCCGGGCCGGGGGGTGACGGCGAGGACGGGCGTTAAAATTGCAGCGTACTTCGCTAATCAATCGGGAGTTGTTCGAGCGGATCTGGCCGAAACATCAAGAATACGCACTAAACAATCGACGAATACGCACCGATACATGCGTCAGTGAGTATACAAACGTCAGCGAGAAACGATCTCATGCGATGTCGCAAACCACCTCCGTCAGGGTGATCCGCCAGATCACCCGGCCGTTTTGTTCCAGCGACTGATCAGCGCTTTGGCGCTAGTGATGCGTGTTGCCGCCCGAAATGCGGGCCATCTGATCCTTCAATTTGAGTTTCTCGTGTTTCCATCGCGAGATTTTCCCGCTATCGGCGGCGGGTCTCGTCATTTCCTCAGCGATCTTCTGCTCCAACATGCGATGCTTTTCACTAAGCTCTGCAAGGTGTGCGTCGATCGACATCGGCTCCTCCAATTCAGGTTGAGGATGACGCAAGTGTGTCAGAAGACATGGGTATTGTCCAACCCAAGCCGGCACTTTTGAATAACCGGTTGATTACTCGTGCTGCGCCAGTACAGCCTTCCCGGCCAAACAAGGGGAAATGATGGCCGGCGGCGATGCGGAGCGCTTGCGCCGGATCGAAAACGCGACGATAGTCATTCAAAAGCGCGACTCGACTGCCATGGCCGGGTGCGATGGAGTCGGACCAGAGCGTGGATCGGGCCAGAACCTGCCGGGCATGCAGCGCGAGAACGAACGAGAGCTACGGGAGCAGTTGGTCAAGCTGCGACTGGAGCACCGCGATCTCGATACCGAGATCGCCGCACTGGAGGCGTCCGGTGGCGCCGATCAACTGCAGATTACCCGTCTCAAGAAAAGGAAGTTGAAGCTCAAGGACCAGATCACATCGCTTGAGGATCAGCTTTTCCCCGATATCATCGCCTAGAGGCTTCGGTCTTCCTGCCGTGGCCGGACGTAAGGATTCGATAGAGGCTCGATGTTCCGGCCGCTGGCCCAGGTGCTTTTCGGGGCGGAAGTTGGGGGCTGGTACAATGACTTTGATGCTGCAGGTATCCGACGCGACATGAATGAACAGAAACCGCTCGTCGGTCTCATCATGGGAAGCTAATCCGACTGGGCGACCATGCAGCGCGCCGCAGATGTCCTGACGCAGCTCCAAGTCCCCTACGAGGCGCAGATCGTATCGGCGCACCGGACTCCGGACCGGCTCTACCAATACGCGACCT
>JBFWYV010000211.1:0-9000 GCA_050186055.1 Hyphomicrobiaceae bacterium | reverse complement strand
CGATGAAACCCGTTGCGCGCGAAGCAGACCTCGGCCGCATCCAGGATGTGCTCGCGGCGGGCGGTCTGGACGGCGGGCGTCAGTTTAGGCATGGAGGAACCCGCTCCGCGATGCAGGCGCCATAGCCATGCCCGGAGCCCAGAGCGACACCCGGCGCGTGGCGAACCGTGACGCTCGCTGCGGCCGGGCAGCGACAGGCATCTGCAAGTCGAGCAATATCGGCTCAAGCGATATCCGGCTGCTGCGTGTCATATCCTCATCACCAATGCTCGCAAGTGCATAAATAAAACGAATGATCGTTTTTTTTATAGAACGTGGAGCGCCCGTCAATGGATCTCAGTCCGTGCCTGTTCACAACTACGTGAAAGTGGCAGCCGGAGTTGGCAGGAAAAAGGTGAGAAGTGGGCCGCCGCGTGCCGGGCGTCTGGTCCTATCAGGAGAAACTCGCAGAAGCCCGCCTGGCGGGCCGCCCGCCCAGTGGACCGCCGTGTGCGGTGAGTCCGGGCTTCGGCGCGATTGAGGAGGCTCAGGCTCGGGAAGCCTGAGTGCCGGCGCCTCGATCCGACGGCTGTCGCTGGTCCTTAATACTGTTTGTTGAAGAAGTCCGCGGTCCAGCTCGTGTTGCGACGGGGCGCGTAGGCCGCGGGCCGACGCGGCCGCGGCGGAGCAGCGATCCCAACCGGATTGCCGCTGGCCAAGTCGCCCGGTTGCGGATGGCCGCCGGCATCGTGAGGCGCGCCGATCGACATCCTGCCCTCCAGCGGCGTAGCCGGTTGTGCCGGGGATGGCGGCAGTACCTGGGTTGCCGACGTCCAGTCCGGTTGTTGCGGCGTCGACACCGACCGGACTTGCACGCGGGAGGCGGCCGCCGGCGCCGGGACCGAGCGCTGATCGCTTCTGGCTGCGGTCTCCGCATCCTTGCATGCGATGCCGGAATAGCCTTGGACGAGCGTCAGCAGGATGTAGTCCGGCTCATTTGCCGGCAGCGACGATCTGATGCTCTCGGCGAACGACCTCATGGCACTGCGCGATTGCGTGCCCCAATCTCCATCGATCGCACCGGGGTAACAGCCCACCCGCTTCAATTCGCGCTGGAGGTCCCGGACAACCGCGGCATGGCCGACGGCGGACGACGCGCCCCCGATGTCCGGCACTCCGGCCGGCTGCCGGCTGGCCCCGACGCCGAACGAGGCCGCCGTCACCCGCGCATCCTGAGCGGCAGGACGGAAGGCGGGCGGGGATTCCAACGCGGTCTGAAGATTGCCGGAAGCGGCCACGGCCGCATCGCTGTCTTCACCGGGAAGGGCAACTTTGGCGAATCCTGCCTCGCTGATGTCGGTGATGACCGCCAATCGCTGTTCATCTTCGAACGTCGGCATCCAAAGTACGGCCGCCGCTCCGATGGCCATCGCGCCGAACATCCCCAAAACCAAACGCATTTACGCCCTCAACTCACATACTAAACTCTACGCGCCGCGGACTTCTAAAGGGCAATTACTAACACATCCATGCCCGGTCGCGCGAAAGGATAACGGGAATTTGTATATCGTTGTTCCGGAGTGGCCGAATTGTCCTGGCGCAAGCGCATGCCGGGCGGTTGCGCCAGCGCCAAGGAAGCGCCGAAGCTTCGGCGCCGCGCGTCATCACTTAGGGGTAGCCGGGGAACTGGCCGAACGAGCCGAACCCCCATTGCGCCCGCCAGGTGTCCTTGGGCCACACTTTCGGCCGCTGCGGCAGATCCTCATGCCAGGGACGCGGTTCGAAGTAGCCAAGCGACTCGTCGAGCATCAGGTCCAGCTCGCAGAACAACTCGACGCGGATGTCGTCCGAATTCCGGTGGTAGGCCGCGATGTTGTGCCCGACGATATGTCTGAGCGGACCCCACACGAGCTGGATCTTGTTCTGGGCAAGGAAATCGCAGGCGCGATGGAGGGTGGCGACATCCTTCATCTCGAAGGCGATGTGGTGCAGCTTCTCCTCCGCATAGCGGGCGAAGTTCACGGTATGATGATCCGGGCCGCAGCGCAGGAACGAGAAATGGTCGCCGATCCAGTCCGAAACGCGGAATCCGAGCACGTCGGTGTAGAATGACGTGATCGTTTGCGGGTCATTCACCCGATAGGCGATGTGGCCGAACTTGAGCGGAGCGAGCACGGGGTTGCGGCCATCCGTGGCCGAGAACCGGTAGTCCGCATAAACCTCTATGAGCGTTCCCTTGGGGTCCGTAAATGTGACGGCCTGCTCGACGCCGGGCGAAACGCCGGTCGCGCGTTCGCATTTCACATTGTGTGCGGAAAGACTGGAGATCAGCTCGCCCAGGTCGCTGCCGGGCGCCACCTGGAATGAAAGCCGCTTGAGATAGCCCGCCTCGCCTTTCTCCAGGGCGATCGCCTCGTGCCCGTACTGCGTCGCAAGGAACACGCGGGACGGCGTGCGGTCGGTGACGACCATGCCCATGACATTGGTCCAGTAGTCGACCTGCCGTTCGATGTCGGGTGTCGTGAAGGTCGCGTGACCAAGTCTGCGCACCTGAATCATAGTCTTTTCCTCCATGTGTTTGTGACGAGCGAGCGGCGAGCCGCTCGATTCAGTTCCAGATCACCCTGACGTCGACTGCGACTGCACCCTTTCCGTCAGGTCTCACGATCAGCGGATTGATCTCGATGTCTGCGATCGCCGTACGGTGATCGAGGAAAAAGCGGGCAAGCCCGCTTACTGCCTTCTCCATGGCTGCCCGGTCCGCTGCCGGACGTCCGCGATAGCCTGCCAGCAGCTTCGACAGCTTCAGCCCGCCGATCATGGCCGCGACGTCACGGTCGCTCACCGGCAGCATCGACAGCTTCGCATCGTTCGCAAGCTCGACCAGGATGCCGCCTGCCCCGATCAGCATCATCGGCCCGTACAGCGCGTCGTTGCGTGCGCCGACGATGGCTTCCACGCCTGACACCATCTCCTGCACCAGGAAGCCGTCGATGCTGGCGTTCGGATAGGCTTTGGCGGCCGATGCCATCAACTCCTTCGCCCCGGCATCGACAGCCTGCGGCGATTTCAGATCGAGCAGCACGCCGCCCGCCTCCGTCTTGTGCAGGATATCAGCCGACTGGATCTTCAGCACTACCGGGAATCCGATTTCCGCGGCCGCTGCCGCGGCCTCTCCAGGGGTGGCGGCGATACGGCTGCGGGGCAGTGCGATACCGTATCTCGCAAGCTGCTCATCGAGAGTCGCCGACGTCAGCGTGGTTGCCGCCGGCGGTGGAACCTCGGCTGGCTTGCGTCCTTGCCGCTCGGCGTGGAACCACAGTCCTTGCAGGGCGCGGACGGTCGGCTCCAGGCCCTGCAGCAGCGGGAAGCCGAACGCCCTTTGCGCTTCCAGCAGATCGACCGGCGACTGATGGATCATGCGGCCGAATCCCAGAATCGGCTTTTCCGTTTCACCCATCAGCTTCAGGAACGGCGAGACGTCGCCGTAGCCTTCGACAGGCCGGGGAACATTGGTGGCGAACGCCACCATGTCGACATCGGGCTCGTCATGCACGATGCGGCACCATTGAGCAGCAACCTCCGCCGTCGACGGAATGCCGACATCGAGCGGGTTCTTGGGTGCTATCCCTTCCTGCATGGTCGGCAGCAGGGCCGCGTTGGTGGCGTCCGAGAATGTTGCCAGCGGCGCGCCCTCCTGCTCGGTATAGTCGAACAGCAGGTCGACCGTGCCGCCCGACGTCGTCACGAACCCGATCTTCGGTCCTTTCGGCCGCCGGTCGCACTGGAACGCCAGAGCCGCCTCGAGCATGTCGTCCATCGAGCGGCAGGTGACGATGCCGTAGCGCTCGCACATCGCCTGGAACGCGGCGTAGTCGCCGGCAATCGCGCCGGTATGCGAAAGAGCCGCCTGCTGCGCGAGCCTCGATCGTCCGGTCTTGATCGCCACGATCGGCTTGCCGGCCTCGAGTGCGCGCCCGGCGGCCTGCATGAAAGGATAAGGCCGCCTGATGCCCTCGATGAACAGCACCATGGACTTCGTGTGCGGATCATCGGTCAGGTAGTTGACGTAGTCGGCGAGATCGAGGTCCGGCTCGTTGCCCGTGGAAATCGCATAGGAGAAGCGCAGCCCGCGTGCGCCGCCGGCCTGCATGAAGAACTGCAGATTGCCGCCGGACTGGAATACGACGCCGACAGGTCCCGGCTCCAGATCGCACAGCGCGCCGTGAGGGTAGGCGAACAGCCGCTCCCGATAGCTGAAAGCGCCCATGCAGTTGGGCCCGGAAATGCGCATCGAGGTCCGGGCCAGGAAATCCTTCAGCCACGCACCGCGCTTCCTGGATTCGGGATCGTCGCCGTCGCCAATGCCTGCTGCATAGATCGTCGCCGATTTGACGCCGCGCGCTTCGGCGTCCTCGAGCACGCCGGGGACGAAGGCCGACGGGACGATGACGGCTGCATGCTCGACGGCGGCGGGCAGATCCCGCAGCGAAGGGTAGCAGCGCTCGCCGTACACCTCCCGCTGCCGCGGATTGACGAGATAGACGTCGCCCTGGTAGCCGCGGGTCCTGAGGTTGTTGAAAATCTGTTTCGGCCAGCGCCCCCGCTCGGATGCGCCCACGATCGCGATCGACTTGGCGGCGAGCACTGTACGCGGTGATTTGAGCTCGGTCCCTTTGTCGTCGATGCTCCTCGCGCTGTTGCCGGTATTTCCGCCCGTTGCCATTCCTGCCCTCTCGATCTTGTGCGGTCGCTTCGGCGACCTGTGGTGCCGTTCTCCCATGAGCAAAGCCCCCTCCTGCGCCGTTGTCTAGGGGGCATGGGATCGGACCGCTTGCCAATCGGCTTTTGGGTCGCCTGCCGACACCGGGCGCGATATGGTCGGCGCTTCCGCCCGCGCCATCCTAAGGCGCTTGTTCAACGAGGCTCGCAGGTCGCCGGCATGATGAAACTCTATTTCGCTCCGGGCAGCAGCTCGATGGCGCCACACATCGCCCTGCTCGAAACCGGCGCGCCCTACCAGCCGGTGCCGATCTCCTTCGCAAGCAAGCAGCAGCGCTCCGATGATTTCCTCAAGATCAATCCGGAAGGCAAGGTGCCCACGCTGGTGGCCGACGGCACGGTGATGACCGAGGTCGCCGCCATTCTCTACTACCTGGCGCGGCGCCATCCCGAAGCCCGGCTGTGGCCGGAAGGCGATCTCAATGCGGAGGCCCAGGTCATATCGTGGATGTCGTTCATCGCATCGACCCTGCATCCGGCGCGGACAAAGGGCGTCGAGCATGCGAAAGGCGTCTATGCGCTGACGGAAAAGCGACTCGGGACTCGCGCGTGGGCTATCGGCCAATACTCCATCGCCGACATCCATCTGTTCCGGCTCTACTGGCGTATCCGCGACGCGCTCGAGCCCTATCGCGCGTCCCTGCCCGCCATCGAAGCGCACTATGCCCGCATGATGACGCGGCCGGCCGTCGTGCGGACGTTGGAGATCGAGAAAGCGGCGGGCTACGAGCTGCCGTAGGCGGTATCAGGCTTCGCCGCCGCCCTCGGTCGCGAGCCAGGCCCCGCAGCAGGCCTTCGCAAGGTCCCGCACCCGTAGAATATAACTCTGCCGCTCGGTCACGCTGATCACGCCGCGGGCATCGAGCAGATTGAAGATGTGGGATGCCTTGATGCACTGGTCGTAGGCCGGCAATGCCAGCAGGTGCCGGTTCCCCGGGCCTTTGGCTCCGGCATCGAGCAGCGATTTGCATTCTGCCTCGGCATCGCGGAAATGGCGCTGCAGCATCGCCGTATCGGCATGCTCGAAATTGAAGCGGGAGTACTCCTGTTCGGCCTGCAGGAAGACGTCGCCATAGGTGAGCTTGCGCTTGTCCTCGCGGCCATTGAAGTTCAAGTCGAACACACGGTCGACGCCCTGCACGTACATCGCCAGCCGTTCGAGCCCATAGGTGATTTCACCGGCAACCGGATTGCAGTCGTAACCGCCGACCTGCTGGAAGTAGGTGAACTGCGTCACCTCCATGCCGTTGCACCAGACTTCCCAGCCAAGACCCCAGGCGCCCAGCGTCGGGCTTTCCCAGTCATCCTCGACGAAGCGGATGTCGTTGAGCGAGGTGTCGATGCCAATCGTATCAAGGCTCTTCAGGTAGAGATCCAGGATGTCGGGCGGCGACGGCTTCATGATCACCTGGAACTGGTAATAGTGCTGCAGCCGGTTCGGGTTCTCGCCATAGCGCCCATCCTTGGGCCGGCGCGATGGCTGCACATAGGCTGCGTTCCACGCCCTGGGGCCGAGTGCCCGCAGCGTCGTCGCCGGATGGAACGTGCCGGCGCCCACCTCCATGTCGTAGGGCTGCAGGATCACGCAGCCTTGGGCGCCCCAGAACTGCTGCAGCGTGAGGATCAGGTCCTGAAACGACTCGCGCGGCCGCAAGGCCGGCAGGCCGGACGCCGACCTGGACTTGGATCTCGGGGCTGTCGCAGCGGCTGCTTTGCTCATGGCGTCGGTGGTCCGGAGGTATCGATGGTCGGCCGCACTATAGGCGCTCCGACTGCGGTGTCACGTACTGCGAGCGCCCGATGCCCGGGACACGTTCTCACATGCCGAAGGGGCTCACACGCCGAATGGCCGGGTCTCCGGCGGCAGCGGCGGCTGGGTCACGTTGAGGACCTGCGCCAGCAAGGCATAGTAGCCGCAGGCCGCGGCAAGCTCGATCGCCCCTTTGCGGCCGAGCCGGCCCACCGCGCGTTCGAACGTCGCGTCGGAGACGGCATTGTCACGCGCCAGCTCCTCGCAGAAGTTGAACACGATCGCTTCGCCCTCCGAAAGCGCAGCCGGGCGGCGCCGATCCCTGATCGCCAGGATCACAGCGTCACGTACGCCCGCCTTTGCCGCGAGCACGCGGTGCGATACCCAGATCTGCGCACAATCGAACCGGCGCGCGGTCATCAGCACGGCGATCTCGATCAGGTTGTCGGGAATGCCGGTGCCGAACCGGATATGACCACCGAGTTTCTGAACGTGTCCCGCCAGCTCCGGGCTGTGCAGCAGGGGCACGAACGGACCGCGCAACTCGCCGCGTGGCCCGGAGACGATCTCCTCGGCAACCCTGCGTTGAGACTCGCTCCATTGTTCGCGGGCTATCGGAGGAAATCTCATGCCGTGCGTCCTTCAGTCGTAGTGGGCCATGCGCAGCGGCTCGAGTTGTCCGCCGTCGATATCGATCGCGCTGCCATGGATCCAGCGGCCGCGCGGCGACACGATGAAGGCGACGAGCGCTGCCACGTCCTCGGGCAGACCGAACCGTACGACACCGATCTCCCGGCGGTGATGCTCCCGCGCGGTCGCCTCGTCGAGCCCAGTCTTGCGGCGCACCAGATCAAGGCGATGCCGGAAGCGGTCGGTTTCCACGGTCCCGGGATTGACCACGTTGACTTGCACGCCCTCATGCTTTCCGAGATCGGCAAGTGCCTTCATGAACGCGATCTGTGCACCGCACACCGATGAGCCGATGGCGTAGTCAGCCACCGGCGCGCGCGCCCCGATGCCGGAGATCGCGACGACCGACCCGCCGCTCTCGCGCAGCAGCGGCCAGGCTTCGCGCGCGAGCCGCACGTGGGCGAAGAACTTCAGCGCAAATGCGTTTATCCAGTCGCTGTCGGCAAGCTCGAGGAGGTGGCCGCGCTTGGCGCCCCCGGCATTCTCGATCAGCACATCGAGGCGTCCGAAACGATCGGTGACGGCCTTGACGAGTGATCCCGCGGTGGCGGGCTCGGTGAGATCCGCCGCCCGCAACTCGACGGCAGCGCCAAGCCGTTCGGCATCGGCAGCCGCATCGCGCAGAGCGTCGCCGTCCCGCGCCGTCAGCAGCAGATCGTAGCCGGCGGCAGCCAGTTCCAGAGCGATGCCGCGTCCGATGCCGCGATTGCCGCCTGTGACCAGGGCCACCTTTCGTGCCGACGAACCGCCCATCTCGTGTCCTCTGATCTATCTTTGTTGGCTGGTTCGAGGTTTACGCCAAGCCGGCGCCCGAAGACAAACCGCGTGAGTGGTCGGCCGGTGCATCGCATATGTGATTGGCAGCTATGCATCACTGCCGATTGTCAGTTGGCGCCCGTTGTCTACGATCGTTCTAAACGATCAACCTGCGAGCAGGATGGCAACGCCATGGATCTCGGCGAGGACGTGTCGGCCGTCGTTACGGGTGGCGCATCTGGCTTGGGGGCTGCCACTGCGCGAACCCTTGCAGGCAAAGGCGTAAAGGTCGGCATCCTCGACCTGAACGAGCAGGCCGGGACAGCCCTCGCAGCCGAGATCGGCGGGAAGTTTGCCCGCTGCGATATCAAGCGCGTCGAATGCGTGATCGATTCCCTGGCGCAGATCCGCGGCGCCCATGGCCAGGAACGGATACTGGTCAATTGCGCCGGTATCGCCATCGGTCAGCGGACGGTGCGGCGCAAGCGCGACGGCGGTGCTTTGGAGGCCCACGACATCGCCTCGTTCAGGCGCGTGATCGAAGTGAACCTGATCGGCACGTTCGTGATGATCACCGCGAGCGCAGCCGGCATGATGGCGCTGGATCCGGTCGGTCCCGACGGTGAGCGGGGCGTCATCATCACCACGTCCTCGGTGGCCGCTCAGGACGGTCAGATCGGACAGGTCGCCTATGCCGCATCGAAGGGTGGCGTCGCCGCCATGACGCTTCCGATCGCACGCGACCTGGCGCAGGACGGAATCCGTATCGTCTCGATCCTGCCCGGCCTGTTCCAGACCCCGATGTTCTCGTCGCTGCCGCCGGAGGCACGGACCGCTTTGGCCGCGTCTGTCCCGTTTCCCACTCGCCTCGGCCATGCCGAGGAATATGCCGCTCTCGCTCTGCACATCTGCGAGAACGCCATGCTGAACGGCACCACCATCAGGCTGGACGGCGCCCTCCGGCTTGCGCCGCGCTGACGCGGGCAGACGCAGTATCCTAGGGATAAATCCTGGCCGAAAGCAGGGGCTGACTCGGACCCAAA
>JBFWYV010000210.1:0-9124 GCA_050186055.1 Hyphomicrobiaceae bacterium | reverse complement strand
CCTTGCGTGACTTGAATATCGAGGAGGTTCGAGTCGAGGACGTACTGCGTCACGCCGCGCCGGCAATTGAAAAGATGCGCAAAGCGACTGGCGGAGACGATCAGCTACCATAAGGTATCGGCGAGTTTTCAGTCTCAATTCATTGCCGAAACTGCTGATTTTGAAAGAAAACAGGCTGGACCGCGAGGTCCAGCCTGTTGATTTTTCTCAGCCGGATCGATCCGATCGGATCGGATCGGGCCTATTTCAGAGGAGCAGGAGCCGGCGCCGGCCGTCCAAGAGCGATCTGGAAGTGGATCGTTCCGTAAGCGCCCTCTTCGCCGAAACCTGAATTGCTGAAGCGACCGTTATTGTTATTGTCGTCGGTGAACTGATAGCCCGCCGACAATGTGAGACGTCCAGGCGTTGTCGGGCGCAGAGGCACATCGAACATCAGGAAACCGCCGACTCGCTGTGCGTCACCGGACACGTCGCCAAGAGCCCAGACCTCCGGTCCGAGCGTGATCCGGCCGAACTTGTATCCAAGGCGACCAAGGGCGTAATAGGTATCGAACGCCGTCGAGTAGCTGCCCTGGAGATTGTAGTAGATCGGCGAAGGCCTGCCGTCATTCGATTCGAGATCTGCGGCAACCTTGAAGCCGGCCTCGTCCCCATTCAGCTTGTTGAACGGATCGTCGGGGGAAAGATCGTAGTTCTGAAAGTCGGCGCCGACGTAAACACCGAATTCGTAGCCGGGGCGAACCCACTGGTAGCCGAGCATGACGTCGCCCTGCCAGTAATCGCCATCGAACGTCGTGCCACTGTCCCGATAGTCGTACACGCCGCGCGTTCCGAGAGCCCGGAAGACGAAGCCATCGCGGTCCAGGTCTCTGTTGAAGGCGAAGAATAGTCCCGTATATCCTTCAGCCGCATTCTTTGCGAAGTCGCCTCCTGAGACAATCGCGATCGGATACGTCAAGCCATATCCGGGGGCGTAACCTTCGTCTCCTCCGGCTTTCGCGCTCGGAGCGAGCCCGATGCTGGCAGCCAGTGCCAGCGTGATAGCCGTTGCGCATGCAATTTTTTGCATTATCTTGCCCATCCCCTTTAGGCGTACATAGAGCGGTGCAGTCCTGGACACTCCTCTAACCGATTCGCTATTTCAAAAATTCTTAACGTGAGCGAAAACCTAAGGCTGTGGCAGAAACATCCCGCTTCCATCGCGGCTACAATCGCTGCCCTCGTCAGATCTCAAGCTCCGGCTTACACGCGATGCCGCTTGCTCTGGCACCGGTTCCATCGGTTGTGGTGTCCCGCTGCATCCGATGCAGACCTTACAGGGAACTGAGGTGCGGGGCTCTCTGCGCGGGGCTGAAATGCCCGCTTTCCACAGAGCGTAGATTCAGTGTTTGACCGTTGCATGGACTGCGCACGCACGCGGCCAGACGGTCGGAAAGCAGCGCAAGTCGACTTAGCCGATGGTGATCGTCGCCATCGGCGAACAGGATAAAGGCCGTGGGGCAGCCGGGTGGTTTGCCGGTGGACGGCAGGGAGTAGGCCCGGGCGCAGGCCGGGCGGCTGCTATGGCATCGGGATGCCGTCCTGCTTGACCGGCACGTGATAGCCGCGCTGCACGGCCGGCCGTTCGGCAACGGTACGATACCAGCGCACGACATTCTTGTACTCGCCGATCGTCGGCAGATGCCACTCGAACCGTGAGGCCCAGGGCCAGATCGCGACATCGGCGATCGTGTAGTCGTGGCCGGCGACGTACTCGGTTTCGCCAAGGCGCTTGTCGAGCACACCGTAGAGCCGTTTCACCTCGTTGGCGTATCGTTCCTCGGCGTACGGAGCGGCGCCTTTCTTCTGGCGCAGGAAATGGTGGGCCTGTCCAAGCATGGGGCCGAAGCCGCCCATCTGCCACATGAGCCATTCCATGGTGCGCCAGTGGGGCTCCCCGCTTGCGGGCAGAAGCTTGCCGGTCTTCTGGGCGAGGTAGATCAGGATCGCGCCGGACTCGAAGATCGACATTCCATTGTCGCGATCGACGATTGCCGGAATTTTGTTGTTGGGGCTGATCTTCAGGAACTCCGGCTTGAACTGATCGTCTTTGCCGATGTTGACGGGGTGAGTTTCGTAGGGAAGGCCGATCTCCTCCAGCATAATCGAAACCTTGCGGCCGTTGGGTGTGCTCCAGGTGTAAAGATCGATCATCTCGTGCCTCTCCATTTCGTTTGATCTGAACCGCGCCCGCGGCTCATGCGGCCGCGCCGAAGCGATAGGCGTCCATCGACAGGACACCGTACTCGTAGCTTGTATGCAGGCGTGAGACCGGTTCGTCGTCGTCGGCTGCTCCCATTGCCACGAACAGGGGCAGCAGGTGGTCGTCGTAGGGGTGATTGTCGACGGCATGCGGTGCAACGTCGATGGCATCGAGCAACTGCTCCCGGTCACCGTCGACGAGCCGGTCGTGCATCCAATCGACGAAGCGGGTCACCCGCGGATGAGGCGGATTGTAAAGGCCATCGCGCTCGATGGCGCTGAGGTTGTGGGTGAACGAGCCGGACGCGATAATAAGCACGCCTTCGTCGCGCAGCGGCTTCAGCGCCCGCCCAAGCCGGAAGTGATGGCGCGAATCTTCCAGAGGCTGCATGGACACCTGGGCGACAGGGATATCCGCTTCGGGGTACATGATGTGGAGGGGAACCCAGACGCCGTGGTCGTAGCCGCGGCCGGTATCCTCGTCCGCCTCAAGTCCCGCTTCGGCAAGCAAACCGGCAGCACGGCGCGATACGGCCGGTGCTCCCGGTGCCCTGTAGTCGAACTGGTAGAGACGAGGATCGAAGCCGCCGAAATCGTAAATCATCGTCGGCTTCAGCGCGGTCGCATACGCCGGCCGCTGCGTGCAGTAATGGGCTGAGACGACAAGAATGGCCTCCGGGCGCGGCAGTTGCGAAGCTGCCCGGCTGAGGAACCTGTAAGCCGGCGTGTCCGGCGTGATTGCGAGATTGGGCGAGCCGTGAGAGACGTAGAGGGTGGGCAGCCGAGCCATCCTTGGCCTCTATTCGCTGAAAGCCGCGTGCTGTGGCGTGCCCTGGCGGCCGCCGGCGTCGAGCCACATTATGGAAACACGCGCTTAGCTTGGCAAGCGAAGGCGGCTCCGCCTGTGGTTGCGCGGCGGAGCCTGGATGCCCGTGTGTCTGGTCCCGTTCAGTACGGTCGGACGTCAGCGGAAGCCGCCGGCATTGTCCTCCATGCGCCGCCAGAACTCTTCGACATCGCACTTGACGCGGAAGTTGAGCTGGCTCGTCGGCGTGCCGGTATCACGCTGGCAGAGGCCGTTCGGGCCTATGGAATAGGGCCGGCGGGCGTGTCGATAGTTCTCCCCGGCGTTGTAGTCCCTGTAAACCTTCTTCTTGCGCGGCTGCTTTGCTTCGGCCGCGGCTGTGAAGGTGAAGGCAAGGGCGCAGGCCAGGAGTGTCATCAATGCTTTCATGGGGGTGCTCCTGTACGCGTACGTTGGCTTGCGGCCGAACGTAAGGGTTCCCAGGTAAAGATGTGGTAGCGCGCGGGATCATTCAAGCGGGGCCGGCGGGGATGGTTCCGATCGTGGTTTGCATCACGCGGATTTGTCTGCCGGAGGGGGATTGCCGCTTTGCCGGGCGCCGGGTGCATGTTGGCAGAAACCGCGCCAAATCGGGCAGTTCAGGCCGATGAGCCGTTCAGGCGACGTGCGAGCGCATCAATTTTCTCACGAAATTGATCGAGTTCGGCCTTTTGCGCCTTCACTTCCGACAATTGCGTCAGCAGTGCGGGAAAACTGTACGATCCGGCCGGGATTTTCGCTTCCAGCTCGCTTATGCGGGCCGCCTGCGATGACTGGAGCGAGGCGACGGTGCCTTCCAGGGTCTTGATTGCCTCCGCCATTTCAGCAATCCGCGTGTCCGCCGATTCGGTGTTTCGCCTGACGCGCTGCAACTCGACGGCGACCGCCTTTATAGCTCCGATCTGATCGGTCAGCGGCTGTATGCGGCGCGCGATGGCCGCTGCGATCGTGGCATCGACGTCACCGGCGGTCTCATTCATATTGGGCCGGCCGCTTGGTGCCTTGAGGGAAAGCTGAGTCGCCTCATGGATCGCGGGGGCAAACCCGGGATCGATCAGGATGGCTTTGCGATACCACGCCAGCGCCTGATCCGGACGGCCGTTCATTTTTTCTATATGGCCCATCTGGACGTGTGTGTCCGGATTGTTCGGCTCGATGGAAAGCGCGCGCAGATAGGCGCGCTCGGCGCCGTCGCGATTGCCGCCTTCCTTGCGGCAATGTCCGAGCTGAACCCAGATCGCGGCGTCCTCAGGCTTCAGCTCGAGATAGCTGGAATAGTGAGACGCCGCCGTTTGCCAGTCGCGCTGATCGCGGGCGATGTCTCCGGCGGCGCGGAGAGGGTCGGCATTTTCACGTCTTCGGAAGGGGGAGTGCCAGGGCATCCGGTCAAATCCTTGCAGGAGGTCGGCGTGCTAGCTCGGGTCTGCATTTTCTTGCGATCTGTAGTCGGACAGGTTCCAGCGGTACACGGCCGCAATTTCCTCGCGTGATCGGGTTTTCTGAAAGTCGGATGTGCCGATGTCGCTGTCATCGAGGGATTGTATGGCCAGATTTGGGTGAATGACGAAGCAGCGATCGGCAAAGGCGCGCGTTGCGGCGCTGAGCGGTCCGATGTCGTACGGCAGATCCATGCGCCGCGTATGATCGAGGAGAAAAGGCAGTATCTCGAAGCGCATACCGACAGCGTGCGAGCCGATGGCGGCGCCATTGGTCCGGTAGAGCATCGGCGATTGCCACTGGCACCAGGGATGTGTCCAGTTGTACTGCAGCGTTCCGAGCTGGATGATCAGCCAGTTCGGCGGCAATTGCGAAACGGCTTGTTCGAAGCGTGCGCGAAACTCCCGGTGAAGGACGATGTCGTCATCGAAGACGAGGAGCGTCTCGTCCTGTTCCGTGAGCGAGCGTTCCAATATGGCTTCGTAGCTTCGCAGGTAACCCCAGGCCCCGGCCGAAGCTATGGCCTTGCGGCCCGTTGAGGCTTCGAGGTGGGCAACCCGTGCCATCTGGCTCGGATAATTCATATAGAGATCCGTCGCGAATCTGATCTCTGGCAGATCCGGTCCGACAGTGTGCGGAGGTCTTCTGGAATAATCCTCATATTCCTTTGCGATGGCCGGATTCAAACCGTCGACCGCACTGAAGCGCTCCGTCTTGATCCCCTCTCTCGCCAACTCCGCTGAGACTCTTTCCCAGCGCTCAGGACGTCTGTCAAGGTTAAGGACAACCACGCGCTGGAACAGGTCGTTTACCGTCCGTATTTGCGTTGGCGGGCGAGCATGGCGTGGGCGAGCAGCGCTTCGCCGTCCCTCCGCCATCGCGTTTTCAACCCGCTCTCTCAGGTTGTGGCCCGCAAGATGAAACGCATCATCTGCCGCTGAGTTGTTCTGATGCGATGATCGTAACCGGCATCCTTTGCCGAGCAAGCAAGCCAGACCGTCGTTACCCTTTTCGCCTCCGCTTACAGCAATCGCGCAAGGGCGATCGGCGTGCGGCCTTTGCCAGGCCGTGATTTGTGCCGGGCCCAGTGAGATTGGAGGTTCCGTCGACAGAACAACTGAATCCTCCGCATCGTTGTCCTGCGGATGAGCGACAGGCTGAACCTTCTCTGCACCCAGAAGCGTCGCATCAAAGCCAAGCCGAACGTGGAGAGCCAGGACCTTGGCGAGCGGGTCGGCGCGAGCGTGAGAACAATCGATCAGGTGCGTTTCATAGGGTATCGGTTGCTGGTCGATTGCGGCTTTGAGACTGTCATTGCCGCCATAGAAGGAGAGAACAAAAACTGGCTCGGCGCGGTCGGCGATAGCGCTGGCCTTCTTGAGCCACGGACCCACGCTGGAAGCCAGATCCGACGGGTGATTCAGATGAACTGCAACGGCGACCTTCGGACGCGACAGCGTGTTTACGGTCAGCGGCCAGGCGTGGCGAAGGACGGCGTCTTGAATGTGAGAGCTGTCGAAGCGAGACTTCGTTCGATTGAGAGAGTGACGATAAATCGTGTCGCTGGGGACAGCATGCTCGTTCTCGCGCAGCCAGTTTCTGGGGCGGGCAGGGGTGAATGCGGCAATCTTGTTGTTTTGTGTATAGAGAGTGACCCAAGTGTCCGCGGAATTACTGTACTTGAAGTCGCCCCACCCCATGTCAATGGTGCTTGAATGGAAACACATTGCCCCGGTGGCACTGATGTGGATTCCTCGATCCACAGACAGGGCGTTGCTGAAATGAAAGGTCGCGGCGCGGGCGGATCGATCGTAGTAGCGAGCGAATGGCTGGCGCAATAGAACGCCGTGTGTTGCAAAGATTGCGCGTTTCCCGGTGGCGGCGACTTTCCCGGCCAGGACCTCAACGAAATCCGGCGGGAAAATCAGGTCGTCGTCGGCGATCACCCGGTAGCCGGGGACTTCATTGTCTCTATCGATCCAAAAGAACTTTCCCGCGTCCCCGCGATCGTCCCAATCCTGTGACCGGCGGATCTCGATACGCGGATGTTCCAGAAAGCCCGGTACGTGCGGGTAGCTGTTGAGGAAGACGCGGACCTTGTCGCATTGGGCGAGCAGGCTGTTTACGCAATCCCTGAGCATGCTCTCGCGGCTCGGGATCGAGGCAAGGGATGCAAGAACCGGCTCCCCGACTTTTGCCCTAATGCGCCTGCAATGGTCGTCGGTATCGATGCGGCGAACGACCAGGCGGCCCATTGTGAAGGATGCGCCGGCGGGTGCATCCAGCATGACGACATAGAATTTAATGACCTTGGTCGAATGCGGCGCGAACGCCCGAACCGTGGTGGCGCCCTGATTCAGCTCGAAATCGTGGCCAATTCCGACCCCGTCGGTCGACTGGATTTGAAGTAACGGTCGTGCACCTGAAGCCGGGGCGTCGTCGATCTCAACGGTGACCTCGAGCAGTCCGCCGTACTCTAACGGGATCGTGGGGCCTACAAACCCCAGGCGGGGACATGATGCAGGCGCAGTGACGCGAGCGCCGGTTTCGAGCTGGCTGGCGCCCTGGCCCCATCCCTTGCCGGTCCATCCTTCGGAATAATCGATTGTGGCGAGAATCTCCGATGCCGCCTCACATGGCGGTGTGCTGGCCACGCGCGGCTTGGACACGTAACCCTTTACGTGCCAGACTTTTTCGGTCGATTGCGGCCCGGCGGCGCCGGGCTGTGTCGCGACGGGAGCGGTAACACTCGAGGTTGGATCCACGTCCTGGGTCGGGATTTGCAGTATTTCCAGCGCCTGGCCCAAGTCGGAGGCATCCGCAGCAGAGGCAATCTCGTCGGCAACGCGATGATCCGCGATCGCGATGCCCATTGCGTCGGTCAGGCGAGATGCAAGCTCCGCAAATCCTTTTCCTAGCGCCTTTGATACATGATCTTCGATGAGACGCTGCTGCGCCGTCTGCAGGCGATGCTCCAAAGCGGCAAATCTGGCATTGATGTCGAGATTGGCGAGGAGCTGGATCTCCAGGGCCTGATCGGATTGCACGTTGAAGCCCTGCCTCAGCCCGTCCAGTGATTGCTCGATGTCCGCAACACGTGCCACGGTTCTGAATGTATTCTCTTCAAGGTTGGAAAGATCGGGCTGCGGCGTATTGTTGAGGCGCGTTTCGAGTTCGCCGATGCGAGCGCCGACACCTTCCAGTTCGCGGCCGATGGACGGCAGGTCCAGCAGGACGCTTTCGAGCCTTGCTGCGACTTCGGCGAGTCGGCCGTCGGTGGCGCCTTGCAGAGACGCGATGGCGCGATGGTGCTCACTCAATGTCCGGTAGAGTGCGGTTTCGATGCCGTCTATGCGTTGCTCGATCTGTCCCCTGTTGCTGTCGACGGCTTCGCGCAAATGCTGCAGAGCAGCGCCTTGTTCGATTGCCCGCGCTGTCGAATTTTCTTCCAGCGCCCGTATTTGGCGTTCCGCTCTCTCGGCAGCGGTCGCCACCGAAGAACGTTCGGACCGGAACCGCGTGTCCAATTCGCTGACCTGATTGAGGACCGCGGACAGGCTGGCCGTTATGTCTTGCCGTATTGCGGTGTGCGAGTCTTCGAGGGTGGCGGCCAGAGCGCGCAGTTCGCCGAAGCGGGCGTCGGCTTTGGCTGTGTTGGTCTCGTTGTCGCTGCGAAGCGCCTTGATTTCCGCGCCAACACGGGTGATGGCGGCTGCAAGCGCGGCCAATTGCCCGCCGGTGCTGCGAATTTCATCCTGCAGGGTGGCGAGCGCTTTGGTGCTCCGCTCATCGAGCGACGCGAAGGCTTTGTTGGTCTGGGCGAGGGTGTCCGACAAGTCCGTTTGTTTCGATTCAATCGCGTCGATCTTCGCGGACGCGGCTCGATCGTTTTCTGTCTGCTGGGACAGTTGCCCTTGAATATTGACGAACCGGCGGTCAACGCTGGCCGTGCGCGCCATGGTGTCGATATATTGCAGCGACAGCCGGTGCGACAGCGCCGTAGTGTAGGTGTCGGCAGTCTCGGATTCCGTCTTTGTCCGGAATATATGTGTCGGCGTATAGTTGAAGGAGCCCACGGGCATGTACCCGAGCGGGGCAATCTCGCGCACGATGCGCAGATATTCCTCCGGCTGGCGCGCTTCGATGGCCAGCACAGGCTTATGACGCCTTAGCAGTTCTCGTGCGCCGGCGAGGACATCGGCTTCCATGCCCTCGACATCGATCTTCAGAAGGCCGATCTCGCCGTCGATGGCGAGCTCGTCGAGCGGCATGACGTCGATGTCGCCGGACTCGACCGCGCTTATGCCCGCCGTGCCGAGGTTGTGCGGTTCGCCGTCGGTCATGCGCGCCCGCCGACGGTGAGCGCCGGCGGCGCATTCCCGGATCTCGATGTCTGGTGTCAGCGCATTGAGCTCGGCATTCAGCTTCAGCAGCGATGCGGCTCTTGTGTTCGGCTCGAAGGCGATGACTTTGCACCCCATCACGCCGGCGAAGTACACGGCGTGATTTCCGATGTTGGCGCCCACATCGATTGCAACTGCGCCGCGGGGTACGAGGCGCGCCAGTTCATCCAGCAACGTGATTTCGTAGAATGATCGGCTC
>JBFWYV010000209.1:0-9199 GCA_050186055.1 Hyphomicrobiaceae bacterium | reverse complement strand
TTTCCGATGGACTCGACGACGCCGGAAGAGGACATCTTCGCCGAGGCCAACGTGCAGAGGCTGATCCAGGGCTTTCATGAGAAAAGCGGCAGCTATGACGTCGTGCACCGCAACATCTATCACGTGCACCAGCGTATCGCCTCCCGCTACCGCGACGGTCGCGTGCTGATCGCCGGCGATGCAGCCCACATCAACAATCCGCTGGGTGGCATGGGCATGAACTTCGGGTTCCACGATGCATTCAACCTCGTCGACAAGCTTGCCCGCATCATGTTCGACGGCGCCGGCGAGGATCTGCTCGACCTCTACGACCGGCAGCGCCGGACCGTTGCGCAAGAATACCTGCAGCGGCAGACGATCGAGAACAAGAAGAACATCGAGAACAAGGATGAGGACGCGCGCCGGCGGTTCTATGACGAGTTGCGCGCGATTACCGCGGACCGCGCCAAGGCGCGGGCCTACTTGCGCCGGGTGGCCATGATCGAAGGGTTCGAGCGCGCAGCCTCGATCACGTAAACCGGGACGCCACGGTCTACGTCTCGCGCGGCTGGCGCCGGGTCATGAAGGCGAGCCGTTCGAACAGGTGCACGTCCTGCTCGTTCTTGAGCAGGGCGCCGTGCAGGGGCGGAATGAGCTTGCGAGGGTCCTTCTCGCGCAGCGTCTCGGGGCTGACGTCCTCATTGAGAAGCAGCCTGATCCAGTCGAGCAACTCCGACGTGGACGGCTTCTTCTTGAGGCCGGGCACATCGCGGATGTCGTAGAACACGCCAAGGGCTTCTTCGACCAGCCGTCCCTTCAGACCGGGGAAGTGCACATCGATGATCTCGCGCATCGTGTCGGCGTCGGGGAACTTGATGTAGTGAAAGAAGCAGCGGCGCAGGAAGGCGTCCGGCAGCTCCTTCTCGTTATTCGACGTGATGATGACGATGGGCCGCTGTTCGGCCTTGATCGTCTCGCTGGTCTCGTAGACGTGGAACTCCATGCGGTCGAGTTCCTGCAGCAGGTCGTTGGGAAACTCGATGTCGGCCTTGTCGATCTCATCGATCAGCAGGACCGGTCGGGCGTCGCTCACGAAAGCGTCCCACAGCTTGCCGCGCTTGATGTAATTGGCGATGTCCTTCACGCGCTCGTCGCCGAGCTGGCTGTCGCGGAGGCGCGAGACGGCATCGTACTCGTAAAGACCCTGTTGGGCCTTGGTGGTGGACTTGATGTGCCATTCGATGAGCGGTGCGCCGATCGCCTTGGCCACCTCGATGGCGAGAACTGTCTTGCCGGTGCCGGGTTCGCCTTTGACCAGAAGCGGCCGCTGCAAGGTGATCGCGGCATTGACCGCCATCTTGAGATCGTCGGTTGCGACATATCCGGCCGTGCCGGCGAACCTGGGCGTTGGATTGCTCATGAATGTCCGTGGCTCTCGCCTGTGCTAATGGCTCGGAATGGATACGGCATGCCGATGTAGTCCTCGCCCGCGCCGGAGTCCCTCAGCGAAAGCTCGTTCCGGCCGCGAGCGATGCCGGCTCGGCCGCGTGGGCAGCTTTCCTTGCTTGCCTGCCAGTGAGCCGTTCGGAGCGGGCGACTGCTGGGCACGTCTACCATGGCGATGCGCTGTTTGCGAAGGGTGGGCCATGATCCTCGCCATGCGGTTTGCCGTGGCGAGCAGGGTGCGTTTATCGCAGAGTTACCTGAGCAGACACTCAATGTTCCGCTCATGAATCTTTCATTTACGCACTTTTCTTCGTCAATCGCCCGTATCGCAAAGACCCTGCCGCCTTCCAAGCTTCCCAGAGTTACCAGACCCGCTTGACTGCCGCTCATATACGAATAAAAACGTGCGCCATTAGACGTTTGTCGAATCGTCGCAGCCTCAGACGAAAGCGGAACTGCTCGTGAGCACTAAACGCAAAGGCAAGTCGGAAGTCGCCAAAACGGGCTCGTGCAGGACTGCAGCGCCCCCAGATCCGGTGGCGCGCTCGGCCGGCAGGTCGAATACAGTGAGGTCCGCAACGTCCGCAGTCAAATCAGCGAAAAAAGTTGCGGCGTCGGCTAGTTCTCTGAAATTTCAGACCAAGATTGCCGGTGTGCCCGCAAAGAATGGTGCGTCCGCAAAGAAAGGCGCATCTGCCAAGTCGAGCAAGACCGCGCCAGCTAGCGAACGCAGATACGTGGCTGCCGCGTCGTCGAGGAGCGGAGCGACCCGTAAATCGCGGCCGGCCTCTGCCGGAAAGGGGGCGACGGGTGCGGCTCCTTCAAGATCGGTCACGCGCGCCGCTTCGAAAGCAAATTCAACGACGCTGCAGTCAAAGACGACAGCCAAGCAGGGCTCCAGGCAGCCGCAGTCGGCATCGCGCAAGAGCAACGGCGGTGCCCCAATCGAAACTAAGACAGCCAAGGCTGTGCAGTCTGCGATCGTGTTGCCGGAGAATTACCGGCCGAGCGATGCGGAGCCGTTCATGAACGAGATGCAGCGATTGTATTTCCGCTGCAAGCTTGTTGCCTGGAAGGAGGATATTCTTCGCCAGACCCGGGAGACGCTCCAGGGCATGCATGAGGATACTCTTCAGTATGCGGATATCGCCGACAGGGCGACGTCGGAGACGGATCGGGCGCTGGAGCTGCGTGCGCGGGACCGCCAGCGCAAGCTGATCGCCAAGATCGATGCTGCCTTGGCGCGGCTTGAAGATGGCACCTACGGTTATTGCGAAGAGACCGGCGAACCGATTGGATTGAAGCGGCTCGATGCGCGGCCGATCGCAACCCTCACGGTCGAAGCGCAGGAACGGCACGAGCGCAATGAGCGCGTGCACCGCGGGGACTGAGTTCCGTCCGGCTCACATCGATTTCATCGAGCAGTTGTAGCGGGTGCCGCGGGCGTCCCTTCAGGATACTTTGTCCGGATTGTTGGCGCGCCGCCGCTCCTCCATCGCCGCAAACAGCGCTTGGCGCACGGGTTCGAGATCGCGCAGATGCAGATCGCGTTGCGGGAACGGGATCTCGATGGACGCCGCCTTGAAGGCTTTCAGCACTGCATACGCCAGCTCCGTCCGGATGCTCCCGCTCTGCCGTACCTCGGCAACGTAAACGTTGAGGATCAGGTTGATCGTGCTGTCGGCGAATGTCTCAAAGCTGACGAACGGTTCCGGCGTTCTCAGCACTCTCGGGTGCTGACCGGCGACATCCAGCATGATCTTTGCGGCCAGTTCCGGATCCGCCGCATAGGCGATGCCGATAGGAAGGCGAACGCGGCCGAGCGGATCGCGCAATGTCCAGTTCTTGACCCGCCCGGTGATCAGTTCCGAATTTGGAATCACGACGCTGGATCGGTCGAAGGTTTCGATTTCAGTTGATAGGACGCTGAGGCGTCGCACGATACCCTCGTCGGCTCCGACCACGATCCAGTCGCCGACTTTCACCGGCCTCTCGAACAAAAGGATCAGTCCGGACACTACGTTATTGAATAGGGGCAGCATCGCGAGGCCAGTACCGGTGAAGAGCAGACCGGCGATCAAGGCAAGATCGGGGATGTCGAAGCCAGCGCGGGAGAGGGCGAAGAGGATCATCGCCGGCAGCCAGGGCGTGATCAGCAGGGCGGCAGCAATGAGGATGCGGATGATTGCCATGACGCTTTTACGGCTTGCCGGACAGTAACGGCCGGATTTCGGGCACGAGAGGCGCCATCGCCTCGGTTCGGCTGTGCGACGATGCGGGAGATTGGTTTTTGTATCCGTTTTCTGTGGCTTACGGTTCACCGACTGCTTGACCAATGGCGCGACCGGGCCTGGAGAATACCGTCCCGGGCCCGTCGACGACGTCGGCTTGCTGCACGCGTCCCGGTTTGGCGCTGATGCCGGTTTCGATGACGACATCGACAGGGCCGCCGGTCATGACGAGATGCTCGACGTCATCGCGCCGGATCAGCAGCAGGCGGCGCCGGCCGTCGACGTTGGCCTGATCGACGACCTCAAGTCGTTTTTCCGGCTTGGGCGGAAAGAACGTGCTGGCAAGACTGCCGGCCATCGATCCTGTCGTTAGATAGCCGCGAAGCAGCAGCGCCCCGACCACGATGAGGGCGGCGATGAACACCAGGAAGAAGAGCCAGGAGAGAATTTCCCACATTTCAAATTTGCCGCGGCGTTGCCGCGCTCCTCGATCTGGCAAGGCCACTGCGGCCTTGATGTCGTTGTCGAAGACGGATTCTCCAAACGCCACGTCGTTATGCCAGGACGCCCCGCTCAGCCCTTACCCGCAAATGTTCATCGCGTACAGTGCGGAGTTTCAACCCCATTTTAACCGAGGTAGCGGAAAGGTTGCGAGCGGTGCCGATGCGTGTCAGTCCGATGATTGAACCGCCCTGTGGACATCGCTGTAAGTTGAAGCCGCTTATCGCTTTCCGGCGCCGGAGCGGCGAATGATTGGGGGATCGACGTCGTTGTTTATGCGTATCAATCTCGTGAGACTGGCCCCACCCATTAAAGCCGAGAATCGTGTACACCCGCGTACCATGAGCGAGGCTGATGCGAGCCCGACGGACGAGGCCGCACGGCAGGACGGGTCTTACCTCCCTGCGCGCGGCGCGCTGGCTGTTGCGCTTGCGCTGATCGGTATTTGCGGCGCGGCCGTATTGGCGCTGGTGGCCTCGAAAGCTGCCGAGCCGCTGGTGCTGACGGTGCTGGCGGTGCTCGCGACAGTCGGCGTCTTCTTCTTGTTTGCGTTGGCGGCGCATCAGGTCCATTTCGGACGGCCGGCGCAAGGTGCTGCGCTGGCTCGGAAAATTGTCGAGGCCATCGGCGAGGCGGTCGTCGTCACCGATCGCGCGGGCCGACCGCTGACGGCCAACGATGCGTTCCGCGCCTTCGCGGGCACAAATGCGCTTGGCGAGCCCAACACGCTTGATGCGGCATTGTCGCTCGATCCGGCTGGTGCGGAGGCGATGTTCCGGCTCAGCCGTGCTGCCGAGCGTGGCCATGCGGCTGGCGAAGAAGTAATGCTCCGCGGCCGCGACGATGGCGCGCCGCAATGGGTCAAAATTTCGGTGAAGCCCTTCAAGCTGTCCGGACGCGGCGGACGGGCAGCCGCATTTCTCTGGCGCGTGAGCGACATCACCAGCGAACGCGAAAGGCAGAACGACGCGCTGAGTGCCCTGGAATCGCGACTGGCCCGCTATGCCAGCCTGCCGCTTGGCCTGATGGCAGCGTCCGCCGACGGCCATGTCACCCATATGAATGCGCGGCTTGGGCAGTGGCTCGGCTATCCGCTATCGCCCAATGGCGAGATCGGTGTTCGCGACCTGCATCTGGCGGAGCTGGTCGCGGATGGCGGCGCGCGGCTGATCGCAACGGCCGGTGAGGCGGAGGATGGCCCGCGCCGGCTCGATCTCGACCTGATCTCGGAAGACGGGCGGCGCTGGCCGGCGACTCTGATTGTCGGCCGGCAGCAGAACGGCTCGCACTCGATTGCCGTATTTGAGAGGCCGGTGGATGATGCCGGCGCCAGAGGCATGCGGGGGTCTGGGCAGCGGTTCTCCCGGTTGTTCCAGTCGGCGCCGCTAGGCATTGCCATGATCGATGGCGAAGGGCGGATCGTCAGCGCCAACACGGCGTTCAACCGGCTGATGCTGGACGGAAGCGCGGCGCGCGGAAGCCACATCGTCGATGCGATGTCGCGCGGCGACAGCGAGATAGCCTACCGGATCGATGCGGCGCTGGATGCGGCTCGGGAAGGGATGGCCAATATCCCGCCGTTCGACATTACGCTCGGCGCCAAGGGCAAGGAGGTGACGCGCCGCGTTTACACGACGTCGCCCGGACGCGGCGGTCAGGGGGACATCGCACTGATCTATGTGCTCGACGTAACCGAGGCGAAGGCGCTCGAGCACAAAGTCGCGCAGGCCGAAAAGATGGAGGCTGTGGGCACGCTCGCGGGCGGAATTGCGCATGACTTCAATAATGTGCTGACGGCGATCATCGGGTTCTCGGACCTGCTGTTGCAGACCCACCGGCCCGGAGATCCGGCCTACGCGCATATCATCTCGATCAAGTCGAGCGCCAATCGGGCGGCCGGGCTGGTGCGCCAGCTGCTCGCCTTCTCGCGCCGCCAGACGCTGCAGCCGTCGGTGCTGCAGATGAGCGATGTGCTCACCGATCTGTCGATGATGATCAATCGCTATCTGGGCGAGAAGATCGAGCTCAAGATCGTGTCGGGCCGCGACCTTTGGTTCGTGAAGGCCGACCGTTCCGAGATCGAGCGTTCGATCATCAATCTTGCCGTCAACGCCCGCGATGCGATGGAGGAGAAGGGCGGGCGTCTCACGCTGCGCACGCGTAATGTCGGCGAACGCGAGAGCCAGAAACTTGCGCCCCAGGGCGTGGCACGCGGCGAGTACGTGCTGATCGAGGTGGAGGACACCGGTTCCGGCATGACACCGGACGTGATGGCCAAGATCTTCGATCCGTTCTTCACCACCAAAGCGGTGGGCAAGGGCACCGGCCTCGGCCTCGCGAGCGTGTACGGCATCATGCAGCAGACAGGCGGCTACATCATTCCCGAGAGCACGCCCGGATCCGGAACGACGTTCCGCCTCTACCTGCCGCGCCATCATGTGGATATCGACGAGGAGGTGGAGCCGGCGGCCTCCGAGGCGCGCAAGCCGCGTGCACGCGATCTCACCGGCACCGGCCGCGTGCTTCTGGTCGAGGACGAGGACGCGGTACGACGGTTTGCGGTCACGGCATTGAAGAGCAAGGGCTACGAGGTGCTGCAGGCTTGCGACGGCGTCGAGGCGATCGAGGTGATGCAGGCCAACGGCAATCAGGTCGACATCGTCGTCAGCGACGTGATGATGCCGGAGATGGACGGGCCGACGCTGATGAAGGAGCTGCGTAAGATCGATCCGAAGCTCAAGTTCATCTTTGTCTCGGGCTATCCCGACGATGCGTTCAAGAACAGTCTCGATCCCGAGGCCGATTTCGCGTTCCTTCCCAAGCCCTACAGCCTTGCGCAGATTGCTGCGAAGGTGAAGGAGCAGCTCAGCCACTGAATGCAGGTTCTCGGGCCGGACACTTGATCCGGCTTTCGCCGATTGCTCCCGTGGCCGGAGCTTGCTTTCATGGGACGCGACTGAAACACCGGTCAGCCGCCGCGCGACGCCGTCCGATTGAAGAACAGCGCCTGACTCATGATCGCCTTGACCGTTGAAGGCTGGAACGGCTTGGTGATCAGGAACGTCGGTTCGGGACGTTCGCCGGTCAGCAAGCGCTCCGGATAGGCGGTAATGAAAATGACCGGTACCTCGAACTTGCCGAGCATGTCGTTGACCGCGTCAAGGCCGGAGCTGCCGTCGGCGAGCTGAATATCGGCCAGAACCAACCCGGGTTGCTGTTTATCCACAAATGCGAGCGCCTCGCGGCGTGTTCGGGCCACACCGATCAGTCGATGGTTGAGAGAGGTGACGAGTTCCTCAAGATCCATGGCAAGCAGCGGCTCATCCTCGATGATGAGCACATCGGTGGCAACTTGTTCCGAGATCTCCCGGCTGGCCTGATCGACCAGGGCCCGTGCTTCAGGTTCGGAAATACCGAGGATCTTCGCGGTCTCTCCCACGGAGAATTCCTCAAGCGCCAGCAGCAGGAATGCCTGCCGCGCCTGCGGCGTGATGAGCTCCAGGTTTCGGTCTGCCGGAGCCTCCTCCTCACCTGATCCCGCGTCCGGCTTGACGCGTCCATTGAGATCCACCGAGTTCCATATCCTGAGGAAAACGTGGAACAAACCAGCCTTATGCGGCATTTCTGCTGGAAACGAGGCTGGATCTTCAACGAGGGCCTCGAGGGCGGCGACAACGTACGCGTCACCGCTATCCTGACTGCCGGTGAGAGCACGCGCATAGCGCCGCAGATACGGCAGATGCGGGGCAAGAGCCGAAGCCATCGATGTCATGTGTTCCTTACCTGTTCCCGTCACGTGTGATGATCGAGAAATTCGCTATATCAAGCTTTTCGGCCCGGAGCGATTTTCTCGATATGAATCACAAGAGTAACTTTATGATTTCACTGCCCTTTTGTTATTTCGAAGCTCGCTCGGAACATCGGCATGGAGATGCGGCGGACTTCAGAATCGGGGGCATTGGCTGCCTACCGCGATCTTAACACGCCGGCGCGGGGTTGGTTCCACGGCAGGGAACTTTTCGTTCCTTCAGGCATTACGAGCTTGGCGGGTACCATGCCATAGTCTCAGTCGCGAGACAGTATCGCGTATTCCTCGCAGCCATTTATTTCCTCTGCTGGAGTTGAAGACGTGGGGTCAGGCGAGAGCGAGCGGCGGAAGGACCCGCCGGATAAGACCGATGAACTCAAGGAGGTAGAAGACCGGCCCGATGAGCAGGATGAAGACAGAATGAAGACGAATAAGACCGGCACCGGCGAGGAAATGGCCGGTGCAGTCGGCCGGCAGCTCAAGGCAACGTATGGCAAGCTTCTCAAGGAGCCGGTTCCCAAGCGCTTCCTGGATCTGCTCGATCAGCTCGAGCAGAGGAACTCTGGCGCCCGCCAGGCGCGATCCGAAAAGGGCAACGGGGAGAACTGAGTGGCACAGCCTGTGTCAAATGCGCTGAAGGCCGAACTGATCGGCGCAGTTCCGAACCTGCGGGCATTCGCGGTTTCGCTGTGCAGCAACGCGGACCGTGCGGATGACCTCGTGCAGGAAACCCTGGTGAAAGCATGGGACAAGATCGACACCTTCGAGGAAGGCACGAATCTCAAGGCCTGGCTTTTCACGATCTTGCGCAATGCCTATTTCTCCGAGATTAGGAAGTATAGGCGCGAGGTGGCGGACAGCGATGGCGAGTATGCCGCAACCCTGTCGTCGCAACCCGAACAGTTCGGACATCTCGAGATGGTCGATCTGCTCGATGCGCTCGACCGTCTGCCGCCCGACCAGCGCGAAGCCGTCCTGCTGGTCGGTGCGGAAGGCTTCGCCTACGAGGAGGCGGCGGAAATCTGCGGTTGTGCCGTCGGAACCATCAAAAGCCGCGTGAACCGCGCTCGTAACCGCCTCGCCCAGCTCATGCACATTGAAGACGAGAGGCGCAACAACGCGCACGACGCTGTCATTGGTGCACCGGAGGCGGAGGACCACCCAACAGATAAGCGCAGCCCGTCGTCTGTCAGGAGCGGAAGCGTCCAACGCCGCCGGAACCTATCCTCCCGCT
>JBFWYV010000208.1:0-9201 GCA_050186055.1 Hyphomicrobiaceae bacterium | reverse complement strand
TCTGATGGGGCGTGCCGCCCCGTTTGGCCTCGGTTTCGCCGGGCGGCTGTTTCATCTGGGCGCGTGGCGAGTCCAGATAGATCCGCCTCAGATCAGCACTCTGGCGCCGCCCGATATCGTCGCGGTGCCGCTCCAGCCAGCGTGCCGCCTCCATGCGGCCGCTTGCAAACAGATAGGCGATGACGGAGCGTTCCGGCGCGGCTTTGCTCTCGGCACGGAGCGTCGACGTATAGCGCCCTGCATCGATGATGTGGAAGCGGTGACGGGCGAGGCTTGTGAGCCGGCCCGGACGCGCAAACAGCCAATGCCCGCCCGCCTCCTCCTGTGCCGCGACGATCAGCTCGACGTCGCGCAGCAGAGGTTGATTGAAGGTGATGGTGTTGATCTGGGCTCCGATGTCGCGCGCCGAGCGCGGCAGCGACTGGCGATCGAGCGGATTGAGCTGAACGATCAGCGTATCCCTTACGGGACTTTCGCTGCCGAGCGTGACGATGTCGGGATTGGCCGAGAAGCCGCCATCCCAGTAGGCGCGCCCTTCGATTTCGACGGCATGGTGAAGCTGGGGAAGGCAGGCGGACGCCAGTACGACCTCGATCGACATCTGCCGACGCCGGAACAGCCGGGGGCACCCGGAGCCGACATCGGTCGCGGCGATGATCAGCTCCGGTCCGGCCTCGTCGCGGATGCGGTCGAAATCGATCGATGCGGCGAGCAATTTGCGCAGCGGATCAAATCCCAACGGATTGAAATCATAGGGTGAAACGAATGGGCCGAGGCCCGACATGCCCGACGCCCTGGCCATGCCGTACAGAAACGGGTTGAGGCGGGCCAGATCCGATATGCCGGCAGCCTCGACGGCGTCCCACACACGCCGCAATCGTTCCCGGCCGCCTTGTCTGCCGTCGCGCAAAAGTCCGTCGGCAAGGGCGACGGCATTGACCGCGCCTGCGCTGGTGCCGCTGATCCACCCCAGTTCCAGGTCGTCCTCAAGCAGGCGGTCGAGCACGCCCCATGTAAATGCGCCGTGTGCCCCGCCTCCTTGCAGTGCGAGATTCAGCGACTTTTTCGCACTGAACATTGCTGGTTTCCCTCTCGCGCCCTTTCCCGCCGGGCAACCCGCATCAACGTCCAGCATGTGGCCGTTACCAAGGCATTTCACGCGGCCAATGCGCACGCCGGAATTCCGTGGCGGCCGAGAGGCATGGCGAGCAGCATGGACAACTGTCGCGCCAAATGTTCAACATAACCGACGTTGACCAAAAATGGGAGGATTACGGCCATGAGATTCGCATCAGCGGGTATCGCTTGTTGCGCCGGCATGACGCTTTTCATTGCTGGACCGGCCGCCGCTCAGGCGCCTATCGGCATTGCTACGAGCCCGGTCGGCAGTCTGAACTATTCGCTCGGAAATGCGCTGGGCAAGGTGCTCGGCGACAAGGTCGGCTTGCAGGCGCGCGTTGTTCCGTTCGGCGGTGGGCTGAAGATCCTGCCGTCCATGGATGCCAAGCGCTTTGACATGGCCTTCCTCAGTGCCAACGATACGTATTTTGCGTATGAGGGGAAGGAGGATTTCAAAGGCAAGCCGACGAAGAATATACGGGTTGTCGGTGTCACCTTTCCCTATCTGCTGTCCTGGTATGTGCGCAAGGATTCACCCTACAAGTCGATCACCGATCTCAAAGGCAAAAAGATCGGCATCGGATATACTGCGAATACGGCACAGCGGCGCTCGGTTCTGGCCCAAATGGCGTCGGAGGGGCTTACAGAAGCGGATTTCGACGGCGTAATGGTGCCGCACGTCGTGCGTGCGGCCGATGACTTCGCTCAGGGGAAAATCGAATCCGGTTCTTTCGCCATTGGAGCGGGCAAGATTTCCGAGATCAATGTGAAGGTGGGAGGGGTCCGCTATCTTTCGCTGCGGGACACGCCGGATGCGCTCGCAGGTCTGCGTAAGCTGATGCCGCAATCTCATTTCATCAGGATCAAGCCGGAACCTGGCTTGGTCGGGGTCCTTGAACCGATCAACGTGCAGGCCGAGGACTATCTCGTCGTCGTCGGTGCCCATGTATCAGATGACGTTGCCTATAAAGCTGCGAAAATGCTGCACGACAATCAGGCGGACCTCACGGCCATCGCACGTGCGTTCGGGCGTTATGATCCCAAAGAGCTTGCGCGCGACCGGGGTGTTCCGTTCCATCCGGGTGCGGAGAAATACTACAGGGAAGCGAAGATCTGGCCTGCGAAGTAGTTCGGACTCACGGGCTCAGTGAATAAGCGGTGTCTGGCAACGGGCACCGCTCCGTCTGGAGATCGGGAGTCCCATGGCTGAGGGAGAAGCAGAGAAATCCGTCGTCACCGGATGGGCAAAGTGGCCTGCGATTGCGATGGCGGTGGTGCTCACGCTTGCGGCGCTGGCCTGGGCAGCGGATCTTTATCGGCAGCTCGATATTGTGCTGATCGAAGAACAGTTCAATGCTGTCATCCTCGCCCTTTCACTGGGGCTGGTTTTTCTTTCGGTGCGGTTTCGAAGCGGGCGATCGACGACACCGCCCTGGTACGACGTGCTGGCTGCTGTGCTCGGATTTATTGCCGCGCTGTACGTGGCTTTGCATTATCGGGAGCTTGATGACTCTGCCCCGAGCCGGCCGCTCCATGCGATCGTGATCGGCGGCATACTGCTTGTGCTGGTTCTGGAGGGACTGCGCCGCGTTGCCGGTGGAGTGCTTGCGTCCATTCTGCTCGTCTTCATCGGATATGGGCTGTTCGGTCACCTCATTCCGGGTCCGTTGCAGGGCCGGCAGGTGGATTGGCAGGATCTGCTCCTTTACCTCTCGCTCGACGTCAATGGCGTGTTTGGCTCCGTGTTCGGAGTTGCCGCCACCGTCGTTGTGGCGTTCCTGTTCTTCGGCGCCTTGCTCAGCCGGTCGGGCGGATCGCAATTTTTCACCGATATTGCAATCGCCCTGATGGGAAATTTACGGGGCGGCGGGGCGAAGATCGCGATCGTCTCTTCGTCATTGTTCGGTACAATTTCCGGCAATGCCGTTTCCAACGTGGTTACCACGGGTGTCGTCTCGATTCCATTGATGAAGGCATCGGGATACAAGCCCGAACACGCCGGTGCGATCGAAGCGGTTGCTTCAACGGGTGGACAGCTTATGCCGCCAGTCATGGGCGCCGCTGCGTTCATCATGGCGGAGCTTCTCGCGGTTCCCTATGGCACGATCGTGGTGGCGGCGACGATACCCGCGCTGCTCTATTACGTGTCTCTTTTCATCCAGGCGGACCTCGAAGCGGCCAAGGGCAATTTCAAGGGTGTTGCGCTGCAGGATCGCAAGCCGCCGCTCAGAGTGCTGATCGACGGTTGGTTTTTCCCGGTCCCGTTTGCAGTTGTCGTTTATGCCCTGTTCTGGGGCAACGAGTCCCCCGAGACCGCGGCGCTCTATGCCTCGGCGGCCTTGATCGTATGCGGACTGCTGTCGGGCTACGCCGGCAAGCGGATGAGCCTGCGCGATGTCGGTATGGCGCTGGTCGACACCGGCCGGGCATCGATCGAGATCCTCATGATCGCGGCTGCTGCTGGTTTCATCATCGGTATCCTGAATGTCACGGGGTTGAATTTCGCGCTCACCAGCTCGCTTGTTGCGCTCGGCAAGGGCAATCTTCCCCTGCTGCTCGTCCTGGCCGCCCTGATCTCGATCGTGCTGGGCATGGGCATGCCGACGGTGGCGGTCTACGTGCTGCTGGCTGCACTCGTTGCACCGGGACTGATCGAGGCCGGCGTGACGCCGATTGCTGCGCATCTGTTCGTGATGTACTTCGGCATGATGTCGATGACGACACCGCCGGTGGCGGTTGCCGCTTATGCTGCAGCAAGCATTGCACGTGCGGATTCGATGCGGACCGGCCTGGCCGGAGTCAAGTTCGGGTGGTCCGCCTACATCGTGCCGTTCCTGTTCGTGAGTTCGTCGGAACTGCTGATGAACGGCACGCCGCTGGCGGTCCTCCAGGCCGTGTTCACCGCGGTCATGGGGGTCTATCTGGTGTCGGTCGGTGTCGCCGGCTTCATGACTCGGCCTATCGGCTGGCTCCATCGCCTGGCATTTGTCGTAAGCGGCATTGCCATGATGATCCCGGCGGGCGCATTCCCAGGGGCAGTGTGGACGGATATTGTCGGGTTCATCGTGGGGGTGGCCTTGCTCAGCGTGGAGATTGCAGCGGGGCGCGCTCGCAAGCGCGAGGCTGTAGCGGCCTGAGAGCACCGGCTCGACAGGCTCTCGGAGACGCTCAAATCGGATCGGTTGACGCGACGCGCGCGATTTGGCGAAGCCTTGCGTACCGGAGACTATTGCTGCGGAGGCTTTGATGAACTTTCAAGTTGAGCTGGTGTGGAGCGGCGAGAAGGACGGCGAGACGGCGTCCGTCTATCTGACGCCGGATCGCCGTGTCCTGCTCCAGGGTCGTCCGGTGCCGGATGAAGAACGCGCCAGGCTCGGCCTGCCGGACGGCGCCGGACTGATCAGTGTCGATCGTGCATTGATCCAGGCGATCAAGGAGATGCTCTAAGGTCAGTGCTCGCACAGACCGCGGACGGGCGGATCTGCCGTGGCTGACTTTTCACGCCTGGAGCGAGGCCGGCACCGTGCCCGTCACCAGTCCGAGCTGCTGCTTGGCCTGGGTTCGCAGCACGTCGATCGGCGCCAGCCGACCCTTCTTCTCGAAATGCCAGTAGGTCCAGCCGTTGCACGCCGCCTTGCCCTGCATCTCGGCGCCCAGCCGATGGATCGAGCCTTGCCGGCCTGCAGCGGCCAAGGTGCCGTCGGCGCGGACTTCGGCGCGGACCGTGCGACGCTGGTCATAAAGCGGCGCGCCGGGCGTCAGCATGCCCAGTTCGATGATGGTGCCGAACGGAACGCGCGGTTCATTGCGTTTCGAGCGCACAGTTTCCAGGTGCCGTTCGGGAAGTCGTGAAACCGCATCGATGCGCTCGCGGGCGGCTGCGGCATAGTCCCGGTCGCGTTCGATGCCGATGAAGTGCCGGCCAAGACGTTTCGCGACGGCGCCGGTCGTTCCGGTTCCGAAGAACGGGTCGAGCACGACATCTCCGACCCTGGTCGAGGCCAGCAGGATCCTGTACAGGAGCGCCTCCGGCTTCTGCGTCGGATGGGCCTTGCGGCCGCCGTCGTCTTTCAGGCGCTCCGGCCCCGAGCAGATCGGGATCAGCCAGTCCGACCGCATCTGGATATCGTCGTTGAATGCCTTCATGGCTTCGTAATTAAAGGTCGGGCGCGATTTCTGATCGCGGGAGGCCCAGATCAGCGTCTCATGCGCGTTGGTGAAGCGCTTGCCCCGGAAGTTGGGCATCGGATTGGTCTTGAGCCAGATCACGTCGTTCTGGATCCAGAAGCCCAGATCCTGCAAGGCCGTCCCCATGCGGAAGATGTTGTGATAGGAGCCGATCACCCAGATCGCGCCGTCCGGTTTCAGGATACGTCGGGATTCGGCAAGCCAGGCGCGGCTGAAACGGTCGTACTCGGAGAAACTCGCGAATTTGTCCCAGCTCTGGTGCACGCCGTCGACGACGGTGTTGTTGGGGCGCAGGAGATCGCGGTCGAGCTGCAGATTGTAGGGCGGGTCGGCGAACACGAGATCGACGCTGGCTTCGGGAAGCTTGGCGAGTTCCGCAATGGAATCGCCGACAATGACGCTGTCGATGACGGACCTGGATTTGGCACGGCGGGCAGGACGCATGGAACGGTACGCTCTTTCGCAACTGTGACGCTCAAACGGGAGAGACGCTGCGCGACCGCGGCGTCCGGCGCAACGGCGCCGATAGGACTCTAGACCAGCTCGCAGCGGAGAGGGTTAATGTAGTTGCAGGTGGCAGCCGCCGATTGGCTTGAAAGTCTGATTCAGCCGCGTGCCTTATCTTCATGTTGCATAACGAAAAAGGGTGAGGCAGTTTCCTGTCTCACCCTTCTCGCAGACACCCGCGGCGTGTTGCAATATTTTTACCGGCGCCTTTCCCATTGCGGCAACGGCGCCGGTCAGGCCGTATCCGGCCGGTCACGGCCGATCCTGACCAGATTGGTCAGCAGCGCGTCGAAGCCGGCGGCCTTGTCGCCCGTGATCAGGTCGATGCGGCCGACCTTCTCCACGAGCCGTTCCAGCGCCTCCAGCTCCTTCAGGCGCAGCAGCAGAGGGTTGTCCTCCATCAGCCGCGCCGTGTTGAGCAGGGAGCGCGTCGCCGCCGTCTCCTCCTGCCGGCGGATCAGGTTGGCCTTCGCCGTCCGCTCCGCCTCGACCACCTTGTTGATCAGCTCGCGCACGTCGCCCGGCAGGATGACGTCCTTGACGCCGATCTCGCCGATCTCGATGCCGAGCTCGCCGGTGCGCGCCGTCACGAACGCGCGAACCTCGCGGTCCAGCGTGTCGCGAGCGCCCAGGATCTCGTCCAGCGTGCGGTTCGCCACCGCTTCACGGATAGCGAACTGGACCAGCCGGTAGACGGTCGCATTGACGTCGCCGGACGCCATCGTGGCCTTCTCAGGGTCCACGACGCGTGTGAACGCCGTCAGCGTGACACGGATGCCGACGCGGTCGCGCGTGAGGATCTCCTGCGCCGTCACCTCGAGCGGCGTCGGACGCAGGTCGACCTTCTGGACACGGACCGTGCGGCCGACGTTCCAGAACGCGTGACGGCCTGCCAGCAGCCGGCCGACGAGTTCGCCGTCGATGACGAGCAGACCCGCCTCATGCGCCTCGATGACAGCCAGCGTGATCAGCCGGTTTGACGTCACGTCGAGCTTGTCGAGATGCGCCTTGGCGATGCGCGGCTCGGTGGCGACATCGATGGTCTCGACGTCGACCTCCGTCAGCGCCGTCCAGAACGCCCGCGTGCTGTTGGGCAGCACGACGTGCTTGGGCTCGCCGTCGAACGACACGATGGCGACCTCGTTGGGACCGGGATGCACGATGCGGAAGTTCGCCTCGGCAATGTCGGGCCGCGTCCTGCGGAGCATCAGCGCCTTCTCGGCGGGAAGCTCGGCGCGCGCGATCTTGACCGCCTCGGCCTTGAGCCGGCGGGCGGGGTCGAACGCCGTGAACCGGCCGGGACCGAGCAGGTGCTCGAAACGGCCGTCGCGCGTCAGGAAAGCGCGCTCGTCATCGCGGACGATGACCTTGAACATGAAAGGGGCCATGGGAGCCTCCGTAAACATCATTGCCAGTCGCTGGGTCTGGCTGCGTTTCAATTTTGGATCAATCAGGTCTACCGGCTGCCGCCCGCGTCACGGATCACGGGCCCGCGCTTGAGCTTGCAGCTTCGCGCCGTCTGCGCCCGGTTGCGGCCTGCGCTGGTGCCGAAGCACTCACACAGCCGGTGCCGGGCGCTCGGACCGAAGCCGCAAGCGGTATCCGCGCGGGCGCAAAGCACCCGTGGCGCTGCCAACCGGCCGTCATTCCGGCCGAGGCCGGAATATCAGCAGGATTGGCCGGGAAGCAGCCGGCTTCCCCAGTTTCGGTCTCGCGTTGCAGGCGAGTGTTCGTGGAAAACGAACATGGAAAACGACGCGGGAGTCGAACCCGCGACCCTCTGATTATCAAGTCAGATGCTCAACCACTGAGCTTGTCGCTTGGAGGAACCATCGGACATCGGTCCAATACTTCCGGTGCCGATGAGCGCGGAACACGGGCACCCAGAGGGGCCGCGCCAGCCGGGTCTCGGAGAGCCCGGGCACGTGGCGATCAACTGCGGCGCGCGATATGCCGCAGAATTGCGGCAGAATAAAATCAGCAACCTGAATTTTGTTTGGCGCCGAGGGTGTGTACTCAATTGCCCGTACTGCCTCACACATCTGAAGCCTTGGTTGCTTCATCGATGTCGTCTGCGGCGCGTCGGACTTCGACGGTGTCTGCGATTTGGCCGGGATGGGGGTTGTTGACCCATCTCTGCCGTGAGTCGCTCGAGTCGCAAGGAGTAGTAGTGCAGACTGTTGGCCGGCTCGCACTCGAAGTAAAACCACACACTTAGTTGGTTAAGAACTGCCAGAGCCAGTGAGGACGCCTTGCGAATTCAGCGAGGCTATCGATTTAGAGAGCAAATCGCGCAAGTGGCTAATATTCCGATACAATATACAGCGCTGTCCACTCACATCAAAGGGCAGCTTCACGCCTTCTTTAGCGACTAGTATCACCGGCTTATTGTGGGCAAGGGCGAACCCCACCTCCAAGAAAACGTTAGGGTTGTGGCCATTCAGGAGAGCAATTACGCCCTGACTGTCAATGATGCGTTTCTTAATTTCTGCCACAACATCACCGGTAAAATGTTCAAGATCAAGCCTTTCACAAACAAAATTGCACGACTTGGCAGCTTCACAGAAGCCAATCTCATACTCGTCGAAGAACTCGTCTGCGAACGGCATTGCTATGAATAAACGCGGTTTGCGCTCAGCCCTTGCACCAAACTGAATTACGTTGCTATCGACCGCCCCTTGAATATTCTCTGAGACCTGGATGGGGTCTGGTATGGTGACAGACAGTGGTTGTGGCCCCCGAAGAAGCCCGAAATTGAGCCGCTGCGCCTGAAGAAGTTTGTCCAAAAGCTCGCATCTTTTGGGTGACCTCTCAGCTACAGTAATTGTCTTCAGCGATGTCGCGGTTTTGGTCCACTCGCCAACGATGCCAGCGATCATTGATAAGAAAGCTTGCTCAGCGTCCAGACCGTAGCCCGGGCCATGTATGGTCAATGCTAAGTGCAAGATGGGTCGGCTGTGGTTTCGCGCTAGCGCAACAACAGAGGAACCAAACTCCTGTATGCGTTCGTACCTGAATTCGCCCAGCGGCCCGACGCCAATGAATAGTACTTCGGGTGTCGCAATTTTCTTCGCAGCAACAAACAGAGCTTTACCGGCTTCTACGTAACCATTGAAGCCGATGGCGTCGGCGACGACCTGATCAGCTCCATAGAAGCCATCAGCGTGCTTCATCACGAGCAAATCTGCCGCGACCTGAGTGATGTCGGCGTTTACTATTTTGATTTCCAAAGCCTAGCCACCGCAGTGCGACTGCGCCCCAGCCTGAATACTCGAATCGGAAGGGGCCAATTCCGCCAATTTGGCTGACATCTTGACAGCTGATATTCACGTGCACAATAGCTGAAAGGCACCAACCCATGAGCTGCAGAACACGTGGAGTTTGGGT
>JBFWYV010000207.1:0-9234 GCA_050186055.1 Hyphomicrobiaceae bacterium | reverse complement strand
AGCGGGCGCGGTGTAATCTGCATCTCGGGGATGTCGTAGAGCCGGCCCTTGTGCGACCACGGTCCAGGTGAATTCCAGGCCTTCTGCAGGACTTGAAGGCCCTCCTCCATCGTTTCCAGCGAATTCATGTAGTCGGCGCCGAACGGCAGGTACTCGTTGCGGTCGTAGCCGCGGCCGAGGGCGAAATCCACACGCCCGCCGGAAAGCAGGTCGACCGTTGCCCACTCCTCGGCGATGCGCAGGGGATGGTGCAGCGGCAGCACGGTGACGGCGGGGGCCAGCCGGATGTTGCTGGTCTCGGAGATAATGCTGGCGAGTAGGAGGTGCGGGCAGGAGTTGACGCCGAGGCTGTCGAAATGATGCTCGCCGATCCAGGCCGAGTGCATCCCGAGGCGATCAGCCTGGATCGCTTGCTCGCGGATCTCCAGAATGAACTGTTCGGGCGACCGGGCGTGCTTGTAGTGATTGTCGCTGAGGGTGAAGTAGCCGAATTCCATGGTGCGTCCTCCCGATCAATCGTTGAAAAAGCGAACATGCTCCCACTTCGAGGTGGGGTTCCCGATTGCTCCGAATGTACTTTCCCCACGCAATATTTGCAAATGAAAATGTTGTCAGTGCAAAAGCAGGTCAGTAGACTCTCGGCATGACCAGCAAGCCGGAGCGTCACGAACCCGAGCCGTTCTCCACGTCGTTCCCCTATCTCGTCCGTCGCGTCGGCATGAGGATCGGGGAGCTGTTCGAGGCGCGCATCGCGCCGTTCGGGATAACCTTGCCGATGTACAGGGTGCTGGCCTCCCTGGCTGAGGAGGACGGACAGCGTCTGGGCCGGCTCAGCGAGATGACGACGATAGAGCTCTCGACGTTGTCGCGGCTGATCGGCGCGATGGTCCGGCGCGGATTGATCACGCGTCAGCGGCGTGCGGACAACGGCCGCGAAGTTTCGATCCGGCTGAAGCCGCAGGGCCGTGAGCTGGCGGAGAAACTGATTCCATTGGGGCACCGCTGCGAGCTGGTTGCTCTGCAAGGACTGAAGCAGCCGGACGTCGAACGCTTCAAGGCATTGCTGGTGGATGCGTTCCGCAGCCTGGATGCGCTGGAGCAGGAGTTCGCCGCTGACTTGAAGCGGCTTGGCGAAGCGCATGCGGCCAGAGCACATCAGCCCAGAGCACATGAGGCGGCGGAGACGATCGATGCCTCGATGGATGGTTTAAGCAATAAGAATACAGGGCCGGCTTGAGGCCGGCCCTGTATCGGTCGCATCATAATCGGTTGCATCCGGCGGCAGGCCCGCCGGTCGCGCAGTCGCGCTATTCGGCCGCCGACTTCAGTTGCGGCTCTGCCGACAGCACATCCTTGTCGACGTGCGGCGCGAAGAACTTGAAGTTCTCCTGGAAGTCGGCGACCAGCTTGCTGGACAAGGCATCGAAGCCGGACGGATCGGCCCACGTCTCCCGCGGGCTGAGCAGCTTGGAATCGATGCCGGGGACGGCGGTCGGGACCTGGAAGCCGAAGTAGGGATCGGTGCGCATCGGCATGTCCTTCAGCTCGCCGCCGAGAGCCGCGTCGAGCAGAGCACGGGTGGCCTTGATCGGCATACGGCTGCCGACGCCGTATTTGCCGCCGGTCCAGCCGGTATTGACCAGCCAGCAATCGACATTGTGTCTGGCGATCAGATCCCTGAGCATGTTGCCATAGACGCTGGGGTGCAGCGGCAGGAACGGATGGCCGAAGCAGGTGGAGAAGGTGGCCTCGGGATCGCTTCCAAGTCCCTTCTCGGTGCCGGCAACCTTCGCCGTGTAGCCGGACAGAAAGTGGTACATGGCCTGGCTGGGGGTCAGCTTGGCGATCGGCGGCATGACGCCGAAGGCGTCGGCGCACAGCATGACGAGGTTCTTGGGCTGGCCAGCCATGCCACGCGGATCGGTGCCGGGGATCCACTCCGACGGATAAGCGGAACGCGTGTTCTCGGTCAGAGATTCATCGTCATAGTCAGGCTCGGCATTGGCGCCGTTGAGAACGACGTTCTCGAGGATGGCGCCGAAGCGGTTGGTCGCGGCCCAGATCTCCGGCTCGCTTTCCTCGCGCAACCGGATGCATTTGGCATAGCAGCCGCCTTCGAAATTGAAGACGCCGCGGCTCGACCATCCGTGCTCGTCGTCGCCGATCAGCGTCCGCCGCGGATCGGCCGAGAGCGTCGTCTTGCCGGTGCCGGACAGGCCGAAGAACAGCGCGGAGTCGCCATCCTTCCCGACGTTGGCGGAGCAATGCATCGGCAGCACACCGCGGGCCGGCATCATCCAGTTCATGAACGTGAACACGGACTTCTTGATTTCACCGGCGTATGACGTGCCGCCGATCAGCACCAGGTTCCGCGTGAAGTCGATGGCGATGACCGTGCCACTGCGGCAGCCATGCCGTTGCGGATCGGCCCGGAAGCTCGGCAGGTTCACGACAGTGAACTGCGGTTCGTAGCCGGCGAGTTCGGCCTGGGTCGGACGGCGCAGCAGATGGCGGATGAATGCGGCGTGCCAGGCGTACTCGCATATGATCCGGGTGCTGTAGCGATACTCGGGATCCGCGCCGACATAGAGATCCTGGACGTAAAGATCGAGCCGCTTCGCGTGCGCCATGAAGTCCTGGTAGAGCACTTCGAACTTCTCGCGCGGCATGGAGAAGTTGTTGTCCCACCAGATCTTGTCCTCGGTGACCTCGTCGCGCACCGTGAACTTGTCCTTGACCGAGCGGCCGGTGTGCTCACCGGTGACCGCCACCAGGGCACCGGTGGATGCAAAGCGCGCCTCTCCGCGACGGATGGCGCTCTCGATCAGCTCGACCGGCGAGTTGTTGTGATGGACTTTGCCGGCGGCGCTCAGAGGGAACTGTTCCTTGCTCATCGTTTTTCCAAATTTGGCCGAAGCACGTGTGCCATGGGACTTCGATCGCTCTGCCAGAGAGCCCGGCAGCATAGCCGAAGGGAGAGGGGCTGTCCTGCGCAGGCAAGCTGGCCCAACACGTATTCCAGCGTTTTCTCCCAACTATCCCGAACGATCCCGCCGTCCAGAAGCCAAAACGGCCGGCAAGCAGGCGCGGGGGCGACCGAGCGTTATGGCGCGGACGGGCTCAAAGTTAATCCGTGCACAACGTCATTTTGCCCGGAACCTGAGGAAGATCCGGGCGCTCCTGCCGCATAACAAGCGCCACGTGATGTACGCAAGGGGAAAGTCAAGGGCAGATTGTCACCTCGAAAGTTTGGTCAACGCGGCATGTGAGAATTAGTCCAGTTCTTGCGGGCGGGGACGCTGAACCGGCTCGCCCTTGAGCAGAATCATGCTGCATTGCACACAAACCGGGCAGCGTTGGCCGTCAAGGTGTGCTCGGCCCGGATTTGCAAGCCGACGCTATTTGTATCAGCGCCGTGGCTGCGGCATCCGGCGTCGTGATGCGGTATGGAAAAAGAACTCGGAGCGCTGTCCCGTTCGAGACCAGGTCGGCGCCTTCAGGATCCAGGCCGGACAGTTGCCAGTGATCCACCGCCGGGTTCCCGCCGTGCTGGACGGCGATCGCGTGGAGCGCCTGAGCGCATTCGCGGTTCATTCGCTGTACTAGTTCGGCTTCGCCAGCGATAAGCTCGCTGGCGTCGTCCGTTGCGATCAATACGCTTTGAGGGTCCAGGCGGGTGATGCGTCCGAAGCCAGCAACAAGCTGGATGCGCTCGATCTGCATCCGAAGACGTTTGAAATCGGCAAAATCGATGTAGGTGCGAGCGCCGGGGTGGCGGGCGAGATAGCGCAGGCGGCTGCATTCATCGGTCGCGGCCTGCATGCGGCCGGTCAGGGTTGCGCGCGGACCTGTGAGGGCGCCGGGGCCGGAGGCCGTGCCGTCAAAGAGCAGGCCGGCGCGGGGGTCGCTCGCCAGATTGCGCGTATGCTCGGCAAGCTCCGATACCAGCAGCAGCGGCGCCCCGGAAGGCGCAGTCGCGATCGCGACCAGGGACACGTATGGGGAGCCGTCGCCTCTGTCGGTGGTCGCCAGAGCCGCAGTCCAGGCCGAGCGCATCAGGCGGCGGACAAGGGCTCCGTCGTCCGGCTTTTCGCGGTCGGTGAGCGGACCAGGCATCGATGCAGCTACCGCAAGAGTGTGGACAGGTTGGACAAATGTGTTTTTTCCGCTAGACCCTAGGCACGATAGCGCGTCGGGTCATTAGGCTGGCACGGATGGGGCACAGATGGGATTGGCATAGGTGCGTCCCGTTGCAGGTCGTGATGCCGACAGTGAGGCCCTATTCACAAGCCATTCAGCCAAAGCATTTGATGATCGGACGCACATTGCCACATTTTGCCCGTGATGAAACCATAGACGCGGCAATTCCATGTGGCCGATCAAGCGAGAGAGCCATGAAGGAAAAGAGTACGATTGCGCTGGTTGACGACGAGCGGAACATCCTCACGTCATTGCGGATGGCTCTGGAGGCGGAGGGGTACAAGGTCCGTACCTACGCCGATGGCGTGTCCGCACTCGAGGCCTTGATGGAGGAGCCCGCCGATCTCGGCGTATTCGATATCAAGATGCCGCGGATGGACGGGATGGAGCTGCTCCGGCGTGTCCGCCAGCAGTCCGACATGCCGGTGATCTTCCTCACCTCGAAGGATGAGGAGATCGACGAGCTGTTCGGCCTCAAGATGGGCGCCGACGACTACATCGCCAAGCCGTTCTCGCAACGCCTCGTTGTCGAACGCGTCAAGGCCGTGTTGCGACGCTTTCAGCCGAAAGACGCCACCAGCGCGGCAACGGAAGCCGCGCGTGTTCTGGAGCGCGGGAAACTTCGCCTCGATCCGGAACGCCATACCTGCCATTGGGACAACAAGCCGGTGACGCTGACCGTCACGGAATTCCTCATTCTGCAGGCGCTCGCGACCCGTCCCGGCGTGGTGAAGACCCGCGACTCGCTGATGGATGCCGCCTACGACGATCAGGTCTACGTCGACGACCGGACGATCGACAGCCATATCAAGCGGCTGCGCAAGAAGTTCAAGCAGGTCGACGACAGCTTCGACGTGATCGAGACATTGTACGGTGTCGGTTATCGCTTTAAAGAAGCCTGACGACGGGATTGGCCTGGGACGCACGCGCCGATGGCGATCGATACCCAGCGTGAGGGACTTCTGAGCGACGTCCGTGCAGGCGGCAAAGCGATTGCCGAACGGTGCGGGTCGCTGTGGTCATCGGTGCGGCCGGCGCTGTCGAGCGCGGGCTCCGGCGTGATGTGGGTGATCAGGCGCCTGCCGATGGTCGCCTGGTTCTCCCGCAGTCTCGTTCGCCGCATCCTGCTGTCCAATCTGTTCGGGCTGGCGATTCTGCTGGCCGGCTACCTCTACCTCAACCAGTACAAGGACTGGCTGGTCGACGCCAAGGTCGACAGTCTCACCGCACAGGGCGAGATCATCGCACAGGCCATCGCCGGCAACGCCAAGCTCGTCGGCGAGCGCCTGATCGTCGATCCCGATACCTTGCCCGCATCGAACGAGTCGCTGGTGCCATTTCGCGATGACGGCTTTGCCGCGCTCGCGTTCTCGCTCGGCCCGGAGCGCGTGACGCCGATCCTGAGCCGCCTGCTGCAGCCCGATGTCCGCGCCCGTGTGTATGACCGCGACGGCCGGCTGCTGGTTGATTCCGACGACTTCCTGGCGCGCGGGACGGTCGTGGACACGAAGAAGCAGGACACGACAACCAAGGTCAAGACCAAGAACCTCTGGACCAAGCTGACCGAGTACTTCTTCACAGCGGAACTGCAGGTCTTGAAGGATCTCGGCAAGGCCAACGGCCGGTACTATCCGCCGGTGCGCAATGCCATGGAGGGCACCGCGACGCCGATGCTGCTGCTCAGTCGCGACGGCCAGCAGATCGTGTCCTATGCGGCTCCGATCCGGCGCGCCCGCCAGATTTACGGCGTCCTGCTGCTGTCGACGGAGCCCGGCGACATCGAGAAGGTGCTCGACAAGGAGCGGAACTCGATCATACGGCTGGCGATCCTGGCGGTCGCCGCCACCATCGCCGCCTCGATCCTGCTTGCCTATTCCGTGGCGAGCCCGATCAGGCGACTGTCGGCGGCGGCCGAAGCCGTCAGCCACAACATCAATGCGCGCCAGCAACTGCCCGACTTCTCGGAACGCAAGGACGAGGTCGGGATGCTGGCGCATGCGTTCGCAGCCATGACCAGATCGCTCTATCGCCGGATCGAGGCGAGCGAGAAATTCGCGGCTGATGTTGCACACGAACTGAAGAATCCGCTGACAGCGGCGCGCTCTACGGCCGAATCGCTGGCGTTCGCGAAAACCGACCAGGAACGCGATCAGCTCGTGCGCCAGATCCAGGATGAGCTGAAGCGGCTCAACCGGCTGATTACGGATGTGTCCAACGCGTCGCGGCTCGATGCGGAGCTGGCGCTGCAGGAGCGCGAGGTCATCGACCTCGAGGTGGTTCTTCGCGGTGTCGTGAGCACGTTCCAGGACATCCTGAGCGAGACGACACACACCGTTTCGCTGGAGACGAGAGCCAGCTCGGGTGGCCTTGTCGCCTATGCTCACGAAGGGCGTATCGGGCAGGTCATTACCAATTTGATTGATAATGCGGTCTCCTTCTCGCCAGAAAATGGTAAGGTGTGGGTGCGTGCTTGCCGCGATGGCGAGATGATCAAATTCGCCGTGGAGGACGAAGGGCCCGGAATCGATCCGGACATGCTGGAGGCGGTGTTCAAGCGCTTTTATACGTATCGGCCGACGAAGGAGAGCAGTCGCGGTACCAATTCCGGCCTTGGCCTGTCGATCTCACGAGAGATCGTGCTGGCCCACGACGGGCGGATCTGGGCCGAGAACCGCTACGAACCCGGCGCTGCAGCGGGTGTTCGGCCACTTGGAGCGCGTTTTGTCGTTCAATTGCCGGCCGCTTCGGCCGAAATGCGCGGCAGCCAGGTGCGTGGCACCGCCCGAAGAGGAAAGCGTGGCTGAGCTGATCCACGCCACCGCCATTTCAGTCGCGGGCCGAGCCGTGCTCATTCGCGGTCCTTCTGGTTTCGGCAAGTCCGACCTTGCTCTGCGCTGCCTTGCCGTTACCCGCCCGCCGTTCGCGAGCGAGCCACCACAGCTCGTCGCTGACGATCAGGTCATGGCCGAAGTGGCTGAAGGCGGGGTGCAGCTTCGCCCACCGGCCTCGATCGCCGGCCTGATCGAAGTGCGAGGATGGGGCGTCATACGGATCGGGTCAGTGGCGCAGGCGAGGCTAGAGCTTGTAGCAGATCTGGTTGACCCCGGCGAAACGGAAAGGCTCCCGGATCCGGCGTTTTCGGTGCTGGTTTGCGGCGTCGAGTTTCCAGCGCTTCGCATTGCTCCGTTCGAGGCGTCGGCGCCGCATAAGCTGTTGCTGGCGCTGGAAACGATTGCTCAGAGAACGCCCGGTTGAGGTCGGGAATAGCAGCGCCACGCGAAGATGTGGAATTTCAATGCTGTCGGAAAACCGGTTGACGCCAAAGCCTGCCGTTTCTCTTGCTGTTTGCGCAAACAGTTGACAAACACGTGCCACCGGTGTGACGGGATGAAAGTGTGAAGGACGAACGATGATCGGACTCGTCATAGTCACGCATGGTGGCCTCGCCGAGGAGTTCCAGGCGGCACTGGAGCACGTGGTCGGGGTTCAGGCGCAACTGGAGACCGTTTCGATCGGTCCCGACGACGACATGGAATTGCGGCGCGCCGATATCCTGGCGGCTGTCAATCGGGTCGAGGGCGGTGACGGCGTTGTCATCCTGACTGATATGTTCGGTGGTACTCCGTCCAACCTCGCGATCTCGATCATGAACGAGGCAAACGTCGAGGTCATCGCCGGCGTGAATTTGCCGATGCTGGTCAAGCTCACCAGTGTGCGTGACGATACCGACTTGAAGACTGCGGTGGATCTGGCCAAGGAGTCCGGCCGCAAATATATCAGTGTCGCGAGCCAGGTACTTGCCGGCAATGGGTGATCCATCAGGCTGCCGGCCGAGGGGGCGGCGACCCGCGTCGCAGCGGAGTACCATATGGGAGCCAGATCAGAGGGAATGCGGCCTGAAGCCAGCGTCGTCATCTGCAATCGCAAGGGGCTTCATGCCCGGGCCTCGGCGAAGTTCGTCAAATGCGCCGAATCTTTCGATGCGCGCATCGAGGTCTCGCGCGACGGGAATACCGTAGGCGGAACCTCGATCATGGGCCTCCTGATGCTGGCGGCCGGCCCAGGCTCTGAATTGCATCTGGTTGCGGAGGGACCCGAAGGCCCGGAGGCGATCGAGGCGCTGGTGGCGCTCATCGAGGACGGTTTCGGAGAGGATAAGCTGGGACCGGAGTGAGGCCTGGAGCCGATGGTTGCCCGACCCGGCGTCCGGTACGATCCATCCACTGCGATCTCGATCGCGCGGTCCGGCGGGACTTGACAGGTCAGACCGCAACGCGTGATTGGACCCCGTCGAACAGCATAGGGAAAGCCGATGGCCCAGGCCAGCCGCGACCGACTTGTGGAAATCATCAGGGCCCGCTCGTATCAGCAGGGCGGCGACGTCAAGCTCGTGTCGGGCCGGACCACCTCGTTCTATTTCAACATGAAGCCGACGATGCTCGATCCGGAAGGGGCGGCGCTGATCGGCGAACTCGTGCTCGATGCGATTGCCGGCCGATCGGTCGACCTCGTCGGCGGGCTGGAGATGGGGGCGGTGCCGCTGGCAACCGCCGTCGCCGTGACGAGCCATCATCGCGGCCGCCGGTTGCCGGCCTTCTTCGTACGCAAGTCCGCCAAGGATCATGGCACCCAGAAGCTGATCGAGGGGTTGGCGCCGGGTGAAAGCCTGGAAGGGCGTCGCGTGGTGATCCTGGAGGATGTCACGACAACCGGTGGCTCGTCCATGAAAGCCGTCGATGCCGTTCGTGAGGCCGGCGGCGAGATCGAAGCGGTGGTGACGGTGGTCGACCGGTGCGAGGGCGCCACCGAAAACTTCGCCAAGGCTCGCTTGCCGTTCATCGCGCTGCTGACGATAGAAGATTTCGCCTGAGCGCCGTTCCCAGTAGGCTCAAAGCCGCGGCTCATCCTTCTGATGGGGCGTGCCGCCCCGTTTGGCCTCGGTTTCGCCGGGCGGCTGTTTCATCTGGGCGCGTGGCGAGTCCAGATAGATCCGCCTCAGATCAGCACTCTGGCGCCGCCCGATATCGTCGCGGT
>JBFWYV010000206.1:0-9369 GCA_050186055.1 Hyphomicrobiaceae bacterium | reverse complement strand
ACCGCGGGGCTACGTTCGACGTCACCGAAATGCAGCCCTGTCCGCCATGTGCCATGAACCCGAGCGCCGTGCCGTCCTCGCCCGAGAGCTGAATGAACCTGTCGCCGCATGCAGCCCGCTGCTGGGATACGCGGAACACATTGGCGGTCGCGTCCTTGACGCCGATTACGTTCTTAAGCCTGGCGCAGCGGGCCATCGTCGCCACCGACATGTCCGTGACCGTACGCGCCGGCACGTTGTAAAGGACGATCGGGATATCGACGGCGTCGTTGATCGCCTTCATGTGCAGATACAGGCCCTCCTGCGTCGGCTTATTGTAATAGGGCATTACGTGGAGGGTGGCATCCGCGCCCACATCCCTGGCGAAACGAGAGAGTTCGATCGCCTCCTCGGTCGAGTTCGACCCGGTCCCGGCAATCACCGGCACCCGCTTGTTCGCCACCTCGACGCACAGCTCGATGACGCGCTTGTGCTCCTCCATCGACAGGGTGGGGCTCTCGCCGGTAGTGCCGCACGGCACCAGACCGTGTGTGCCCTCCGCGATCTGCCACTCGATCAGCCGGACAAACGAATCCTCATCCACCTTGTCGTCCTTGAACGGCGTGATGAGAGCGGTGATTGATCCCTTGAGCATGCTGCCTCTCGCGTCTGCTCTGAAAAATGAACGGTCCCCAAGGGGCCGGGCGACCGGCACGGGCGCCTCATCCTGAACCGATCCGCCACGTTGCGGATTCTGCGCCAGTCCTCCGGCAGAACCTGCCCTGACGCCGTGCTCCTACCATGTGCGATTCCGGAACAGCCGTGTCTCGGCCTTGAACACGTTTCCACTGCTTGTTACCGTACCCGAGTCCGCTATGTGACCCGGCACTGTCCTAGCAAATAGCGTGCCGGTGCGGTTGCCTGTAGAGCCAAGAACGCGGAGCTGGGGACGAAGTGTAGGCGCTTGGGCGACCAGCCGCAAGACAGTTGCCGCGAGGATACGCAGCAAAACATTACCGATCGGCCCAATAACGATCGATCGGCGAGGGAGACTACGGCGACCCATCCACACTCGCAGCGGCATCGAGTTTGCACGCCGTGCATCACGAAGTCGCCAATTGCTTGTGCTCTGAATTACATGTGCGTTGCGGAATGCCCGACCACGCCAAAGGACCGTACCGAAAGGACGACCGATGGGACATTCGACCGGCAGCCGGCAAATCGCCCCCATAGCGCGGCTTTGTGCGCTTGCGCCGATCGCGCTGCTGCTCGTGGCATCCGCCGATGGAACGGCTGCGGAAACCGGGACGAAAGCGAAAGCGTCGAAAGCCGGGGCATATGTGGTCGCGCAAGCAGGGGCCACCAAGTCCCCGGCGGCGCCGGCCAAAGCTCGACCGGCGGCGTCTCGCGTCGTTGCAACGCCGTCGCCTGGAGACGCCGCGGAGGAAGCTGCGCACATCAAGCGTTACGATGCGGCAATCGCGCCGGTGCGGGACCGCACACCTTCGGCGGCCGACATCGATAACTTGAAGGCGGCAATCGCGCGTGCCGCGGCGCGGGACGATGCCGGCAGCCGCGGGGCACGCGACAACATCTCCGACAAGCCCGTACGCAAGCTGGCGGAATGGTATCGGCTGCGAGCCGGCCTCGGTACCGTCACTGACTATCGCGGCTTTCTGTCGGCAAACCCGCAATGGCCGAGCCGTTCCCTCCTGAAGCGCCGCATGGAGGAGATTCTATTCAGAGAGGGCGGCCGCTCCACCGACATCAAGGCGATATTCAAGGAAGATGCGCCCGAGTCTGCCGCCGGCCATGCAGCGCTGGCATCAGCGTATCTCGCAGAGGGCCATGCGGAGGCCGCCCGTCGCCATGCCGCAATCGCCTGGCGTCAATACGATCTGCCTGCCCCTCTCGAGCCGGTGTTCCTGGAGCGCTTCGGCAAGCTCCTGACAGCGGCAGACCACAAGTGGCGCCTGGACAGGCTGCTGATCGACGAACCGCGCTGGTCGGCGGAGCGCTCCGAGCGCGCTGCAGTGGCCAGACGCGTCCTGCCGCTGCTCAGCGCTGCGGAGCGCAAGAAGGCCGAAGCGCGCCTGGCCGTGTTCCTGCGGTCAAAGAACGCGACGGCGCTGCTGGTCGGCGTGGCCAACACGAAGGACAAAGACTGGGGTCTCGAATACCACCGTATCCAGAACCTCAGGCGGCATCTCAAGGTTCAGGAGGCTGCAAAGCGGCTGATCGCTGTACCGGTCGACAAGGACTTGATCGTGGCGCCGGACGAATGGTGGGCCGAGCGTCGAGCGGTTGCCTATGGACTGCTGCGTTCGGGCAAATTCCGGCTGGCCTATGACGTGGTGAAGGAGGCGGGGGCGCTGTCGGCCAATCCGCAGAAAGACCAGGCCTTCCTGGCCGGCTGGCTGGCGCTTCAATATCTGGAGAATCCGAAGCTCGCCGAAAAGCATTTTGCAACGATGCGGAAGGCTGCCGATGGCCCGCTGTCGTCCGCGAAGGGCGCCTACTGGCTTGCCCGGTCGATCGAAGGGCAGGGCCGGCGATCCGAAGCGATGGAGCACTACAAGGACGCAGCACGTTTCACCGATACATTTCACGGTCAGCTTGCGCTCGTCCGGCTCAGGAGCGGCAAGGCGCAGATGAGCGTCACCATGCCGGCCGCGCCGACCCAGGCCGAAATCGAGGCGTTTCGCGGGAACGAACTGGCGCACGCCGTCGTTGCGGCGCACCGGGCCGGCCTCGACGGGCTGATCACACGTACACTGCTCACCCGTCTCAGCCTGAACCAGAAGAGCGAAGCCGCGGTGGCGATGGTCGCCCACCTGGCGCGCTCGATTGACGACACGCAGATGTCCGTGAGGATCGGGAAGTCCGGGGTCGCCCGCGGCTTCAACCTCATCGTCTACTCCTATCCCGTGCACGCCTTTCCGACCTTTACGCCGCTGCGCAAGCCGCCGGAGATGGCGCTCCTGCTCGGCGTGGCGCGGCAGGAGAGCGAGTTCAATACCGCGATCAAGTCCGGTGCAGGCGCGCGCGGCATCCTGCAAGTGATGCCGATTACGGCGCGTCATGTCTGCCGCGACTACAAGATCAAATGCGACATCGGCCGTCTGATGACGGATGAGGCTTACAACGCCATGCTCGGGTCCGCCTATATCGCAGACCGCATGGAAGAGTTCCAAGGCAGCTACGTGCTCGGCATCGCAGGCTACAACGCAGGACCGGGACGTGCCTGCCAGTGGGTGCGCCAGTTCGGCAATCCGCGCGATACACGCGTCGACGTCATCGACTGGATTCATCGGATTCCGTTCGAGGAGACGCGGGATTATGTGCAGAAGGTGCTCTCCAACGTGCAGGTCTACCGGGCACGGCTTGCCGATGGGCCGGTCCGCATCGCTCTCGACGACGACTTGACCCGGGCCCGCCAAAGCGCCGCCAAAGCGCCATCGTCGCGTGGTGCGTTGCAATCGGTGTGTGTAAGACGTTCCGGCAGGGGCGCCGACTAGCCGGCAGTCATCTGGTATTCAGGCTGCTGGTATTCAGGCTGCGGTGCAAAGCGGCATAATTGGCTGCCTGCAACCGGGGGCTGTAACCGGGGGTCGAGGCCGCCCTGCCGTTTCAACGGAGGGCATGAGCGTCATGTGGGAGTTCTCGCCAACGTCGTCTGGCGTTATTTTTGCTGCTGTTACGATATTGCTTTACTTGCTTGCATGGGTCGGGGCGCGGGGGCAGAGCCTGCCGGAGCGGCTGGTGACGCGGCTTGGCCTCGGCCTACTCGTTGTCCTGCCGATCGTGCTCGCGGCCACGTTCGGAGCCATGCGCGAACACGGCCGCAGCAGCACGCCGCCGGTCGCGACATCACCGTCCATGCGCGGGGCTCCACCGGCATCGCCGCCCGCAGGCGGTGCGCCGGCGCCCAGCAGGCCCGAAAGCGAAACGGCGGGATCGCCGCCGCCACCACAACCGCCGATGACGACCCGGCCTGAAGCGACGCCGGACGGTGCTGCGCCCCCTGCGGGCGGCGGCACTGCTGCACGTCCGGGCGCTCGAAAGCTTGATGAGACTCCTCCCGCGGCTGCTCCATCCGTCCCGACGCCGGAGCCGGGTGCCACAGTGCCGCCGCCGGAGCCAGAGCCGGACGCTGCGAAGCCGCGCGGCGAGGCACCAGAGGCAACCCCGTTGCCGCAGCCGAAGGCCGCCAGGCCCGCCGAGCCTTCGGAAGACTCAACCGCCGCATCCAAGCCTCCCGCAGCCGATCCCGGCGTCAAGCCGGCGCCTGTTCCTGCCGCCGCGCAAGCCAAGTGGGACGTGGTACCTGTCTACTATGGGACAGACCGCAAGCGCGAAGCCGAGGACAGCCGCGCCGCCTACAGCAGCGAACGCGGCAGACGGCTGGAACTCGGCCGCGCGCTCGTCACCGTTCCGAGGTCGCATGAGGTGCCCAACGTCGAACGGCCCTGGGTCTACAAGCTGCCCTTCACCAGCATCGTGCTCTATCGCGAGAAGGAGGATCCGGCCCATCACTTCACCCTCAAGGAAGTGAAATCACTGTCGCGGGAAGAGCTGGCCCGGCTGGTCCGGGAGCGCCTGAGTGCATCAAACGACTTCCGGGACCATGCGATCGTATTCGTGCATGGCTTCAACACGAGCTTCGATGCCGCTTTGTTCCGTACAGCGCAGATCGCCTACGATCTCAAGTTCGACGGGGCTCCGTTCGTCTATAGCTGGCCGTCGAAGGGCGCGTTCGGGCTGCAGGACTACAGCTACGACCGGGAAAGCTCGGGGCAGGCGCAGCCTTATTTCAAGGAGTTTCTCGATTTCGTCGTCAACGAGACGGGTGCGAAGACGGTCAGCATCGTCGCTCACAGCATGGGCAACCAACTCCTGCTGCAGGTGCTCAGAGACCTCAGGCATTCCAAGCCGGACAGCGTCGTGATCTCCCAAATCATTCTTGCCGCGCCTGACGTCGACCGCGACAACTTCGAGTATCTGGCGAAAGAGATCAAAGGCGTCAGCAAGGGCATCACGATGCTTGCCGCCTCCAACGACCGGGCGCTGGAAATCTCGCGGCAGTTCTGGGGCGGCGTGCCGCGCGCCGGCGACATTCCAGCCGAAGGGCCGGTCCTTGTCCCGGGCATAGATACGATCGATGTGACCGCCGTCAGCACCGATATGTTCGCGATCAATCACTCCGGCTATGCAGAGAAGCTGGCGCTGATCAACGACATGCGCATCCTGATCCAGACCGGCGAGCGCCCCCCGGAAAAGCGAATCCCGATCCTGGAACTGGTCGAGACCGCCAACGGCAGCTACTGGCGCTATCCGAGCTCCATGCGCTAAGCGCGCCGATGCTGAGGTTCGCGGCCGTCCCACGGGTCGGCCGCGGCACCACTGCCCCAAATCGATGCAGCCCGTGAAACAGTTGTTTACGAATTAACGCCAGTCTGGCCGCGGCGCGGAACGCCAAAGACCCGATTCGGCGGAGGAAGCATGTTTGCCTGGTTGAAGAACGTTCGGCCGGTTCGCGGCGCGGCGCGTGACAGGCTGGCGGAACCGCCGGAGCTTTCGAGCGCTATCGAACCCGATCCGCAAGACTCGGACGACGACCTGGATGCCGATGCCCGGCCGATGTTCGGGCTGCGACAGTCACATTTCCTGGCGTCGGGTGCATCGTCGGCGAGCGACACGCTGCAACCGGATCACGCCGGCATGACTGCAAAATCGGCAGCAAAGCCAGCCGGGCATCCGCCGTGGCTGGCGGGCGCCGCTGCCATCACGCTGCTGGTGATTTCCGGATCCTGGATCGTCATGGGGGCGTTCAAGGACAAGGGGCCGGCCACTGCCACACCGACGCGCGCGGCGAGCAAGCCCGGTCATGCGCAGCCGGGCTCCTCGGCCCAATCGACGGCGAAAGCCGATACACAGACCGCGAAATTCAGCGGTCGCCTGACCGAAGCACAACCGAAGTATCCGCCAAAATCCACTCCAACTTCAGGTTCCAAGCCGGCTGCGCCAGCCCAGCCTCCTCGGGTGAAGATCATCAACACGGCGAAAAATACAGCGTCGGCCACCCCTGCGCCGGCGCTGTCCGATGCGGTCGCGATGGCTCCAAACGCCGTCTCGCCCGGTGTGCCGCGTGCAAGCTCGACGCACCGGTCCGCCGCCTCGCAATCCGCTCATCGACAGGCCGGGATCAAGTCCGCTGAACCCTTGTCCGCTCTTGCGGGCGGCGGTGCTTTGCCCGGTCAGCACGTCGGTCAGGTCCACTGTGTGGCCGGTTGCGCGGAGGGTAGCCGTGACGCCGTCGTCTATTCCGGCGAAATGCTGCCGCTGGCTTCTGCGGCCGACACCGGTGCGCAAACAGGCAGCGATGCGACCGAAGCGGCCATCTCATCTGCTTCAAATATCCAATGCGCGGCCGGCTGTTATTCCGGGCCACGCGGCTATCCGATGGCTGTCCGGCCGTTGCAGACCCCACAAGAGGAACTGGTCAGCCGTGAGGGCGGCGGCTCGATCACCATCCGGCGTGGCGTGAAGGGACGCAAGATCGGGATCAATTGACGGCCTCGCCCGATCGACGAGCGGCCCTGCCTCAGGTCCAGAGGGCGCGGATGCCGAAGAAGGCGGTGTCCTTGATGCGGCGGGCGATGCCCTGAATCAGCGTATTCCGGGGGTCCGTGCAGAACGTCATGCTGAGGACGACACGGCGCTCACCTTCAGCGATCGGCGTCGCCTTATGGATCACTTTCGCGCCCTCGAAAACGACCAGCGAATTCGGCGGCGTCGGGATCTGGCGCTCCTCCTTGCCGATCTTCGTAAAAAGGCGCGCCGCGGAGAGGCCGCTGCCATCGGCGTTGCGGTTGACGATGGGTACCAGCACGGTGAAATGCCGGCCACGATAAAAGTTGTGGTCGTAGTGCCAGCCGATGTGGTCGCCGGGGCGCTCGTAGAACAGGATCGAGCATGAGCTTTGATCGTGCAGCGGCGTCGGCTGGACCTTCACCCCGACAACTCTCGACAACAGGTCGTGGAGCTCCGGCGAGAGATAATAGGCAACCACGGACGGCGCCTTCGTGCACAGGGTTTCATAGGCGATGGTGCCGCCCTTCTTGTGCGTGGGGACATAGTTGCGCTCGGTCGTCTGCAAGCTATTGATCTCGGCTGAAAGGCGCTCGAACTGATCGGGCGGGAGCGGGTTCTGGATAACGGCCAGGCGCTCATCGAACGGAGGAAGATTGCGCTCCGCGATGGTTGTGGTCCCGGTGAAGCCCGCGTCGCGGATCGACTGCTGACGCTCCCCCAGCGTGCGGTACAGGCGGCTTCGATACGTCCACAGCGTTGCCAGCGCTGCCGTGAGCAATGCGCCTGCGGCGATCATCGCCTCCTCAAAAGACATTTCGAACAGCATGACACTGGATCTCGACAGTTCGATCATGGCGTGCCTCACGAGGTCAGGGTGCAGTGTGCAGAGAACGTAATCCGAGCAGCCTCAAACATGCAATCTGCCTAAAGCGCCGGACCTTAAATACGACCCACGCCTGGGTCGATCTCGAAGTCGCATTCAAGGTCCAAAGACGCTTTAAGGTCATGGTATTCTAGAGGTAGGTGCCAACGTCGAAATAGGAAACCCCGGACATTCATTCGGCACTGATCGAGATCAAGGCGGCGGCAAAACAGGATACCGGAGGGCCGAACCGGTGCGAGGCGTTGGACGATGACGTGCCGTCGTCACGAGCGTGTTGTTGTTGCACTGCACATAGCTCGGAACCGAACCGATCTGCTCCGAGGGCTGATTGAGCCAGTGATTGCGGAGTGGCCAGCGTTCGAGCACGGAGAGGGCTCAAGTCCCTGCCTTGCCGTCTTTATCGACAGCAGGCGCGTGCGACGTCTCAGGGACTGAAGCGCTTGGCGATGTAGTCCTCGACGATCGTCTTGAACTCCGCTGCGATATTGGCGCCGCGTAGCGTCGTCACCTTCCTGCCGTCGATGAAGACGGGGGCTGCCGGCTGCTCGCCGGTGCCGGGCAGGGAGATTCCGATATCGGCATGCTTGGACTCGCCCGGTCCATTGACGATGCAGCCAATCACCGCGAGGTTGAGGCCCTCGACGCCCGGATAGCGTTGCTTCCACTCCGGCATACGCTCGCGAATCATGTCCTGAATGTCGCGCGCCAGCTCCTGGAACACGGTCGACGTCGTGCGGCCGCACCCCGGACACGCGGCCACGATGGGCATGAACGTCCTGAGCCCCATCGTCTGCAGCAACTCCTGGGCAGCGCGCACCTCCAGAGTGCGGTCGCCGCCAGGCTCCGGAGTCAGCGAAAACCGGATGGTATCGCCGATGCCCGCCTGCAGCAGGATGCCCATTGCAGCCGACGAGGCGACGATGCCTTTCGAGCCCATCCCCGCCTCGGTCAGCCCGAGGTGGAGCGCATAGCGACAGCGGTCGGCCAGCATGGTGTAAACGGAAATCAGGTCCTGGACCGCGGAGACCTTGGCCGAAATCACAATGCGGTCCGTGCCGAGCCCGAGCTCTGCTGCCCGCTCAGCCGACATCAATCCCGATTGCACGATCGCATCATGCATGACCGACCGGGCGTCTTTCGGCGCCGGCGACCGCGAGTTCTCATCCATCAGCGCGGTGAGCAGCTCCTGGTCGAGAGAGCCCCAGTTGACGCCGATGCGGACGGGCTTGGCGTGCTTCAGCGCCTGCTCGATGATGGCGGAGAACTGGGTGTCCTTCTTGGCCTTGAAGCCGACGTTGCCGGGATTGATCCTGTACTTGTCCAGAGCTTCGGCGCACGCAGGATTCTGCTGCAGGAGCGTATGGCCGTTGTAATGGAAGTCGCCGACGAGCGGTACGCGCACGCCCATTGCCGCGAGGCGGTCACGGATGTGCGGCACGGCCTTGGCCGCCTCGTCGCGATCGACGGTAATGCGCACGATTTCGGAGCCTGCGCGCGCCAGCGCGGCGACCTGAGCGGCCGTACCCTGCACGTCCGCCGTGTCGGTGTTGGTCATGGACTGCACGACGACCGGGTGGCCGCCGCCGATCTTGACACCGGCGACGTCGACGGCGTGCGTCATATGGCGTGGCTTGATCAGATCCGTCATTTCGATTCCCAGGACGGATTGGGCGAACGCCGCCCATTCCGATCGGCGAAGAGACTTGCGGTCAGCGCGGGACCAGGCACCCGGTCCCGCGGACCACCTCAGCCCAGATACTTCGTGAAGTATTCCTGCGTGCGTCCACGCGCCAGCTTCGCGGAGTCGGGGTGATAGCTGCCGCGCGCATCGCAGGTGAACCCGTGACCCGCGCCCTCGTAGATGTAGAGAGGATGATCAGGCTGCTTCTGCTTGACGAGTTCCACCTTGTCGA
>JBFWYV010000205.1:0-9350 GCA_050186055.1 Hyphomicrobiaceae bacterium | reverse complement strand
CGGTCAGGCGCTTGCCGATGGCGACAGTGCAATCCTCGTGAAAGGCCCCATGGTTCCGAAATGAGCCCAGATACAACTTGAGCGATTTCGACTCCACCAGCCAGCGTCCCGGCACGTAGTCGATGACGAGATGCGCGAAGTCGGGCTGGCCCGTCACAGGACACAGCGCGGTGAACTCGGGGCAGGTAAAGCGCGCGACATAGTCGGTGTCGGCGTGCGGATTGGGGACGCGCTCCAGTTCGGCCTTCTCCGGCGACGGCGGCAACGCCACATGCCGGCCGAGCTGGCGCGGTGCAGGCGCATGGCCGGCGTCCTTCTTCGGCTGCGGCATGTCGGGTCTCCCATTCATCGGACGGCGGAGGTCGCGGCGGCGGGCCGCGGCAACGATCCCTGTGGGATTTAGGCCAAGCCGCCGAAACTTCCAATCCGGATGCTGGAGCGTGGTTTGCTCTCGGCCTATGGTGGCGCGTTCCCCTGGTAGTCGGCCGGTAGGGAGCCATGACCATTAACCCGGACGTGGCCTGTCCTGCCGCGCTCCACCGAGGAGGTACACCCATATGGCGACACCACAGCGCCGCTACCGGTACTACGACTTCGTCATGGTGGCGTTCGTCGTCGTGCTCGTTTGCTCCAACCTGATCGGACCGGCCAAGGCGGCGCAGATCGAGCTGCCGCTGCTCGGTGCGGTCACCTTCGGCGCCGGCGTCCTGTTCTTCCCGATCTCATATGTGTTCGGCGACGTGCTGACGGAGGTCTACGGCTACTCGCGCTCGCGCCGCGTGATCTGGGCCGGATTCGCCGCCTTGTTCTTTGCCGCCGTGATGGCCTCGATCGTGGTGGCGCTGCCGCCGGCTCCGGACTGGCCCAACCAGCAGGCCTACGAGATCGCCTTCGGCAATACCTGGCGCATAGCAGGGGCCTCGATGATCGCCTACTTCTGCGGCGAGTTCGTCAATTCCTATGTGCTCGCCAGGATGAAGGTCGCCAGTGACGGCAAATGGATGGGGGGACGTTTCGTAGCCTCCACGGTGGCCGGCGAGTTCGTGGACTCGGCGCTGTTCTATCCGCTGGCTTTCTACGGGTCGGGATTGATGCCGAACGAGCTCGTCTTTACCCTGATGATCAGCCAGTTCGTGGTGAAGACCAGCGTGGAGGTCTGCTTCCTGCCGGTCACATACCGCGTTGTCGCCTTCCTCAAGGCGGCCGAGCATGAGGACTATTACGACCGCGATACCGACTTCAACCCGTTCCACGTCGAGACTTAGGGAGGAAAAAGAAGCCGTGGCCCAACTCAAGCTGACCTATGCAGGCGCCACCTACGACCGGACGCTGGCTCTGCGCACAGGGGACGTGAAGCCCGACGGCATCGATCTCGACTACGTCGCCATCGAGCATATGCGCGAGATCTTCGACCGCATGGGCGGCAAGGCGGAGTTCGATCTCTCCGAGTTCTCCTCGACCGAATACATCGGCAGGATCGGACGCGGCGACCGCACGTTCGTGGCGCTTCCCGTGTTTCCGTCCCGCGTGTTTCGCCACGGCTTCATCTTCGTCAACTGCAACCGGATATCGGAGCCCAAGGACCTCGAAGGCAAGCGCATCGGCACCGCGCTCTACACGCAGACCGCAGCCCTGTGGATACGCGGTCTGCTGACCTCCGACTATGGGATCGACCTGTCCGCGGTGACGTGGGTGCAGGGGGCCGTCCAGGTTGCCGGCACGCATGGTATGCCCAGCCCGCCCCCTCTCCTGAAACAGCCCCGGATCGAGTTCGCGCCGACCGACCGTTCGCTCGACCAGATGCTCGACGCCGGCGAGATCGACGCCCTGATCGGCACGCGGGTCCCGGCCTGCTACAGGCGCAACCGCGACATCGTGCGTCTGTTCCCGGACTTCCCGGACGTCGAGCGTGACTACTGGCAGCGCACCCGGATCCATCCGATCATGCATCTCGTCGCCATGCGCCGCGAGGTGCACGAGGCGAACCCGGGCGCCGCCGCAGCGCTGTACAAGGCCTTCGTTAAAGCCAAGGACCATGCGCTCGAATTGCTGAGGATCGAGGTGGCGCCGCGCTATCTTCTGCCGTGGCTGCAGCACGACATCGAGGTGATGGACGAGGCGTTCGGTGCCGACCCATGGCCCTATGGTGTCGAGCCCAATCGCCCGACGCTGGAAGCGCTCATGTCCTGCATGGTCGAGCAGCACTATATCGAACGGCCGATTCCGTTGGCCGATCTGTTCGTCGGAGAGACATGACAGCCGGACGGCGTCTCTTTAAACTGGACCATACGCAGCGAATAAATCCGGGGAGCCTTCGCAATGACCACCTTCACGTTCGATCATATGCATCTGCGCAGCCCCGATCCGGATGCCACCGCGGCATTCTTCGAGAAGATGTTCGGCGCCGAGGTGATCCGCACCATGCAGCGCGGCAAACCGCGGGTTGATGTTCGGCTCGACGGCGTCAACATCTTCATTGCGCCGAGTGCAGACAAGGACGGCCAGGCGCCTGCCCATCCGCATCGGGGTCTCGACCACTTCGGGCTGCGCGTGCGCGGGCTCGATGACGTGGTCGCCGGGCTCAAGGCCAAGGGCGTCAAGTTCACCGTCGAGCCCCACCTCGCCCGTCCGGGACTGCGCATCTGCTTCCTCGAGACGCCGGAAGGCGTCCTGATCGAGATCGTCGACCGCGACGTCGCAGCCTGATCAGCCGGACGGCTCCCGGGCTCGCAGCCGGGACCATTTGGCCCCAACGGCCTTTGTCACCTTATCAACCCCGCGGCGCCGCCGCCGGCGCAGTCGCCGCCAGCGGAAGCGGCTGCTCGCCGAGCAGATCGCCGAGTACGACGTCCTCGACCAGATCCAGCGGCAGGCGGTGCTCGGCGGCCATGCCCGCGACGTCGGCCACGATGGCGCCGGCATCCTGCATCATCTTCAGCCGCTTGAACTGGTCCTCCCGGCGCAGCCCCATGCTGGCGCCGACGATCTCCAGGAAGTTCACGACCTCGAACGGCCAGTCGCGCTCGTGGCTGCACAATTCGCGATGGCAGACGTGATAGACCCCGGCCAGCGTGTCGACGCCCGCATCCTTGGCAGCCTGCAACGTTTCGAGATGAAGCTGGCGCTTGAAGTCGGGCAGGGTGTTCAGCGTGTTGCACATGTAGCCGACGCGCGGCTGGCGGGTGTCGATGAGATCCACGCCGGGCACCGCCTGCAGGATCTTGATGGCGGACTCGCTGACGCCGGCGACGCCTGGGTGCTCGTGCAGCGCGACCCGCTTCTCGACGCGCCGGGTCAGATGCGGGATCAGATCGCCCAGCCGTTCCGCGAGGAAGACGACGAACGGCTTCATGTCGAACGAGAACCTGTCGGGCTCCGCAGCCTTGCGCCCCGGCAGCACGGTCTCGCTGAACTGGATATGACAGGTCGGGCACCACGCCAGCACGTGCTTGGGCCGCGCCGCCGCGAAGCGATCGGTCGTGCGGTAGGAGACGTTCTCGGCGACGTTCATGTCGCCGGTGCGGAGCTGGATGATGCCGCAGCACATCTGCGGGCCGCCGAGCACTTTGTAGTTGATGCCGAGCTGGTCCATGATGTCGAAGCACAACAGCGCGATATGCGGCGTCCGCCGGAGGTTGCAGCCGGTGTAGAACACCACGTCCGCCGTCTCGTCCTCGTCGTCCTTGTCGACGTCGCCGAAGCGGGCCAGGACATCGGCCGGGAGCTGCATGCGCGACAGCACCCGCACCGACTTGCTCATCTTGCGGAAGTTCTTCGCCGCGACCTGCCGCTGCGTATCGGACGGCTGGCGGCGTGCCTTGGCCAGCCGCGCCAGCGTCAGCATGAAACGCGGGTTGACGCCCTCGGGGCATGCCGGAATACAGAAGCCGGATCCGGTGCATACCGAAGCCCACCGCTGCGCGGCCGGCGAGCCGTCCTCACCTGCGAGCAGATCGCGAACGGCGCCCGTCACCCGCTTCGGATCTTCGGTGTCGAGACCGGCCGGCTCGGTCATCGGGCAAGCCTCGAAGCACTTGCCGCAAGCCGTGCAGGCTTCAAGGATACCCTCGGCGCGGGACTCGAGCACATCGGCAAAGGTGGTGGCGGTCATGGCGTCGACTCCCTCATCCGGCTTCTGCACTTGTACACTGGTCAGGCAGGTATTGACAGTGACGCCCGAGACCGTCCTATGGAAACGGCAGCCCAAGGAGCCCTCGCATGTCGTCGTCGCCGACCGCAGTCAAGGCCTCAGCGTACCTTCATCATGTCGCCATGACGAGCCCCGATGCTGAGCGGCTGGCTCGATTCTACGCCGACGCCATGGACATGACGGCCGAGAAGCGGGACTCGGGTTGGCTGTGTCTGGGCCCCGGCCGGCGCATGCTGTTCACCGAAGGCGTGGCGAACGGCCTTGCCCGGGCCGGATTTGGCGTGCGCGATCTGGATGGTCTGGCCGATTTGCGCCTGCGTGTCGAGGATTCGCCGGCGGTCGTGAAGAAAGTCGACAGCGGCATGTTCGGAGCCGGCGCCTTTTCCGTCACCGACCCTGACGGCAATGTCATCGTCTTCGGCCACGCTCCGGAGGATCCGCCGCGCAAGGGGCTGCGCGGTCCGATCCAGCACATCACGTTCGCGACCCAGGACATCAAGCGGTTCGAGGACTTCTACGTCGATAACCTGGGGTTTGCGGTTTCGGACTATGTCGTGCGCGAAAGCGACGGCAAGGTCATGACGGTATTCATGCGCTCAAACCATGAGCACCATACCGTCGGCGTCTTCTTCCAGGCGCGCACCGGCGTCGACCACTATTCGTTCGAGGCGGCCGAGTGGGGCGTGATGAAGGACTGGTGCGACCGGTTCGGCGATCGCAAGATCAGGATCGAGTGGGGTCCCGGACGCCATGGGCCGGGCAACAACCTGTTCGCCTTTATCACCGACCCGGACGGCAACTGGATCGAGATTTCCGGTGAGCTCGAGGTCATCTACGACCGCCCGGCCAAGACCTGGCCGCACGAGGAACGCACGCTCAATCTGTGGGGCCCGAGCCGGCTGCGGGCTTGAGTCCCTCCAAGGACATCGCTTCAGCCGCCGCTTGCTCAGTGCCTGCCGGGGCGCGGGTTGCGCTGACCGCTCTGCCGTTCAGCGTTCCGGCATGTAGCGGGTCTCTCGATCGATCCGGCGGGAGAATTCGGTTTCTCCACCGCCGGCGAGGATGCGGGCCTGCTCGACCCATTGCTCGCGGACAACGCGGCCGTTCAGGCCGAGTGCTGCTTCGATGCGTTCAACCTCGGCGGCGTCCCAGCTCGCAATCTGATGGAGGCGGGTGACGCCCAAAGCCGTCAGCCGCTGCTCGATCAGCGGACCGATGCCCCGGATGCGCATGAGATTGTCCGTGCTCCGGCGGATGCCTGATTGGCCGGGTGGAACGGCTGGCGGCCTTCGGTTCTCCGTGATCGGACGACGGCTGGCAAGATCGACGACGTTGGCCAGATCCCGCGCCGCGGCAGCAACTCTGTCGGTGGGTGGCTCGAATATCTTGCGCCCCTCGGGGGGAACGACAAGTGATGGCGGCGGCCGCGACTCGGATACTGCGCCGTGTGCCGGTCCGGGCGCCCGTTCCTGCGAGAGTCCTGCCGGCGGAGGTGAGGCGGGTGCCGCCTGCACCGGCGCCGGCCTTGGCCGGGGCGCGGGCGCGGCATTTCGCGATTGCCGTGGAGCTGTAGCAGCTGCTTGCGGAGCGGGCTGCGGAGGCGTTGCAGCGGCTTGCGTGATGCCAGAACGTCGTCCGCGTTCGTATGATCTCAGGATTGCAACGACGGCCAGAAGCAGCAACAGCGTGGCGATCCAGCCTGCTGCCGTGAGCCAGACCGCGTTCTCTTCGGCGAGCACGGTCGCCAGGGTGATGTCGAGCCAGTCGGGCATGGGCTATCCGCACTCCATGTTCCGCGCCATAGGCCAATCCGCCGGCTGAAGCCGGCGGCCTCCCCTTCATATAGGTATCATGTTCGGCCGACGGGCGGCAGAGGTTGCCTTTCAGCTAGTGTCCCGATTCCGAAGTTCGTCACTTCTTGCAGCAGGCTCCGAACGAACTTCGGAATCGATAAGGACACCAGCAAGCTAATGTTTCTAGTGTGGTTTTGGATTTGAAGTTCGCCTCTGAGATCGCGGCCAATGATGTTGCGAACTTCAAATCCACCACACTAGCTTACTTCGCCGCCGTCGACGCGAGGTGCAACGAGGCGGGTTCCGGTTCCGGCCGTGGCGGTTGACGGTTGCACTGCGCTGCTCTCGCGAAACCTGTTGGTGATCGGATAGCGGCGGTCGCGGCCAAAATTACGGGACGTGATCTTGACGCCGGGCGCGGCCTGTCTGCGCTTGTACTCTGCGATGTAGAGCATGCGTTCGACGCGGCGGACGGTCTCCTCCGGGTGGCCGCGCTCGATGATGGACGTGACAGGCAGCTCCTGCTCAACGAGGCAGGCGAGGATGTCGTCCAACACGGGGTAGGGCGGCAGGGAATCCTGGTCGGTCTGGTTTTCCTTGAGCTCCGCCGATGGCGCCTTGGTGATGATGCGTTCGGGAATGACGATGCCGCCAGGGCCCTTTGCGCCTGCCGGGATGTTGGCGTTACGCCAGCGGGCAAGGGCGTAGACGCGCATCTTGTAGAGGTCCTTGATCGGATTGAACCCGCCGTTCATGTCGCCATAGAGCGTGGCGTAGCCCACCGACATCTCGCTCTTGTTGCCGGTGGTCAGCACCATGGAGCCGAATTTATTGGAGACCGCCATCAGCATCGTCCCTCGGCTTCTGCTCTGCAGGTTCTCCTCCGTGGTATCCGGGTTGGTGCCGGCAAACATCGGCTGCAGGGCGTCCATGAAGCCTTCGACGGGTCCGGCAATCGGTACGGTATCGTAACGGCAACCCAGTGCCTTGGCGCACTGGGCGGCGTCATCAAGGCTGTCGGAGGACGTGTAGCGATAGGGCAGCATCACGCAGTGGACGCGGCGCGGTCCAAGCGCATCGACGGCAAGCGCGGCAACGAGCGCGGAGTCGATGCCGCCCGACAGCCCAAGCACGACGCCCGGGAATCCGTTCTTGTCGACATAGTCGCGGGTGCCGAGCATGCAGGCCTGATAGGCGGCCGCATCGTCCTCTTCCAGGACGGCTTTCTCGCCCGGCGTGCAGGTCCAGCCTTCGGGACCACGGGTCCATTCGGTGACGGTGATCTTCTCGCACCAGGCGGGCATCTGGACGGCGAGACTGCAATCGGCGTTGAGCACGAAGGAGGCGCCGTCGAATACCAGTTCGTCCTGGCCGCCCACCTGATTGACGTAGGCCAGCGGCAAGCCGCTTTCGGTCACGCGTGCAACGGCGATGTTCATGCGCACATCGGGCTTGGTGATATCGAACGGCGAACCGTTGATCACCAGCAGCAGCTCCGCGCCGCACTCGGCGAGGCATTCGATGACCTCGTCCTTCCAGATGTCCTCGCAGACCGGCGCGCCGATCCTGACGCCCCGAAAATTGATCGGCGACGGCAGCGCTCCCACGTCGAAGACCCGCTTTTCGTCGAATACGCCGTAGTTGGGGAGATCGACCTTGGTGCGCACGGCCTCGATCCTGCCGCGATCGATCAGCACGGCTGCGTTGTAGAGCTTGTCCCCGTCCGGCCATAGCGTGCCGACCAGCATTCCTGGGCCGTCCGTGATGTTCCGCGCAAGGGCCTCGGTGGCGGCCAGAACAGCCTGGGCGAAGGCGGGCTTGCGGACGAGGTCCTCTGGCGGATAGCCGGCGATAAACAGCTCCGGAAGGGCTACGATGTCGGCGCCGAGGGCTTTGGCATCGGCATGCGCGCGTCTGGCCTTCTCGACGTTGCCGGCGATGTCACCGACGACGGGGTTGAGCTGGGCGAGCGCAATGCGAAGGCTGTTCGTGATCTCTGTGGTCATGCGTCAGGATAGGAGTAAGCCGGGTGTCCTCGCAATGCGGCTGTAAGGCTGACCTCCGAAGCGGGATCAGCGGGAATAGACGGCGATCATCGGACCCATCGGCAGGATGTTGCCCGACTTGCCGATTGCCGGTGCATACAAGGTGGGCACGCTGCCGCCGTCGAGGAACAAGGCGTTCGGGCACTTGAGCTTGTCGCGATAAAGCCGACCGAACGAGGCGAAGGAAACCGGGTCCTCGGCGATCGCAAAGATCACGTCGCCGGAGGCATCGACGCCGACGCCGTCGCGGATCTTACGGCTGACCTCGGCGCGGTCGAACAGCGGATGCAACTTGCCGTTGATGACCAGCATCGGGCCGGACTGGGTGGCATAGTCCGCGCGCGGCTTGCGCCGCAGATAGGCGCGGGATTCGAGCACGCCGGCACGATCGCCCTCGATGTAGAACACGCCGTTGGGACGAAGGTGAAAGTTCCCCGGGCCTTTGCGCGTATTGATACGGGCGTGCCGGCGGCGCTGCTCGACGTAAAGTCCGACCGGCCTCAGGTCGGCGTGGAACATGCCGCCATTGAGCGCGAACAGAAGCCGCCCGCGGGTCGCGGGATCGGTCTTCGGCAGCCTGGAAAGCAGCGCATAAGGCGTACCGTCCGGGCGCTTCCAGGCGAGGCGGATCAGCGTTTTCTTCGGCTCGGCGCGGCATACGACGTAGCGTGCACCCTCATGCTGCATGCGCCGGCACGGCACCGTCTCGTCGGCCGCCGCCGGAGCGATGTGGACGAGCAGGGCCAGGGCGGCAACAACGGCGTTGCGGATCATCGGGGCTCCAGGCAGGGATCTTGAACGGGCAACGGACGGTATCGGTGGAAACCGCTGCAATCAGGACTGGCTCTCATCCTCTGCTTGGTCGACCGGCATCACGACGATAATGCGGCGGCGGGCGAGATCGACCTCCGGAACAAACGAGACCGTGAACGGGATCAACTCGGTGTTGGCGGACCGGGAGCGGCGGATTTCGAGAAGATCGCCGGCGCCGTAATTCTGGACGGAGACGACCTCACCGATCGGCACGCCGTTCGCTGTCTCGGCCGAAAGCCCGATCAGGTCGGCGTGGTAGTATTCCGTCTCATCGTCCGGCTGCGGAAGGCGGGAGCGTTCGATCAAAAGCTCCACGCCAGCCAGGGCTTCGGCCCCATTGCGGTCGCTGACCCCGTCGATGCGGGCGATCACGGCGCCTTTCGGCGTCACGCGCACGTCCTTCAGCACGAAGGTTCGCGTGCCGTGCTCGTCGGTCAATGGTCCATAGCCGGCGATATCGGCTGGGTCGGCGGTGAACGAGCGAATGACGACATCGCCGCGGATGCCGTGAGCACCGGTAATACGGCCAAGCCTGATCCGGCGGATGGG
>JBFWYV010000204.1:0-9424 GCA_050186055.1 Hyphomicrobiaceae bacterium | reverse complement strand
CACGTGGATGGCCGCCGTTGTCCGGGCCGACGTTGCCACGTCGCCCCGGCGCGGCCATGACGGACTTTCGTGTGGCTCGTTCCTCACTCCCCCACCGCCGTCACGGCCACGAAGGTGGCCGCCTACGACAAGTCTCCGCTCGCTCAGTGCTTGCGGCGAGCCACGTGGATGGCCGCCGTTGTCCGGGCCGACGTTGCCACGTCGCCCCGGCGCGGCCATGACGGACTTTCGTGTGGCTCGTTCCTCACTCCCCCACCGCCGTCACGGCCGCGGCGGCGGCCGCCTACGACAAGTCTCCGCTTGCTGAGAGCTTGCGGCAACCGCCCGCATCGTCTCAGTCGGACGACGTATACGGTGTCAGTCTGGACAGGAACGGCGAGAGGATGTCGGAATAATCGTCGGTCCATCCCCGCATCGACGTATCCGGCAGTTCCTTCGCCATCGCCAGCGCCCGCAGCGGCGGCAACAGCTTGCTGTTCTTCGCGAACAGCCCCACGGTTGATCCGGTCGATGCGTAGCTGCCATCGGCCTCGTCGTCGTCAAGCAGCAACCCTTCGACGCCGGGCACCAGAGGACGCGTCGCCGCCAGCACGCTGTCGAGATCAAGGTAACGGTTGGAAATGTGAAGCAGCAGAATGCCGTCGGGCGCCAGCCGCGACATGTACATCCTGATCGCATCCGCTGTCAGCAGATGCACGGGTATGGCATCCGACGAAAACGCATCGACGATGATGAGATCGTAGCTGCCCTCCGGCTCATGCGCCATGGTCAGACGCGCATCGCCCAGCACCACGTCGAGCTGCGGCTGGCATTTCGACACGAAGGTGAACTTGCTTTCGTCCCGCGCGATGCTGACGATCACCGGATCGATCTCGAAGAAGCGCCAGCGCTCGGCGTCCTGCGCAAAGCAGGCAAGCGATCCCGTGCCGAGCCCGACGACGCCGTATTTGCCCTTTCTGCCTTCATTGGCGAGCCGCCCGCGCACGAACTCGATCGTACGCGCCATCGGACTGCCGGGGTAATAGTAGGTCGCCGGAACCGGCCGCTCGTCCTCTTTTCCGGCAGGCGGCGTCAGACGCTGAGCGCCATGCAGCGTCGTCCCATGCATTAGGATACGGTAGCTGCCGTCCGGCGTCTGATACACGCGATAGACGCCGAAATAGCTGCGCTGGGCCTCGCCCTGTTTCACCGACGACGGCAGCAGGACCACGGCAAGGCACATCAGGCCTGCGGCGACCAGTTGGCGTGGCGGACGCGCATACCAGACGACCAGGAGGACGGCGAAGACGACGGTGAGGACCGTCGCAAACCCATGATGTCCAGCCCAGAGCAGCGCGTTGGCAAGCCCCGTCCCGATCGAAAGCAGAGTCACGTTCTGCGACAGCCAATCGGCCATGCCGTGCACATCGTGAGCGAGACCGGAAAGATCGACCCACCACACCAGCAGCAGCCCCAATGCCGCGAGAACCCACAGCTTCTGCTGCTCACCCCTGTCATGCCAGGCGATATTCAGTGCACCCGGCCGGCACGCCATCGTCAGCGCCAGCAGGATCGGATACTCGAACACCTCCGAGAACAGCCGCGGCGCAATGAGCGCCGCAAACAACCCTCCGAGCACACCGCCCAACGACATCCACAGATAGAACTCGGTCAGATAACGGACAGCCGGACGTGCTTCATAGAGCGTCCTGTGCGCGACAAGGCTCGAGAAGAAGAACGCGAACATGCCCATTCCGGCAGCGAGCAGCCATGCATCGCTGTCGGTCTTGGATATCTGCAACAGCGTGAGCACCACGGCCGCCAACTGGATCGCCAACAGCCAGCGGAACGGCGAGATCCCGCCCTTCAGGTAAAGCCACGCCGCAACCGTGCCGCCCGCAACGGCGAGTCCCGCAAGCGCTGTGTTCGGCAGCACGACGCCCGCCAGGCCCGCCAGCCATTCGGCAAACACCCACGTTCCGACCGCCACCGCCAGCACGCACGGCACCAGCGCCAGCGGCTGCTCGCGGAAGACCACAACGAATGTGAGCAGGTAGAGGGAAAGCGGGATCACCCATATCAGCGGCGCCGAAGCAACGTCCGTCGCCACGTGAGCCGTGAACGCCGTCAACAGCGCGGACGGCACCAGCGCGAGGCCGACCCATCCCGCTCTCTGCACCCAGGTCGGACGATCAGAACCATTCGGATGAACGGGAGACGGCACCGCGACATCGAGCGCCGACGAGGTCAGCCGCTGACGCATCAGCCAGAAGCAGACCGCAATCGCCAGCCCCAGGACAACGAACCCGATCGTCCATTGCCGCGACAGCGAGGTCAGCCCGAAAGCCGGCTCCAGCACCAGCGGATAGGCAAGAAGCGCAACGAAGCTTCCCAGATTGCTCGCGCCGTACAGAAAATAGGGATCGTGGCCCGCGGGATGACCGGTCCGCGCAAACCAGGCCTGCAGCAACGGCGCATTCGCCGATACCGCCAGAAACGGAAGACCGATGGCCACCGTGAACAGTCCAAGCTGCCAGAGCGCAGGGTCTCCGGTCGGCGGTTCACGCCAGCCGCCACCCGGCAGACCGATCGGCAAGGTCACCAGCGCCAATGCAAACACCACCAGATGGACGATCCCGGCGTAGCCGGCCGGCACATAGCGCATCAGCAGGTGCGCGTAGCAGTAGCCCGCCAGCAGCGCCCCCTGGAAGAAGCAGAGCGCAACCGCCCACACCGACGGCGAGCCGCCGAGCAGCGACAGCACCATCTTTGCGAACATCGGCTGGATCGAGAACAGCAGCAGCGCCGACAGAAACGTCGTGAGCGTGAAGGCCATCACCAGCCCAAAACCATCCGAACCGGCGCCGCCGTGATGGATGTCTCCTGTGAGCATCGTATCGTTTCGCGGAGGCATCTCATTCATTGCAACGAAACTCCACCAGCATAACCGGACACCACGATGCAACGGTCGTTAACCCCGCTTCCGGCGATCGGCGGCGCCCAACCAGCCGGAATGGATACGCAAATTCCCCGAGTTGCAAACGCGCATTCCTCGACACCGATGGCATAGCCATCGGAAATAGCAACTCAAAACGTATCAGCTCCGCGGGAGTTGCCGTTTGTCCGCCATCGCGCCCGGCGGCGTGCTACAGGTCCCCTGCGCGTTCAACCGGCTGCATATGGAAACCAGGACTTGGGTCAGACCTACGAAGACGCAGGCGATTTTCGCGCCTCCCTCCCGGACGGCCGCCGGCTCATCGGCATTGATCTCGGCACCAAGACGATCGGCTTGTCTCTGTCGGATGTGCGGCTGACGATCGCGTCGGCGCTGGAGACGCTGCGGCGCACGAAATTCAAGGCCGATTCGGAGCGCCTGCTCGCCCTTTGCGATAAGCACGGCGTTGCCGGCCTCGTGCTCGGACTGCCCGTCAACATGGACGGGAGCGAGGGCCCCCGCGCCCAGTCGACCCGTGCCTTCGCCCGCAACCTCAATGCGATCGCGGACCTTCCCATCCTGCTCTGGGACGAGAGGCTATCGACGGCCGCCGCGGAGCGCGCGCTGATCGAAGCCGACGCGAGCCGCAAGCGCCGGGCCGAGCTGATCGACAAGCTCGCGGCCACCATCATCCTGCAAGGCGCTCTCGACCGGATGGCGGGCCCGCCGTGACGCGGCCAACGCCCTGTCATCCGGCACGCGATGGCATCACTCCGCCGCCATCTTGGGCGGCAGGTCAGCGAGCTCCGCCTCATAGAACTGGTCCATCTTCGGCTCCAGTCCATGCTTGGCCAATGCCTCGGCAAACTGCGTGCGAACGGCAGCGGTCTCGTCCGCATAGTCGATCTGATCGCCGCCGATGCGCGCGCTGATCCATGCCTTCGGCACGCCTTGCGCGTTACGGACCGCAACACCCTCGTACTTGAACGCCAGATAGCGCGCGGGGGTCGGACCGGTATTGAAATGCTGATGGAACCACATGTTGGGCGGCACGATCATGGTTCCGACCTCCCATGGGTAGTAGCGCGGCTCCTCGCCCTCCGGCCACATCAGCGAATAGCCCTCGCCCGACAGGATGATGACGTGAGCACCCGGACCATGCCGATGGCCCTTCTTGTAGGTGCCGATCGGGAACTGCGAGATATGCGCGTTCATCGAGCTCTTGGCGAAGTTGAACCGGATGTGCCCGCCGCCGGCGCCGCGCTCCTTGGCGGTAATCAGCGGCAGATTGACCGCATCCGGAACGAAGTTGGTGACGAGCTTGAACCCTTGCGTCTCCGTCTTCGCAGCAAAGTAGTCGGGCTCCCCGTTGAACCTGCCCTTGAAATCATACGCCGTGTTGAAGACGAACTCCGGCTCCTCGTAGACGTTGATCAGCGGCGGCGCGTTGGTCACAGCGACGAACCGGACCGGGTCCTTGCCCGATGCATTGAAGTGCTGATGCCAGCAGTTCAATGGAATGGCGAACAGCGCGCCGGGTCCCCATTCGAAGGTGATGCGATTGCCGGCATCGTTCCAGACCGAAGTCGAGCCGCGGCCCGACAGGATCATGATCATCTCCTCGAACAGCATGCGCTGCGGAGCAAGCTTCTTGCCGGGCGCGATCTCGCACACGTAGCAGTCGTTTGAGGTCCGCGAGGAGTCGTGATTGATGTAGACGCCCTTCCCCTCGCGCCGGGCCCAAGGCTTCAGCTCGACGGTGTTGAGGTTCTTCACATACAGCGCATTGAGAATATCGAGGCCCTCGTTGCGCACCCAGCGGCCGTAGGGCGTGTCCTTTTCGGTAGCGAACTTCTTGGCCAACTCGTCCGATACGATCGCGTTCTTCTTGCCGCCGTCATCTGCCATCCCAGGTCTCCTTCACCGTATCGTTTGTTTAGCGCCGTTTCGTCTCGCCATGCGAGTGGTGGTGATGATGGTCTTGACCGTGATCATGGTGATGATCGTGGTGGTGGTCGCGATCATGCGCATGCGAATGGCCATGATGGTGATGATGATGACCATCGCCGTGATCGTGATGGTGGTGATGTCCGTGGTGATGATCGAGCCGCTGGCCGGACCGCGGATCATCCGAAAACACCAGGGACTTGATCGTGACCGGCACCGTACGCGACGGCAGCCTGATCTTGCCGAGATCGATATAATCGAAGTCCCACAGCACGACGCCGTCGATCACCAGCACCTCGCTGGCGACCGCCATCTCGTCCTTGAGGATGTGGCCGAGCGACTGCGCGATGTCCCCGTCCAGCACGATATAGAGCGCCTTGCCGGCGGCGATCATGTCGTCCAGGCCAAGCACCAACCCCTGCGCAAACGCCGCGATGCGCTCGTAGGCAGGCGGTCCGCGCCAATGGAACGACAGCGCGATCTCGCGTTCGTCACCATCGGCCTCGAACGCCTTGCGGTGCGCCTTCGCGACGCGCGCGACGTCGTCGGCAACGATCTCGTCGGGACAGTCGTAAGGCGGCTGGATCACCTGCAGATTGCGGCGCGGAAGCAGCTTGCCGTGATTGGAAATGAAACAGGTATTGCCCGAAAGCTGGACGCTGTATTCCGAAGCCCCGAGTGCGGTCGCGCGGATGCACTCGCCCGCCGGCAGCAGCGGCCACGGCAATCCGCCCTCGGCCAGACGCGCCGCAATTGCGCGGCCCAGCCGCCGCCCCATATCGCCGAAATCGCGATGCTCCCGGCCATAGATGTATTCCGCAACGCCGCCGGAGAACATCACGCCGCCGATCTGCCCCCAATCGACGATTGGATCCGTCAGGTACAGATGCGAGATCTCATGCGGGATCGGACGCACGGTCAACGCGTCGATCAGGGTGTCCGCCATCACCTTCGCGACACGGTCGAGTTCGGCCGACGTCACCTGCTCTCCGAGCTCCCAGGCGAACCCGGCGCGGGAAGCATGTGTCCGGCCGGCGGGATCGAGACGCACGATCCTGCCCGCTTCGTCGACGACCTGGAGCCGGCCGCCGATATGGACCGCCGCGGTTGCCGTCACCTTGCCCTTCTCCAGCACGGCGAGTTTTGCCGTACCGCCGCCGATGTCGACGTTCAGAACACGCCGGTCGCCATCGAGCGAGGCCTTCGCCGCACCCGACCCGAACGCGGCCAGCATGCTCTCCATGTGGTGCCCTGCGGTGGCGCAGACGAAATCGCCGCCCTTGTCGGACACGGTCGCAGCGATCGCCTGCGCATTCTCGCGCCGCAACGCCTCGCCGGTGAGGATGACAGCACCGGTATCGATGTCATCCGGGCTGAGGCCCGCCCCGGCGTAGGCTTCATCGAGGATGCGCCCGAGCTCGACGTCCGAGATCCGCGTCTCGCTCTCGTAGGGCGTCAGCGCCACCGGCGACTGGTAGACGGTCTCGCGGTTGACGACGAAGTACCGGCTCGACATGTCCTCGGCCATGCGCCGCAGATGCAGGCGGGAGAAGATCACTTGCGTTCCCGACGATCCGACGTCGATGCCGACGCTCGTCAGCCGCACGTTGTCAGCGATCCATAGCGGGTTCTGATCGAGCGGAACGTCCTCGAAGTCCTCGTCATGATCATGATCGGCATCGCCGGCATGCTCGTGGAACATCACGTCGCCCAGCGTGTGGTCCTCGATCGAGTGGCCAGACGGTGCGGCGTCGTCAGCCTTGCCGGCCGTGGCCCGCGCCTCCTCGTCGTCTGCTCCACCCTCTGCCATCAGTGCTCCTAACGCTCGCCGGGCGACTGCGTGCCGTGTCTGCAAGGCTCAGCCGGCAATCGCGCGTTCGGTGCAGCCGCCGGGATCACCGCGATGCGCGTGTTCTGCCATCGCATAAACGCTGGCTGCCGCCTCCTGCAAGTCCACCCTACCATGGCTGATCGGGACCGGACCTGCAACGTGCCTGCGGCGTAACCACCTGGGCTCAACGACGCCCAGGATTGACGCACCCGGGATTTTAACGCTTGTCGCCCGGGCGCGGCGGGCTACGCCCGTTTGCCGGCGGACGCGGCGGGGACGGCGAGGTATTGGCAAGCTTGGCGAGACTCGCAGCGATCGCCGGCGGCAGCGTCGACAGATCGGGCGCCGGCTTGGGTCCTCCGGCGGGATTCGGTGACGCTGGCAGGGGAGGTCTGCCGCCGCCATGAGTCGCATCGCCATTCCCGGCGGGATGAACCCCGTTGCCGGCAGATGGCGGAGGAGTCCTTGCATTGAATTGGGGCGGCGGACCAGGAGGCGGCATACCGTTTGCGCGCACAAGCGGGCGGGTTGGCGGAAGAGGCCCGGCATGCGCCGGCGGAGGCGTGCCGTTTGGCGGCGGGAATGGCGGGAAACCGGGAGCGCCGCCATTCCCGCGCGGCGGCTGTGGCGGAAGGTGCGGTGGCGCAGATCGGGCCGCTGCCGGGCTCGGCGGCGCGGCTGCCGGCGGACGCGGCCCCCCTGGAGCCGTCGATCCGTTTGCCGGCGGCGGTTGCGTCGTGGGCCGTCGCTCTGGCGGCGGCTTGGACGCCGCCGGGCGGGACCGCTTCCTCAGGCTGGTTCCCTTGGCGGCTGCCTTCTTCTCTGCCTCGGCGCGCTTATCGAACCTCGCGGCCACTTCGAGCTTGTCCTGCTCCTCGGCAACATCCGCCGGCTCCGGCTGACGCGCCCGCGCCGCCTTGCGTTCGCTGCGCGACTTGGTCCGGAACAGCCCGACACGATGCAGCTTGTGCTCCGACTTGCGGATCTGCCGCAGCATCTTCTCGACATCGCGCGGGTTCATCGGCCCGCCGTAATAGAAGCCCTGCGCGTACTCGCAGCCGATCGAGCGCAGGAAGCCCACGTCGGGTTGCTGCTCCACGCCTTCAGCAACCACCTTCTTCCCGAGCTCATGCGCCAGGGCCACGATCGAACGCACGATGGCGGAACCGGCGCCCGTCCCATCCCCGCCCGTCGCCTGCACCAGGTCACGGTCTATCTTGATGGTGTCGAACGGGAACCTTTGAAGGTAGGACAGCGACGAATACCCGGTCCCGAAATCGTCCAGCGACAGCCCCGTTCCGGCCGACCGCAACGCCTCGAGCTGCTCGATGGCCTTCTCCGGATTCTCCATCACCAGCGCCTCGGCGACTTCAAGCCGCAGCACGCCCTGCGGCACCAGCGCCCGGCCGACGATGTGCCTGATCTCCTTCATCAGGTCGGGGCGGAAAAGCTGGCGGGACGACACGTTGACGGAAACGAATACCGGCCGCTCGGAACGCGGCAGGATGCGCTGCCACTTGGCGGCCTCGGTCGCGGCCTGGGTCAGCACGAAAGAGCCCAGCTTCACGATCAGATCGCTTTCCTCGGCGATCGGAATGAAATCGTCGGGGTTGAGCATTCCCAGCCGCGGGTGCTTCCAGCGCACCATCGCTTCGAACCCGGCCAGCTCTTCCGTCGAGAGCTGGATGATCGGCTGATACAGGACAAACAGCTGGTCACGCTCGAGCGCGGTGCGGAGCTCGTTCTCGATGGCCGCGCGGTCGTCGGTCTCGTCCTTCAATTGCGGATTGTAAAGCTCGACCCTGTCGGCCCCGCTGCGCTTGGCGCGATACATCGCGATCTCGGCGCGCTTGAACAGATCCTCCGCCGAGGCCACCAGCACCTCGTGGACGGCGATCCCGATGGCGCCCGTCAGCACGATCTCCTGCCCGGCCAGCCTGATCGGCGAACGCAGCGCGCGCCTGACGCGCTCGCCAAACTGCATGACCTCCATCGGCTCCATCGGCTGCATCAGCATCAGGGCGAACTGATTGCCGCCGATCCGGGCCAGCGTGTCCTGCAGCCCCAGGTGCCGCTGCAGCCGCCGCGCAATGGTCAGCAGGAGACTGTCGCCGAAGGTCAGCCCGAACGTCGCGTTGACGCTCTTGAACTTATCCATGTCGATCAGCATCACGACCGGCCTGACCAGCGGCTCCGACTTGGCGCGCGTCACCGCGACGCCGAGCCGATCCAGGAACAGCTCGCGGTTGGGCAATCCCGTCAGGCTGTCGTGCACGGCATCGTAAAGCAGCCGCTCCTGCGCCCGCCGCTGCTCCGTCACCTCCCGCATCAGGCCGACGCAACGCAAGACGCGCCGGTCGTTGGAGGGCACCGAAGCAGCCTCCAGCTCGAACCAGCGATAGGAGTTGTCGGAGTGCAGCATGCGGAAGCTCATGCGGATTTCGCCGCCGCCGCGCTCTTGCAGGGACCACAGGCTCAGTCTGAAGCGTTCCCGGTCAGCCTCGTGCAGATGATTGCAGAAATCGTCGACTTTCGTCGTCAGCTCGCCCTGTGCCAGGCCCAGCGTCATCTCCACCAGCGGCCCGGTCTTGATCTCCGCCCGCCGCGCATTCCACTCCCAAACCGAGGAACCCGATCCATCGATCGCCATCGAGCGCACCTGCTGCTCGCTCGGCGTCGCGCCGTACATCGGCTCCAGCGAGCGGAACGCGAACTGGGTGACGGTGAAGCCG
>JBFWYV010000203.1:0-9440 GCA_050186055.1 Hyphomicrobiaceae bacterium | reverse complement strand
TTCCGCGATCTCCTCGCGCACGTAGTCGCGCTCGCCGGTGCCCTCTCGTGCCTTCAACTGCTCCATCCAGCGCGGGCCGATGACGGCGATGAACACATCGCAGGATGCAAGCGCTCTGGCGAGCTCTTCGTCGAAGCGCTGGCCGGCGAGCAGGTTGTCGACATCCATGAAGATGCTCGACTTGCCGAACCGGCTGCTGAGCCCATCGCGCAGCCCGCGTGCGTCACCTGGCACGTCGTCGCGCCGATAGCTGATGAAGATCCTGCCCGGCATGCCCCTGGCTCCGTCCCGCACTCGGTTAGGCTGAAACATTAACGTGAAAGGCGTGCACCGTCATCGCCGTTCGCATGTGCAGGGGGATCGGGTTCGACTTTCAGCCGGCGCAGTGGCGCGTCGATGACGTCGATGACCTTGGGTTTCTCGGAAGAGGGCCAATCAAGGTCCCCCGTCAGGCCGACGTAACTTGTCACCTGCCTCGACTTGCCAAACCTGCTCGGGTTGTCGGTGATGGCAGCAAGCACTGTAAGCCCCAAGTTGGGATGTCCCCTTTTCCGGTGAGATCGGGGCGGGGGCAATTGAATGGGGACATTGTGGAGATGAGCGCGAAAGAGCGCGAGCGGGCGCATGTGATCCGGCGGGCGGCGGATCGTCTTCTGCGGCGATGGCGAACGGGCGGCAGGGCGCGGGTCGCCCTATGACGAGGATCAATGCAAGCGGCGGCTCAAATCAGGAGCATCGGCGGCACAGGCCAGCAAGGCCGGTGATCGGCCGTGATGATATTGAGAGATGCCACTATGCAGACCCCACTTCAGGTTTCGTTCGAGGACATCGAGAAGTCCGACGCCATCGAGGCCCGTGTCCGCGAAGAGGCGGGCAAGCTTGAGCAATTCTATGACCGCATCACCTCGATGCGGGTCGTCATCGCCCGTCCGCAGCATCGCCATCACAAAGGGGACACCTATCAGCTCCGCATCCATATAACGGTGCCGGGTGCGGCTGATATCGCGATCAGTCGCGATCCTGCAGCGACCGGTGCGCATGAGGATGCCTATGTGACAATCCGGGACGCGTTTGGAGCAGCGCGCCGGCAACTCCAGGATCTCGCACGCATCCGACAACCCTAAGCGACGACACATGAGGCGCAGCCTCAGGCGCTGTTTCCGTGGCATGGAGAACGCGAGATGAATGACGAGGAGACGCCGGATCTGCACGTTGCGCTCGAGAAGGTCTGTTTCCTGATCGTCAAAGCGCGCGAGTACGACGGCAAGGATATCGCCGCGGACGAGGACTCGGGCTCCAATCCGTCCGACGACAACGTGGCGGATGTGCTCGAACAGCATTCCGATGATCCGGTGCAGGAAGAGCTGACGTCCTTCATCAATGCACTGGACGACGACGAACAGATCGATCTCGTGACGCTGATGTGGCTCGGGCGCGGCGATGGCTCCGTCGGCGAGTGGGCCGAACTGCGCGCGCAAGCATCCGAAGCCCATAACGAACGAACCGCGGACTATCTTCTCGGCACACCCTTGCTGGGAGATTTTCTTGGCGAGGGACTCGCGAAGATGGGCCTCTCGTGCGACGACACGACCTAAGGCAGGCGCCGGTCAGATCGTCATGCCCAGCGCTTTCGCCACGGTGAACAGGTCTTTGTCGCCGCGGCCGCAGAGGTTCATCACAAGCAGGTCGTCCTTGGGCAGTTTCGGCGCCAGGCGCGAGACGTGCGCCAGCGCGTGCGCCGGCTCGAGCGCAGGGATGATGCCTTCCATCCGGGTACAGAGCTGAAGCGCATCGAGCGCTTCCCCGTCGGTGACGGAGACGTAGGTCACCCGGCCGGTGTCTTTCAGCCAGGCGTGCTCAGGACCGACGCCGGGATAGTCGAGGCCGGCGGAAATGGAGTGGCCTTCGAGGATCTGTCCGTCCTCATCCTGCAGCAGATACGTGCGATTGCCGTGCAGCACCCCGGGACGACCGCCGTTCATCGAGGCGGCATGGCCGTTGGCCACATCGAGCCCGTGGCCGCCGGCCTCGACCCCGAAGATCCTGACGCTCTTGTCGTCGAGGAAGGGGTGAAACAGGCCGATGGCATTGGAGCCGCCGCCGATGCAGGCGACCAGCGTATCCGGCAGCCGGCCCTCGGCGGTCATCATCTGCTCGCGCACCTCAAGGCCGATAATAGATTGGAAGTCACGGACCATCGCCGGATAGGGATGCGGTCCGGCCGCTGTGCCGATCAGATAGTAGGTGTCCGCGACATTGGTGACCCAGTCCCGCAACGCCTCGTTCATCGCGTCCTTCAACGTACCCGCGCCGGAGGAGACAGGGTTCACCTTGGCCCCCAGCAGCTTCATGCGGGCCACGTTCGGGCTTTGCCGCTCGACGTCGGTCGCGCCCATGTAGACCTCGCACGGCAGGCCATACTTGGCGCAGACCGTGGCGACTGCGACGCCATGCTGGCCGGCTCCGGTCTCCGCGATGATGCGGGTCTTGCCCATGCGCCGGGCGAGCAGGATCTGCCCCAGGCAATTGTTGATCTTGTGCGAGCCGGTGTGATTGAGCTCGTCGCGCTTGAAGTAGATTTTCGCGCCGCCCAGATGCCGGGTCAGCTGTTCGGCAAAATAGAGCGGGCTCGGCCGACCGGCATAATGCAGCAGGAGATGATCGAATTCGGCTTTGAACGACGGATCGGATTTCGCCGCGTCGTAGGCCTTCTCCAGGTCGAGGATCAGCGGCATCAGCGTCTCGGCGACGAAGCGGCCGCCGAACAGACCGAAGAAGCCGCGGTCGTCCGGCCCTGAGCGATAGCTGTTGGGAGACGGGGCGGTCGACGTGGTCGGCATCAGGACGTCCTCGAGAATCTGAAGCGGCAATGGCGCCCGCGGCGCTCAAAGCAAATGCGGCGGTTCTGCACATCCTATAGCGGCATCAGCATCCGCGGTCGATGCGGCGGCCGGCACAGCACAGGCGACGTCAACACCGTGCATTCACCCTGCCTTTTTGGCGGCGCGGAGGAAGCGGGCAATCAGTGCCGCGTCCTTGACGCCGGGCGCAGATTCGACGCCGGATGACACATCCACGGCCCAGGCACCCGTCAATGCGATGGCTGCTGCGACGTTATCGGGGCTGAGGCCGCCGGACAGCATGAACTCGATCTTGCCGCTCGCACCGGCGAGGAGCTGCCAGTCGAAGCTCAACCCGTTTCCGCCGGGAAGCGCTCCAGTCAGCTCCTTCGGCGCCTTGGCATCAAAAAGGATCCGGTCGGCAATTCCGGCGTAATCGCCGGCGCCGGCGATGTCTGCTGCCGTCTCGACGCTGATGGCTTTCATGACGGCGATGCCGTGCCGCGCCTTGATGGCGGCAACCCGCTCCGGGCCTTCATGACCGTGAAGCTGGAGCAGATCTGGCTTGAGCGCCGGGATCACATCTTCAAGCAGCAGATCGTCGGGATCGACCAGGAGCGCGACGATGGCGGCGCGGCCGCGGGCCGGCGCCGCGAGCCGGGCCGCCTCTGCCGGCCGGACGTTCCGCGGAGACCGGGGAAAGAACACGAAGCCGACGAAATCGGCGCCGCCGGAGAGGGCGGCGTCGAGGGCTTGCGGTGTCCGGATCCCGCAGATCTTGACTTTGGCTGGCGCTGACATGCCCCCTCGAAGTCCAGGCGACCCGTCGAAGTCAAGCAGAAAGTGCCGAAAAGCCCGCGTGCCGGCTATGTTCGGCCCGCCGGCCGCTCATAGACGGCCACCGCAGCCGCCAGGTCCTCGATCGAAGCGCCGACCGATTTGAACATGGTAATGTCGTTCGCCGACCCGCGGCGCGGCGCTGTCCCCCGTGCGAGGTCCCGCAGCTCGCCTTCGATCTTGTCCTCGCCAATCACGCCGGCTTCGATCGGTATGACCAGATCACCGCCCTCGGCCAAGGCGCCGGCCCGCGTATCGACCCAGATGCGCGCGCGCCGGACCACTCCGTCGTCGGTCTCCCGCATGTTGCGCTTGAAGGCACCGACACAATCGACGTGAGCTCCCGGCTGCAGCCATTCGCCGAGCACCAGCGGCACCGTCGATAGCGTGGCAGTCGAGACGATATCCGCCTGCCGCACCGCCGCTTCGAGATCTTCAGCAACGGTGACCGGGGGCAGGCCCGCAGGCAATCCGTCTCTCACGCGCTCGGCTTTTTCCGGCGACCGGTTCCAAATGGCGATCTCGCGGATCGGGCGAACGCTGGCATGCGCCCGGATGAGGTATGGACACAACGCCCCGGCTCCGACCACCACCAGCCGCGAGGCGTCCGGGCGTGAGAGAAAGCGGCTCGCCAGCGCCGATGCTGCGGCCGTGCGCCAGGCCGTCAACGCCGGTCCGTCGAGCAACGCGAGCGGCGCACCGGACCCGGTCGAGAGCAGCACATACAGCCCCTGGATGGCCGGCAGACCGAGGCGCGGCCCGTTGTCCGGAAACACGGTGACGATCTTGACTCCGGCGTACGACCCGGCCGTGACCGCATCCTCTCCCGCCGTCGTCCACGCCGGCATCAGCAGCAAAGTAGCGCTCGGACGCCCCTCCAGCTCGATGGTATGGTGGTGCCGCTGAGGAGCGATTGCGCCGGCTCGGAAGGCCGCCTCCAGAATGTCGACGAGGGCCGGATAGGACAGCGCCTTCTCGATATCATCGCGGGAGAACATCTGCATCACAGCAGCCCCTTGTTCCGTCGACTGGGGGCAAGCGCGACCTCTGCGGCGGACCGTGCCGCGCCAGCTCTCAGCGCCGCGCCAGCGCCAACGGCTTGGTCGCGGGCGTCGAGCCCCTCGCCTGTGCCGCGCTCGCATCCCGCTCGCGCATCAGGCGGTCGGCCTCGCCTTTCCAGCGCATCGCCTCCTGGGTCCGGGCACGAGCCATGCGGCGCCATTTTCCCTGACCCATCCAGATCACAAGGCCGCCGATGAGCGCGCCCACGGCGAACAGCGCCAGCAGGTAGAGCCACATCGGCGCGTCGACCCAAAGTGCGGGTTCGGCCGGGTGGAATGGATCGAGCGAGAACCGCACCGTCGTCCTGTTCGCAAGGAACAGCGCCGCGAGCACGACAAACGCGACGAACGCTCCGACCCAGGACAGAACCCTTGCGATCACGCACGACCTCCCTTGCGCGGCGTCACCTCAAGTCCATTCAGCCGCTCGCGCAGTTCCTTTCCGGTCTTGAAGAACGGCACGTATTTCTCGCTCACCTTAACAGTGTCGCCGGTCCGGGGGTTGCGCCCCGTTCGCGCCGACCGGCGCTTGACGGTGAACGCACCGAAACCTCGCAGCTCGACCCGGTCGCCCCGCGCCAATGCATCCACGATCTCATCGAAAATAACATTCACGATGCGCTCCACGTCCCGATGAAACAGATGCGGGTTCGCGGCTGCGATCCTCGAAATCAGCTCAGACTTTAACATGATCGCCCCCTTCGACTTAAACCTATTGGAATTCCTTAATTTTTAGAAGGTTGCCAAACAGAGACGAGCCCGTCAAGGCGGATTGCGGCGAGCCCGGCGCCAGCAAGCACCTCGCCGACCGCCTCGCGCACCTCAGAGACAATCCCGCTGGTCCCGGTCAGCGACAGCGCGGAGATGAACGACCAGCTCGAGCTCCTGCGCGGCGCCCAGTCGACCACCTTCAGGTTCTTCGGCACTTTGCGCTGCTGCTCAAGCCAGCGGATCGCCTCTGCCTCTCCGCCGATCTCGTCGACGAGCCCCAGCCGCTTCGCCTCGCGGCCGGAGAAGACGCGGCCCTGCTCCAGTCCGGGAACGGCAGCAGTGTCGATCTTGCGACGCGCACGAACCAGCCCGAGAAACCATTGCTGGCCCTCGCGGATCATTTCCTCGGTCACCTGCCGACCGCCCTCGTTGAGCGGATGGAACGGCGACGGCTCGGCCTTCAGCGGTCCGCTCTTGATCTCGTTCATCTTCACGCCGATCTTGCCGAGCAGCTCCGACACCTCCGGCCATTGCATGATGACGCCGACCGATCCGGTGATGGAGTTGCCCCGCGCGACGATGTGGTCGGTTCCCAGTCCGGCGATGTAGGCGGCAGATGCCGCGACGGTCCCGAACTGGGCGACGACCGGCTTTTTCTTCGCCAGAGAGCGCAGGCCTTCATAGATCGCCTCGCCACCCGTGGTGGTTCCGCCCGCGCTGTTGACGGCAAGCAGCACGCCGGCCACGTGATCAGCTTCCTCGATCTGCTTCAGCATGCGAAGCTGGGCGCGATCCTCCGTAATCAGACCACTGATTGTAACGCGAGCGATCTGTTTCGGCTTCGTCAGGCCAAGCCCTCGGGCGCCCGAGAAGACGATCGCTCCCACCGCCGCCACCAGGCCAATGATGGCGAGCACGCGCCACATCGAGGTGGCACGCTTCATGCGGCGCCGATCCAGTACGGCTTCAGTTTCGAGAGACATGGATAAGGTTCATCCCTTCGAGAAGAACGCATTCGGGCCGGCAGATGATTCGGACCGCGACTCCGCAGGCCTCATGTTCGAAACCTAGTGCGGCGTCTCGCAATTACCGACCAGTATCGCGGCGGAGTTTTTCGTCGGCAATTGCGAGACAAAGCCGCACTAGCACATTGATGTTGCTAGTGTCCCTTTGTCTCTGAATTGCCGATAAGGGGTTGTCGCAAAGGTGTCGGCAATTCGGAGACGGGACACTAGGCTGTGCGATTGCCGGCCGCAATCCCATCGCAGCTTTGCACTTTCTGCTGCATTGGACCCTGGCCACGAAATTGCCGCCATCACGCCGTGAGAACGCCCACCACAGCCCCGGTCAGAAGCGTCGCCAGCGTGCCGGAAACGATGGTTTTGGCTCCGAGCTCGACGATCTCAAGCCGCCGCTGCGGCACCATGGCGCTGAGACCGCCGATCATGATGCCAAGGCTGCCCATGTTGGCAAATCCGCACAATGCATAGGCTAGGATCAGGCGCGAACGGTCGGAGAGAGCCTCGGCGGGAAGCGCTGCAAGTTGAAGGTAGGCAAGGAACTCGTTGAGCACCGTTTTGACGCCGAGCAGGCTGCCTGCCGTCCCGCACTCCTGCCAGGGAATCCCGATCAGCCACGCCAGCGGGGCCATCAGCCAGCCGAGCATCCGCTCCAGGGTCAAGGACAGCCCAAAAGGCTCCGCCACCGCCGCAAGCGCCATGTTGAGCAGGGTGACAAGCGCCACGGCGACAATCAGCATGGCCGTGATATTGACCAGGAGATCGACGCCCTCGCGCGTCCCCTGGGCGATGGCGTCCATGCTCGAGGCGGGCGCGTCGGCGATGACGATATCGGTGTCATCGGACGGGCGGTCGGCGTCGCCCGCGGCAGGATCCGGCACCATGAGCGCGGAAATCATGAGAGCTGCGGGAGCGCTGATCACCGAGGCGACAATCAGATGACCTGCCGCGCCGGGGAGCTTTGCCGCCAGCAAGCCCGCGTATACCGCGAGCATGGTGCCGGCGATGGTCGCCATGCCGACAGTCATGGTGGCGAACAGAGCAGCCCGGCTCATCCCCATCAGGTAGGGACGCACCAGCAGCGGCGCTTCCACCATGCCAACGAAGATGTTGGCGGCGGCGCTGGTGCCGACCGGACCCGAGACGCCCATCGAGCGCCTGAGGCACCATGCGAACCCTTTCACCACCCATTGCAGGACGCCCCAGTGATAGAGCAGCTTGGACAGCACGCTCATGAGCAGCACGATCGGCAGCGCCTGAAGCGCAAGGACGAAGCTCGCCTCGGGCTTGACCATGGCGAAAGGAGCTGGTCCGCCGGCAAGATATCCGAACACAAGCCGCATACCTGCATTGGTCGCGCCCTGGAGAGCGTCAACCGCTCGCGCTGGCCAGTCGAACAAGGCACGAATAGGGGGAACGTTCAGCATCAGCGCGGCGATCGCGATCTGCAGCACAAGTCCCATCGCCACGATGCGGATGCCCCGCGTCACGCCGATTGCACCGCGCTGCTCGGAAAGCAGCCACGCCAAAGCCGGCAACGCCAGGAGCCCCGCGAGGCTTTGCAATTGCAACGTCATCTGCCCCCCTTGCTGATGTCCCGCGTGAGCTTCGGATTCAGAAGGACACTATAGTCATAAAGTTGCCAGCGTGATCCGGGCCGGGACATTCGAAGCGGCCGAAGCTTGCAGGCGGCCGTGACGGCTGAGGGGAGGCGAAGTCACAACCACACGAAAGTCCGTCATGGCCGCGCCGGGGCGACGTGGATACGTCGGCCCGGAATACGGCGGCCATCCACGTGGCTCACCGCTGGCACTGAGCAAGCGGATGCTTGTCGTAGGCGGCCACCTTCGTGGCCGTGACGGCGGTAGGGAGGTGAGAATATCGCCACACGAAAGTCCGTCATGGCCGCGCCGAGGGGATAACACGTTATCCATTCGTGTTGACCAGCATCAAAGCACAATGCGCTACTCTCCGTGATGTTTGATCACGAAGCTGAAGGGAGACCAACGATGGCCTACAAGACGGTGCTGGTTCATCTCAACGATGAACGCCGCGCAGGGCGCGTGATCAATGCCGGTATCGAGATCGCTCGGGCCTTCGACGCTCACCTGATCGGGCTCTACGTGATGCCGCTCGCCCGTATGGTCTCCCCCTTGCCAACGGCCTTTACGGCGGACGTGATCGGCCGCATCAAGACGGCGCTGAAGGAAGACGTCGAAAAGATCAAAAAGATCTTCGATGAGATGACGGCCAATCAGCCGTTCGTCGCGGAGTGGCGATCGATCACGACAGAGCAGCGGGACACCAGCTCGATCGTGCTCGAGCATGCGCGGGCGGCGGATCTCACCATCGCGTCCCAAGCCGATCCGTCCTGGTCGATGACCTATCTCCTCGACGTGGCAGATGAGCTTACACTCGGCAGCGGCGGTCCGGTGCTGGTCGTCCCGAACGCCGGTGCGCCGTGGCAGCGTATGCCGCGGACGATCACGGTCGGATGGAACGGCCGGCGCGAGTCTGCACGGGCGATCCACGACGCCCTGCCGCTGCTCAAGCTTGCGGAGAAGGTCTACGTGCTCACGGTGCCGGAAGATGAGGCCAGGGAAGGCGCCTTGCCGGACACCGAGATCGGGGCGGCACTCGCCCGGCACGGCGTCAATGTCCAGATCTCCAAAGAGCCTGCGAGCCAGTTCACGGTCGGCGAGGAACTGCTGGTGCGTTCAACGCGGCTGCAGAGCGACATGCTGGTGATGGGCTGCTACGGGCATTCGCGGCTGCGGGAGTTCGCGCTCGGCGGCGTGACGCGGCACATCCTGCGCGATGCGACGATTTCCGTGCTATTCTCGCACTAAGTCGCGTGGACAGTTATCTGATCCATAGGACGATAGCAGCGATGGTGACGATGGCGAGATAGTTTCTGGCCGTTTTCTCGAAGCGAGTGGCAACGCGCCGAAACTGCTTGAGTTTGGAGAAGC
>JBFWYV010000202.1:0-9487 GCA_050186055.1 Hyphomicrobiaceae bacterium | reverse complement strand
GCGCTGGTGAAGGCAGATCAGGCGGCGATCGATCTCGCCGCGACACAGCTCGGCTACACCGAGATCAAGGCACCGATCGACGGCCGCACCGGCATCCGCATGGTCGACGAAGGCAACGTGGTACGGGCTTCGGCCAACAGCGCGATCGTCGTCATCACCCAGGTGCAGCCGATTTCCGTGCTGTTCAGCCTGCCGCAGCAGGAGCTCGGCCGGATCAATGCTGCAGTCGCGAAAAGCCAGCTCTCGGTGGACGTGCTCGGCCCCGACGGCAAGACGGTGCTCGACAGCGGCAAGCTTCAGGTGGTCGACAACCAGGTCGACCAGACGACTGGAACGGTCAAGCTGAAAGCCGAGTTCAAGAACGCCGATTTGCAGTTGTGGCCCGGACAGTTCGTCAATGTGCGACTGCTGATCAATACGCTGAAGCAGGTCGTGATCGTGCCGACGGCGGCGATCCAGCAGGGACCGGACGGAACCTTCGTGTTCGCGGTCGCCGACGGCGACAAGGTGACGATCCGGCCGGTGAAGGTCGGCCAGCGCGACGATCGCGAAACCGTGGTTGCGGCAGGTCTCTCCGTCGGCGAGAGGGTGGTCACGACCGGTTTCTCGCGCTTGCGCGAAGGCACGCCTGTCGCAGTCTCCGGACCGGAGGTGTCTGCCGCATCGAAAGGCAAGGGCAAGAACGCGGCGCACAGCGGCAACGGGAAAGGCAAGGGCAAGGGCCGCCGCCGCAGCCGCGAAGCAAGCGGCGCAGAGGCAAGCATCCAGGCTCAAGGCGGGCACGGTGGCAGCGAAGCCGGCTGGCGTGCCCGCCCGCGGCCGAGCGGGGATAGCACCGCCCCATGAGCGTCTCTCATCCCTTCATCCGGCGGCCGATCGCCACCATGCTGCTGGCGATCGCGGTCGCCCTCGGCGGCCTGCTCGGCTACCTGCAGCTCCCGGTGTCGTCGCTGCCCCAGGTCGACTTCCCGACCATTCAGGTCACCAGCCAGTTGCCGGGCGCCAATCCGGACACCATGGCCAATCTCGTGGCCGCGCCGCTCGAGCGTCAGCTCGGCCAGATCCCCTCGCTCGAGCTGATGACGTCATCGAGTTCGTACGGCATCACTCAGATCACGCTGAAATTCGCGCTCGGCCGCGACATCGATGCTGCCGCCCAGGACGTACAGGCCGCCATCAGCGGCGCCGGATCGACGCTGCCTCGCAATCTGCCCTATCCGCCGACATATTCGAAGGTGAACCCGGCGGACGCGCCGATCATGACCGTGGCGCTGACCTCGTCCACGCTCGAGCTGCGTGACCTGTCCGACATCGCCGACACCATGATCGGCCAGCGGCTCAGCGCCGTGAGCGGCGTGGGTCATGTATCGGTGCAGGGCGGCATCAAGCCGGCCGTCCGCATCCAGGTCGACCTGGCGCGCCTGGCCGCCGCCGGTCTCAGCATGGCCGATATCAGGACGCTGATCAGCAATTCCAACGTGTCCGGACCCAAGGGGTCGCTCGACGGCGCGCACCAGTCCTACACCATTGCAGCCAATGACCAGCTCGCCGCCGCCGAGGCCTATCGCAATCTGGTGCTGGCCTATCGGGGCGGGAACCCGGTCCTGCTGAAGGACGTCGCCAGGATTGTCGACGGGCTCGAGAATGAACGGGTGGGAGGCTGGTACAAGGGACAGCCTGCCGTCATCATCGATGTGCAGCGCCAGCCCGGCGCCAATGTGATCGAAACCGTGGAGCGCATCCGCCAGGAGCTGCCCCGGCTCCAGCGCGCGATCCCGGCCGGCGCCGAGCTTACCGTCGTGCACGACCGCACCGGCACCATCCGCGCCTCGATCGAGGAAGTCCAGGCGACGCTCGCCATCGCGGTCGGCCTCGTGGTCCTCGTCGTCCTGCTGTTCCTGCGGTCGACCCGCGCGACCGTGATCGCGGGCGTTGCGCTGCCGATCTCGATCGTTGCGACATTCGGCGTGATGTGGCTGTGCGGCTTCTCGCTCGACAACCTGTCGCTGATGGCGCTGACCATCGGCACGGGCTTCGTCGTCGACGATGCGATCGTCATGATCGAGAACATCGTGCGGCATATCGAGAACGGCGCCCCGCCCTTCGAGGCGGCGTTGGCCGGCGCCAGGGAGATCGGCTTCACGGTGATCTCGCTCACCTTCTCGCTGATCGCCGTGTTCATCCCCATGCTGTTCATGACCGGACTGGTCGGCCGCATGTTCCGGGAGTTCGCGCTGACGCTGACGATCGTAGTGCTCGTATCCGCCGTCGTCTCGCTCACGCTGACGCCGATGATGTGCTCGCGCCTGCTGTCGCGCGGTTCCCATGCGCCACAGGGCAACGTCATCATCCGCGCTTTCAACAACCTGCTGGAGCACGTGATCGAAGCCTATCGCCGGTCGCTCGAATGGGTGCTCAATCACGAACGGCTCACCCTGCTCGTCACGGCGCTCACGGTCGTTGCCACGATCGGGCTCTATGTCGTGATGCCGAAGGGCTTCCTGCCGCGGCAGGACACCGGCGCGATCACGGCGATCCTGGAAGCCAGTCCGGACATCTCGTTTGCCGAAATGCAGCGCAGGCAGGCACGCGTCGCCGATGCCATCGCGGGCGATCCCGACGTCGAGGGCGTGGTTTCCGTGATCGGCGTCAGCCCGATGAACCCGACGCCGAATGCGGGACGGCTTTCCGTGATGCTGAAGCCCCGGGCCGAGCGCAGCTCGACTGTCTCCGAGGTGATCGAGCGGCTGAAGGGACGGCTCGCGCCCATTGCCGGCGCCACCGTCTACCTGCAGCCCGTGCAGGATATACAGATCTCGACCCAGGTCGGACGGTCGCAATATCAGTATACGCTGTCGGGTTCCGACCAGGCCGAAGTCACACGGTGGTCGGAGCGGCTCATGGCCGAAATCGCCACCGATCCGGCGCTGGCCGACGTCGCAGCGGAGGCGCAGAACGACGGCCTCAAGGCGCTCGTCAACGTCGACCGCGCCACGGCCGGCCGGCTCGGCGTGTCGATGCAGTCGGTCAGCGACGCGCTGAACGATTCGTTCGGCCAGCGCCAGATCTCGACGATCTATGGGCAGGCCAACCAATACCGCGTGGTGCTGGAGGCCGATCCGCGCTATCAGCGCGACCCGGCAACATTGGGTCAGATCCACGTGCCGTCATCGACCGGTCAGCAGATACCACTCGGCGCCATCGCCACCATCGTGCGCGGAACCGCACCGCTTGTCGTTCAGCGCAAGGAGCAGTTTCCCGCCGCGACGATCAGCTTCAACCTTGCCCATGACGCCTCGCTTGGCGACGCCATCCAGATCATCAACGCGGCCGAGAAACGGATCGGAATGCCAAGCTCGATCACGGGCAGCTTCTCGGGCGACGCGGCGGAGTTCGAGAAATCGCTGGCCGGCCAGCCCTGGCTTATCCTGGCCGCCATCATTGCGATCTACATCGTGCTTGGCGTGCTCTACGAGAGCCTCGTGCATCCGTTCACGATCCTGACGACTTTGCCTTCGGCCGGCATCGGCGCGCTGATCGCCCTGTGGCTTGCCGGTCTCGACCTGTCGCTGGTCTCCCTCATCGGCATCATTCTGCTGATGGGCATCGTCAAGAAGAATGCGATCCTGATGATCGACTTCGCCCTGGACGCAGAACGGGAGCACGGGCGCACGCCGCGGGAAGCGATCATGGAAGCCGCGTTGCTGCGGTTCCGCCCGATCATGATGACGACACTGGCCGCCCTGTTCGGCGCGCTGCCGCTTGCGGTCTCGCATGGGACCGGCTCGGAGCTGCGCATCCCGCTTGGCATTTCCATCATCGGCGGGCTGCTGCTGAGCCAGCTCCTGACGCTCTACACGACGCCGGTCGTCTATCTGGCGATGGAACGCATGCGTGCGCGGATCTCGCGGGCGCTCGGGCACGAGACGGCCGCGACGCCCGACGCAGTGCGCACGCCGGCGGAGTAGGGGGCATGAACTTCTCCGCTCCATTCATTTCCCGTCCGATCGGCACCGCCCTGCTCGCCGCCGGCCTTCTTCTGGTCGGGATCGTCGCCTGGCTCAACCTGCCGGTGGCGAGCCTGCCGAGCGTGGAGCTCCCGACCATCCGCGTGAGCGCAAGCCGGCCCGGCGCAGATCCCTCGACAATGGCGGCAACGATCGCGGCGCCGCTGGAGCGCCGGCTTGGCGCCATTCCTGGCGTGACCGAGCTGACGTCCGTCAATTCGCTCGGATCGACCGGGATCACGGTGCAGTTCGATCTTTCGCGCGACATCGTCGGCGCCGCCCGCGACGTTCAAGCCGCGCTCAATGGTGCCGTGGCGGACCTGCCGGGAGATCTTCCTACACTGCCTCAGTTCCGCAAGATGAACCCTGCAGCGGCGCCGATTCTGATCCTGGCGATGACCTCCGATACGGTGAAGCCGAGCGAGATCTATGATGCTGCCGACACCGTCGTCGCCCAGCGCATCATGCAGGTGGAAGGCGTCGCCGACGTCTCGGTGAACGGCGCCGAGCAGCCTGCCGTCAGGGTACGGGTCAATCCGTTGAAGCTCGCCGCGATGGGGCTGAGCCTCGATCGCATACGCTCGACGATCGCGGAAGCGAATGCCAATGCCCCGGTCGGCATCATGCAGGGCGAGCGCCAGGCCGTCGCCATCGCCGTCAACGATCAGCTCCGCACGCCCGAGGACTACAGAAACCTCGTCATCCGCACCGCGTCCGGCCAGCCGGTGCGGCTTGGCGACGTGGCAAGCGTCGATGAGAGCACCCGCAACACACGCTCGATCGCAACCTATAACGGCCGTCCCGCGGTGCTCCTCGTCATCACCAAGGAGGCGACGGGGAACGTCATCGAGACCGTCGACCGCGTCCTCGACCTCATTCCCGAGATCAAGCGCTGGATCCCGGAAGGCATCAATGTCGAGGTCCTGTCGGACCGGACCGGGACGATCCGCGCCAGCGTCGCGGATATGGAGCACACGCTGGTGATCGCGATCGCGCTCGTGATGCTGGTGGTGTTCGCATTCCTCAGGCGGCTGGCGCCAACGATGGCCGCCGGCATCACCGTTCCCCTGTCGCTTGCGGGTACCGCAGCCGCGATGTGGGCGGCGGGGTTCTCGATCGACAACCTGTCGCTGATGGCGCTCGCCGTCTCGGTGGGCTTCGTGGTCGACGATGCGATCGTCATGATCGAGAACGTGTTCCGGAACCTCGAAGAGGGCAAGAGCCCGATGCGGGCTGCCCTCGACGGCGCCCGTCAGATCGGCTTCACCATCATTTCCATCAGCGTCTCGCTGCTGGCCGCATTCATCCCGCTGTTTTTCATGGATGGGATTTTCGGCCGCTTCCTCAGCGAGTTTTCGCTCACGCTCGCGTTCGCCATCATTTCATCGACGATCGTATCGCTGTCGGTGACGGCAATGATCTGTGCGCATTTCATCAAGCGGCCGCCAAGCGCGGACGAGACCCTTTTCGATCGGGTGATGGAACGCTCGCTGTCCGGCATCGTCAGGGCCTATGCGCGCACGCTTTCGGTCACGCTCAGGCACAACGGCCTGATGCTGGTCGTCATGCTCCTCACTGTCGGACTGACGGTCGCGCTGTTCGTGAAGAGCCCCAAGGGCTTTATCCCGCAGGACGACACCGGACTGATGTTCGGCGGCATGCGCGCCTCGCCCGAGATCTCGTTCGATTCGATGGTGGCCTTGCAGCAGCAGGCTGTCGATATCGTCCGCAGTGATCCGGCGGTCGCTGGAGTCGGCGCCAGCGTCGGCGGCGGCAGGTCCTCGACCGTCAACCGGGGACGGATGTTCATCAGCCTGAAGCCCCGCGCTGAGCGCGGCGGCATCTCCACCCAGGACGTTGCCTCGCGGCTGCGCCGTCGCCTTGCGCGCATCGAGGGCCTGCGCGTGTTCGTGTCGCCCGCCCGTGACATCCGCGCCGGGGGCAGGCAGAGCGACTCCGACTATCAGATCACGTTGTGGGGCACCGACATCGACCAGATCCAGGACTGGGTCCCGAAGGTCTCCGACGCGATCAGGAGCGTGCCCGGCGTGACCGACGTCTCCACCGACCGCGAGCAGGGCGGATTGGAGGCGCGCGTATCCATCAATCGTCAGGAGGCGGCGCGGCTCGGCGTCTCCAGCCAGGACATTTCCACCGCGCTCAACAATGCCTTCGCACAGCGTCAGATCTCGGTAATCTACCAGCCGCGCAATCAATACCGGGTGGTGATGGAGGTGGAGCCGCGCTTCAGCCGCGATCCCGGCGATCTTCAGCACATCTACGTCACCAGCCATGACGGAGCCCAGGTGCCGTTGGCGGCGGTCACCCGCATCGAGCGCACGAATTCTCCGCTGGTGATCAACCATCAGGGCCAGTTTCCAGCCGTCACCGTCAGCTACAGCCTGGAGCCGAACGCCAAGCTGGATGAGGCGACCACGCAAATCATGCAGGCGATCGCCGAGCTGCATCCGCCGAACGGCCTTCACATCGATCCGGCCGGCGACCTCAAGGCGTTCCAGGCTCAATCCGGCTCGCAGGCGCTCCTGATCATCGCCGCGCTGATCGCTGTCTATATCGTGCTGGGGGTCCTGTATGAGAGCCTGGCCCATCCGCTGACGATCATTTCGACGCTGCCTTCGGCCGGGCTGGGCGCGCTCATCGCTTTGCAGTTTGCCGGCATGGAGGTGTCGGTCATCGCGCTGATCGGCATCGTTCTGCTGATCGGCATCGTCAAGAAGAACGGCATCATGATGGTCGACTTTGCGCTGGAAGGCGAGCGAAAGCGCGGGCTATCCAGCGAGCGGGCGATTTATGAGGCCTGCATTGCGCGCTTCCGGCCGATCCTGATGACGACGCTCGCGGCCGCACTGGGCGCGCTGCCTCTCGCACTCGGCACCGGGCCCGGATCGGAGCTGCGCCGGCCGCTCGGCGTGGCCATCATCGGCGGCATGCTCGTCTCTCAGCTTCTGACCCTGTACACGACGCCGGCCGTCTACATCCTGCTCGATCGCCTGCACCGGCGGATCTCGGGAAAGCGGAAGCCTGCCGCCCCGGCGGAGATCCCCGACACGGCCGCCGCCGCCGGCGCGCCCTGATTCCGGCGATAGCGCCGCCGAAACTTAAAGCGTCGGACCTTAAATGCGACCCACGCCTGGGTCGATCTCGAAGTCGCATTTAAGGTTCAAAGACGCTTTAAAATCACAGTGTTATAAAGCAACTTTGGACTTGAAATTCACTTCCTGCCTAGCCTCGAACTGAGGTGAATTTCAAATCCGTTGCTTTAGCGGAACCAGCTCCAGCGCTTCGACTTGGCCTTGTCGTCCTTGATCGCGGCCAACTGCCAGCTATCCTCGACTTCCTGCTCCGTCCTCAGCCGGCGCAGGATCATCGCCTCCGACATGGGAACCGTGAAGGCGTAGCGGCCATATCTGGTCCGATACAGGAGACCGCGCTCGCACAAGGCCTGCAGGTGCTGAGTGGCTTGCGCATTCGACGTTTCGCCCTCGCTCAGTTCGGCGACTTCGCTGGCCGTGATCTCCCTGGCGGCATTGGCCCCTCGATTGGCCAGCAGGCCTAGGATCTCGCGCTGCTTGTCGGTGGTCCTGCTCCAGCGCGCTCCGAACAAGCCGGCGTCCAGGCGCTCGAGCGTATCGGCGGCGGGAAACGCGTCGTACTGCAGGGTCCCGCCATTCTCGAGCAGCTTGTCGACCAGCTCCTTGCCGAAGAACTGGATCAGGTAAGGATAGCCGCCGCTCAGGTCCACGACCTTGTCGATCAGCTCCTTGGAGGCATGCAGCGGCGGCATCAGATTATCCAGGGGAGTGGCGAGCGCAGCCCACGTCTCTTCACGGCTCAGCCGGTCCAGCGTCAGGATGTGAAACATCCGCTCCGTATACGTTCTGGTGTCGGTCAAGGCATCCTGCACGTGGGGCAGGCCGCTCAGAAGCAGAAGCACGGGGACGACCCCCGGCCGCCGTTGCAGCGACTGGACGGTCTCGACCAGCATCGACATCGGAAATTCGTTGCGGTCGGCGTGATCCCTGAGGCACTGAGCCTCGTCATAGGACAATATCAGCCCGCTGGCGCGGGCACGCGCCGCCAGCGAACCGGCCCTGCTGATCACGGCCTTCAGCCGGTCGCTCGGCAGTCCAGGCGAGTTTTCGTAGACTCCCTTCAAGGCGTCGAATACGTGCTGCTCGCGGCCGAAGTCGTCGGCAGACAGCGGCGCCGGCTCGCGTGAGGACGCCTCGCCATCGCATTGTGCCTTGCTCCCCAGCTTGCTCGATATCGCCTCGGAAAGATCGGTCAACACCCGCAGAGCAAGCCGTTCCTCGCTGAGGGATGCGCTTTCCGACAGGTCGTTGCCGACCCATATCCAGCCGTGATCCTCGGCCATGTCGCGCAGCCGGTCCAGCAACACCGTCTTGCCGAAGCCACGCAATCCCGTGATCAGGAAGTTTTCCGAGGGATGGCGCTCCCTCAGAGCCCGCTTGAAGTGGTTTTGCTCGACGATGCGCCCTGCGAGCAGCGGGGGAAAATGCCCTGCTCCCGGACGATAAGGATTCTCCAGAAACTGCCGCCGATCCATCGGACTTGCCTTCCCTTTGGATTATTCGCCACCCCTGGCCAGACCTGTCTCGCGCCACCCGGTGCCAATCGCGTCGGTCCCATACTGCATTGTTGCAATGGTCGAGCCGTCGCGCCGCATAAAATCGACAGCAATGCTAACGGGCCCGGCCACGAGGCGCGGAAACTGAACGACAAGGCCGGACATCTGCGACTTGCTCAGCAGCCACGTGCCGTCGCCGGCCTCCAGACCCTTCGATAGCTTTGTTCCGCCCGGCATCCCTCGGAAACGGACAAATGACAGCGCGGAATCGTCGGCGACCGCCGGATGAATGCGGAACGGCATCGTCAATGGTCCGCGCACATCCCGGCCGGCGAACAGCGACTTCGCGCCTGCGTAGGCGGTCGTGATCCCTGGCAGCCAGTGACTGCCGGACGTACCCGCCACCCGCATGGCTTCAGGCGCCGCATTGCCTGCGAGATGCAGGATGCCCATTCCGATCAGACCAGCCGCAAATCCTCCAAGCCCCCAGCGAACGGCGAGAGCGGATCGAAGCATGGGCGCGACCCGGACAGGGCGCGGAAGGGGGCTGTGCGGCTTGACGGGATAGCGCTCTTGCTCCGACGCGAGCAGATACCGCCGGGGGACCACCTCTCCCAGATGCTCGACGAAACGCGATAATTGCAGACCGCCGGAACCGCGGTCCGGACCGGCCGATACGATGCGCGACGGCTCGCTGAGCTTCCCGAAAGACGCTGGTTTCCTGGCGGCGCGGGCCACACTTTTTGAAACGGGAATGCCGGTATTCGAAGGGTCGAAGATAGCGGTCAGCGCGCGCGATGGTCTCGTCGATGATCTGCCGGACGAACGCTGTTCAATAGCGGTCAATGCCCGTGACATACGGGCCAGCTCA
>JBFWYV010000201.1:0-9589 GCA_050186055.1 Hyphomicrobiaceae bacterium | reverse complement strand
TACGGCATGGAGGTCAGCGTCCACCCGAAATACCGCCGCCTTCGCATCGGTCAGCGGCTCTATAACGCTCGGCGCCGGCTTTGCCAGCAGCTCAGGCTGAAGGGCATCGTCTTCGGCGGACGCATGCCCGGACTGTCGCGGCGGCGCAACGGCGCGGACGGCCCTGACGATTACCTGCGGCAGGCTGTCGAGCGGAAGCTGCGCGATCCGGTGATCGCCTTTCATCTGGCACAGGGATTCGAGCCTATCGGCGTGCTGCGGAGCTATGAGCCGAGTGACCGCCAATCCGTGGGCTACGCCTCGCACATGGTCTGGCGCAATCCGCAGTACTCGGCCGACGATGCGCGCCATTCCGCGGTCGGCGAGATCGGGCCGAGCCAGACGGTGCGTGTCGCGACCGTCCAGTATCAGATGCGCGGCATTTCCACGCCCGACGAGTTCAAGCGGCAGGTCGAGTACTTCGTCGACGTCGCTTCCGACTACAGGTCGGACTTCGTCGTGTTTCCCGAACTGATCACGCTGCAGCTCCTCTCGTTGGAGCAAACACCGCTGCCGCCGGCCGAAGGCATTCACCGGATTGCTGAGTATACGGACTGGTTCGTCAAGGAGATGCGCGGGCTCGCTGTCGGTTACAATGTCAACATCATCGGCGGATCGCATCCCACGAAGATGGAAAATGGCGACATCCGCAACATCTGCTACGTGTTCCTGCGCGACGGCGCGGTGCATGCCCAGCACAAGATCCATCCGACGCCGAGCGAAGCGTACTGGTGGAACATCAAGGGCGGCGACAGCGTGGACGTGATCAACACCGACTGCGGCCCGGTCGGGGTGATGATCTGCTACGATGCGGAATTCCCCGAAGTCGCGCGTCATCTGGTGGACCAGGGGGCCATGATCCTGTTCGTCCCGTTCTGCACCGATGAGCGGCGCGGCTTCCTGCGCGTGCGCTACTGCAGCCATGCGCGCGCCGTCGAGAACCAGTGCTACGTCGTTCTCTCCGGTGTGGTCGGCAACCTGCCCAACGTGGAGAACATGGACATCCACTACGCCGAAAGCTCCATCCTCACGCCCTGCGATTTTCCATTCGCACGGGATGGCGTCGCGGCCGACACGGCGCCCAATACCGAAACGATCGCGTTCGCCGATCTGCGCCTTGGCGATCTGGCGGAAGCCCGGGCATCCGGGAGTGTGCGGAACCTGAGAGACCGCAGGCACGAACTCTATCAGGTCGGATGGCGGGACGGGAGACCAGTGCGCGGTTAGGACGGCTACGGATGTGACGGTGTGGGCAGGTGATAGCCAGCCCCACGATAGAACGTCATGGCCGTGCCGGGGCGACGTGGGAACGACGACCCGGAGGACGGCGGCCATCCACGCGGCTCACCGCCGGCACCGAGCAAGCGGAAGCTTGTCGCAGGCGGCCACCTTCGTGGCCGTGACGGCGGCTGGCGTCCTGCCGGCACTCCGCTTGAGATTGACGTTCGCATTCAGTCCGGATCGACGCTTGGCGGCCGGCTGCAAAGGTGGCCGGATAGACCGGTGTTCCGCCGTATTTCAATACCATTCGGTCAAATTGTTTCGCCGATGCTGACCGGGACAGCGCGCTGACTGAGAGCATATATGGCCCAATTTAGTGCCGCCTCATACTCGACCTGATCTCCCCTGTTTCCGTAAATCAGGCGCGGACGGCCATCCTCATCAAAAAAACACAGGAGCAGACCGTGTGTGGTGATACTGTCAACATTCAGATCAGCGCCTGTAGTCTTTTTCGCAACGTCCTCGATGAAGCGGAGTCGTCGGCGAAGCAGCTCATCGGATTCTTGAGGAAAGATAAGCATAAGCTTGCTGAGAAACCCTAGTGTAACGAGCTCCTGTAGCTCCCAGGCGACCCACTTCGTCGTGCCGGGTACCATCACAATCAATCGGGCGCCGCACATCCATTCTCTGACCTGCTCTTGCCAGTGCTCGTCAGACAAATACGATCTCAGTGCGCCGAGTGTCGGCAGCGACTCGCCTGGCTTGCCGATGGCGATGAATGGACCCAGAGAGCGAAGTTCTGGAGCCGCAGCCTCCTCGAGCCTCAGTTTTTGCCACAGCAAGGCTAGCCATATGTTTTTGGGTTTGACAGCCGCGATATCGTCCTCAAAGGACCGCAATAGCAGAACGGGTGGTCTCGGGTCTTTCTCCAGGAACCCGATTGCCTCCGGCGCCAACAAGGCTTGAGACGTACGAAAGGCGTAGCGGGCGCCGAGGATGCACGGAGCCAGCAACACGAAGAAACAAACCCATGGGTTCAGCCCCAGCTTTGGTGCTTGCCACATCGAAAATGGAACGAGAAGAAGTATGCATCCCGATGCGGCACCCAGCGCAAGTCCGAGAATTGGCTTGCGGCCGGAGCGGAAGATGGCGCCGCTGCTGTCCGTTCGCTTGAGTTGATTAACTGCTGCTACAGCTCGGAGGTAGGGGATATCCAGCCCCGCTTGTGTTGGCCTCGCCAATCTGAACGACGCGATCAACGCCGGCAAAGCAATCAACGCAAGAAACAGCCACGACGCTATCATGCGCGCGTAGTTCTCGAAGGTCGCGTTTCGCTTGATATGTAACGTAACATCGGTGCTTACGACCGCATCAGCCAGCGCGAGCAAGAAAATAATCACGCCGAGAACACGAAAACGGACGCCATGATTGCCGGTAACCGAATGAAAATATGCGAACACCGCGCTTGGCGCGATCACGAGACCAATCTCTCGTGGTGAGAGGGATTTTCCATAAGCAACGATCATGACTGCGAGGAATAGAAAAGATATCGCAAACAGGCCGCTGATCAGCGACAGTACGCGCGAAGCTCTCCATATCCTTCGGAGCGCGCGCACAACCGGTAGTACATTCGTAGCATCGCTCATGCTCTGTTCAATCTTCTCTTCTTAAGCGCTGAAGATTTTCGTCCGAAGCCCCAGATGACTGCAGTCGTGCAAAAGCGGCCAGCAAGCTCACTAAAACCAGCCCGGTCTGCAGAAGCAGGCAGCCATGCTGCAACCCAAGCCGAAGCAACCGACCGACGCACCCCCACAAGTCGATCACCGTCCCCCGACGTTGCATAGTGATAAAACTATACGCTTATTGTAAACAATAAGAGTAGTTGCTGGAGCAAAGCCAACGATGGAGTCTGTGACGGGTTGTGTCCGGGCCACACCCGAATGGTTCGACGACCTTGCCTGGCGGCCCACGAGCCATAGAATTGCACGCCCGTCGACTTGATCCAGGTCAAATGGAATGACAAAAAGCGGACGCTTTGTCGAAGTGTCGCAGCGACCCTTACACCCTCGGAGGGCTAGATTCGCGCTGATCGAATCCGACCCGGAAGATCAGCTGGAAAGATCAGAATGAGCGCGCGGCAAATGGGCTGCAGTACCTGTGCGATCCGGCATCGCGCCATTTGTGGTGCGTTATCGGATAAGGAAATCGTCCATCTCAATGCCATCGCCAGATGGAAGCAGTTGTCGCCCGGACAGGTTGTGTTCAGAGACCACGAAGAGCCCCAGTATTTCGCCAATATCGTTTCGGGCGTCGTGAAGCTGACGAAGACACTTGCTGACGGACGCGAGCAGATCGTCGCCCTCCAGTTTCCATCCGATTTTCTGGGCCAGCCGTTTCGGCGCTACAGCCCGTACTTCGCGGAAGCCGCCACCGGCGTCGTGCTCTGCACATTCGACCGGTCCCGGTTCGAGCGATTGACGCAGGATTACCCGGGATTGGAACATCGGCTGTTCTTGCACGCACTTGACGAGCTCGATGCCGCACGGGAGTGGATGGTTCTTCTGGGCAGGAAGTCTGCGGGTGAGAAGCTCGCCAGTTTTCTATTGATGATCGCAAACCGATACAGCGGCACCGGTTGTGCATCGCCGGCCGCAAGCAACTCCGCTCGTTTCGAGTTGGCGCTATCGCGCGGCGAGATCGCCGACTACCTCGGCCTCACGATCGAGACCGTCAGCAGACAGATTACGGCCCTGCGGCGGCGCGGCATCGTCGTGCTCGGCAGCACACGCTCGGTATTCGTGCCAAATCTCGCCCGGCTTGCGACCGCTGCGGAAGAGGATTTCGATTGATGACGGCGGACCTGACTGCTGCGGCAGCGGCTTGCAATGCCGGCTGCCGCAGCGGGCCGGCTATTTCTTTTCACGGCCCTTCGGAGTGACCAGAAGCGCTATCTCATTCAGTATACGTTGCGGTGTGCCGGTCGTCTCGGCCGCTATTTTATCGACTTCGGCGCCAGCCAGCGGCTCGATGATGATCTTGCGCTTGTTCATTTCCGCAAGGAACACAGGATCCTTCACCATCTGATCGAACGCCTTTCTCAAGGCTGCCAGCCGCTCGGCCGGGACGTTCGGCGTCGTGATGACGGAACGGCCGATCTCGGAGGAAGCAGCGATGGCTCTCAATGCCGCAGTTCCGTCCGGGGTCGTTCCCATTTCCGGCAACGCCGGCACATGCTGCACCAGCGGATGGCGCTTGAGCGCAGCCTGGTAGACGACGGGCGCCGTTTTCTTCAGCAGCCAGTCCGGACTCTTGGTCATGATGGTCGGCACCGACATCGAGCCCACGATGTCGACCTCCTTGCGCTCGACGGCGAGAAGGCTGTCGGTCGAGCCCTTGTAGCCGCTGATGACCTTGAATTTGGTTCCACCGAACTTGTTGAGCGCGACCGGCAGAAGATATGACGGCGAGGTCGAGCCGGTCGCCCCGACGATAAGCTGCCGCGTACGGGACTCCTCCCAGCCCTTGATCGAGGAGCCGGGAATGCCGACCCCGAGCTCCACGCTGGCCACGAGCCGGCCGATATAGCGGAACTTGGTGGCGTCCATGCCGCTCGCCTTGCCCTTCATCGCCGTATCGAGCGGCAGGGTTTGCGCGACGCTGCCGAACGCCGTGCCATCCTGGGGCGCGACGCTGTAGAGATACTGAGCGGCGCGGAAACTTCCGGCGCCTGTCATGTTCTGGGGGATCACATTCGGATGGCCCGGAATGAACCGGCTGATGTGTTCGGCAAAGATACGGCCGTAAAGGTCGTAGCCTCCACCGACGCCGTAGCCGATGATCATCTTCAGGGTCTTGCCCTTGTAGAAGTCCTCCACCGGATCCGCCTGGGCCGCCACAGGCACGACTGCGGCCAGGGTCGCTGCGAAAATCATCCGCGCGGTTTTGTATCCGCTCACCATTCCTTGGATCTCCTCTCCGTTGCCCGACCTCTTCGGTCGGCGGTCGTTTGCGTCAATCAAGGCTCAGGGAATTTCCTTCTCCGTGAACCAGTCTGTCGGCAAGTCGTGCCCGATGCCTTGTTCTACGGCGCGTTTGTAGATGATCGAGCCCACGGCCGCGAACTGGTAGCCCATCCCCAACGGGTTGAGGAAGCATGTCACCTGACTGCGCGAGGTGCGCCCGCGCGTTTCATTACGGCCCAGCTTGGCGTCGAGCAGCAATTCCGGCAACGTGACCAGGGACTTCCAGCCCACCTCCTCGGCAAGGTTCTGCAGTGCGCCTTCGCCCGGTGCCTCCGGCACCGATACCTTGTCCGTCGTGATGAAAACCGGGTCGCAGTCCTCCATGAGCGTGGCCGCAACATCGGCCTTGGCCACCACGGCGGCGCTGAGCTCGCCCGGCTTGATAGTGGATATGTGCATTCCCTTTTCGATCCACTCCGGCTTGATGACCGGCACGATCGCGTTGGTTGCCGCGAGCACGATATCCGCGCCCGCCACGGCCTTGGCCGCATCATCGTAGACCTTGATATCGCGGCCGATGATGGGGGACATCTCCTTGGCGAACTCTTCCCGCATCTGCTTGCGGGTGGAATAGACGCGGACTTCCTTCACGTCGCGCACCGCCATGATGGCACGCACCTGGCTACGCGCCTGCCAGCCCGAGCCCAGGATGGTGACAATGTGCGAATCCTCCCGCGCCAATGACTTGGCGCCAAGCGCGGAGGTTGCTGCCACGCGCATCGGCTGGATCATGCCGTCGGGGAAGATTGCGAGCGGCTCGCCGGTCGCCGTGGAGAACAGCAGCACAAGGCCGGTGTAGCGTTCGTTCGGCGCCGCCGGCACTTTGACCCGCCGCTTCACGTCGTTGATGCTGGGGAACGTGAGGATATCGGAGTTCAGCCTGATCGCACCGACGCCCAGTTTCGGCACCACGCCATCCATCGACTTCAATGCATAGAGACCGCCCGAAGGGTGGGTGCTCGGCGTCACGATATCACTGCGGCGGCGGAAGGCGCCCCGCCCTTCAGCCAGCTCGAGGAATGCGTCCTCCAGTACGTTGATGCAATCCTCGATCGATACGATTTCGGCGATCTGCTGGTTGTTCAGAATGAGCGTCATCTGCTTGGAATCCCTCGGCCGGACCGGTTCGCTGCGTTTTCCCCACGGGAGCAGCGCCGCCAGCCAACCCCCGTTGGCCGGTATTGTCAACATCATGGAGGGAACATGCCGGCTCATGAAACCGCGTTCCACAGGTTGCCCCGGCCCCGCTTTCGCGTCTAGTTTGCTGCCGGGACACCAACCGATGGAACACTGAATGACCCTGATCCTCTCCAACGACGACGTGGCCACCCTGCTGCCCATGGAAGATTGCCTGGAGCGCCTGGACGAGACCTACAAGGACCTGGGCGAACGGCGTGCAATGAGCCGGCCGCGCTCCGACATCTACGGTCCGCTCACGGCCAACGGGCGCTACATATTCAAGACGATGGACGGCATGGCGCCCCGCTATGAAGCGGCGGCCATCAGACTGAACTCGGATACGATAAAGTGGACCCAAGGGCCGGCCGGCATCCGCAAGGACAAGCAGCCGGTCGCAGACGGCAGGTGGGTGGGCCTTGTCCTGCTGTTCTCGACCCGCACCGGCGAGCCGCTGGCAATCCTGCCCGATGGCGTCATGCAACGGCTGCGCGTCGCCTGCGCCAACGCACTCGGCGCCAAATACATGGCTCCCGCCAACGCGAGCGTCTATGCGCTGATGGGCTCGGGATGGCAGGCGAGCGGACAGGCGATCGCGATGGCGCGCGTGAGGCCGCTAAAGGAGATCCGGATCTTCAGCCCAACCGCTGCCAACCGTGAGAAGCTTGCCGAAGAGTTGCGCGACGAACTCGGCATCACCGTCGTCGCATCGCCTGATGTGAAGAGCGCGGTCAAGGGCGCGGATATCGTCGGCATGGCGACGAATTGCGTCACACCCGTCGTCGAGCACGCCGTGCTGGCGCCCCATGCGCACGTCACATGCGTCAAGGAGCTGGAGCTCGATCCCAAGACGCTTGCCGCGAGCGCCCTGGTCGCTGTGCATACGCGCATAGACCGTCCGGCGAACTACATCATCGGCGAAAGCGAGGATCCGATCTACGACCACGACCCGCAGCAGGGGCTGCCGACCGAGTTGCAGCAGACACGCGCCGGGCGGCCGCCCAGCGGAGTCGATCTGACGAAGTGTCCCGACATCGGAGAGCTTGCGGTCGGACGCGTTCAGTTGCCTCCGGCCGGCCGCATGACGACCTTCGTCAATACGATCGGCTTGGGACTGCAGTTCGCCGCCCTTGGAGAACTGGCCTACCAGCGTGCCCGCGAGCAAGGCAAGGGCCGCGAGATCCCGACGGACTGGCTGCTGGAAACGGTTCACCCATAGCCAAAGCCTGACGTGATCCAATCACGTCTCTCCTGCACGCTTTCAGCCATGATTGTGGCGGCGAGCGACGGTGAAGCGGTTGCCCTGTCCGTCCGTCAGCGGCCGCTTCCTCAGTCCGTACCGACCATCACATCCGATGCCTTGATGATGGCATAGGCGTCCTGGCCGACCTTGAGGCCGAGTTGGTCGACAGCTTCGTTGGTAATTGAAGCCGTGACGACCGTCCCGTTGACATCGATACGGACGTGTGCCGTCGTCGCTCCCTTCTGGACTTCGACGATTTTGCCTTTCAGGCGATTGCGCGCACTGATCTTCATGACAGCTACACTCCTTTCGCGCCTGATTGATCCGGACTTGTGCCACGGGATGCGATGAGCGCCACGCTCTTGATCTGGGCAAACACGGCGCGGCCCGGCGTCAACCCGAGGCGGTCGAGCGATTTCCTGGTGATGCGAGCGGCAATGGCACTGCCTTCGCCATCCGCGCCGAGGCGCAGAATGACGTTCGCGTGCGGCTCGTTCTCCCGGATATCGACGGATTGAATTCGTGCCGGAAGACAATTCAGGATCGTGGTATCGCCGGCCGCGCTCAGCACGAGGCTTACATCGGAGGCCGCGATGCGAAGCCTGCGGTGCTCGCCGACGTCGCCATGACGGCCCGGGACCAGCAGTTCGCCGCCCACAATCTCTACTCTCGATATTCCGTATTCGGTATCCGTGCCCGCAATACGGCCTTCCAATACGACTGTGGCGTCGCGGGCGGCGAGCAGCGGCAGACGGGGGTCCGTCTGCAGATCCGGCAGCGATCCGATCGCCAGCACGCGACCATTCTCCATCAGCACCAGCGTGTCGGCGAGGCGTTCGACCTCCGCCAGATCGTGGCTGACGTAGATGATGGGCAGCGACAGCGTTTCGTGGAGAACCTCGAAATAGGGAAGGATGTCGTCCTTCGTCATCCGGTCGAGGGCCGAGAGCGGCTCATCCATCAGCAGGACGCGCGGTCCGGAAAGCAAAGCGCGGCCCACCGCCACGCGCTGACGCTCGCCACCCGACAGGTTCGCCGGCGAGCGGTCGAGCAGATGCGCGATGCCGAGAAGATCGACGATGTCGTCCAGACCGACAGGCGGCGCCGACGGCGTCAGCTTCGCCGACCGACGGGCGCCGTAGAGCAGGTTGCTGCGGACCGACAAGTGCGGGAAAAGGCTGGCTTCCTGAAAGACATAGCCAATGTGCCGGTGATGCGGCGGCCGAAAGATGCGCCGCTCGGTGTCCTGCCAGGTCTCGTCGCCGATCGAGAGCCGTCCCGGCATGACCTGAAGACCGGCCATGCATCTCAGCACGGTCGTTTTTCCGCATCCGGACGGCCCGAACAGGGCCGTGACGCCACGCATCGGCACGTTGAAAGCGGCATCGAGAGTGAAAGCGCCGAGTTTCCCAGCGAAGGCGGCGCAGATTTCGGGTTGGACTGACATCAGCGGCCCGGCCGTCCGACACGCTTGTCGATGATCATCATCGACAGGATGACGAGGAAGGAAAATATGACCATTCCGCCTGCAAGTATATGGGCCTCGGTCCACTGCTGGGTTTCGACGAAGTCGAACAGCGCGACGGAAAGAACCTTGGTCTCGCCGGGGATATTGCCGCCGATCATCAGCACCACACCAAACTCGCCCACCGTATGGGCGAAGCCCAGTATCCCTCCCGTCATCAGACCAGGCCGCGCCATAGGCAGCGCCACACTCCAGAACGCATCCCATGGAGAAGCTCTCAACGTCGCCGCAACCTCCAGCGGCCGGTCGCCGGACGCCTCGAACGCATTGCGGATCGGCTGGACGACAAATGGCATGGAATAGACAACCGACCCGATCACCAGTCCCTCAAACGTGAAGGCCAGAGTGCGGATGCCGGTCAAA
>JBFWYV010000200.1:0-9598 GCA_050186055.1 Hyphomicrobiaceae bacterium | reverse complement strand
TCCTGGATCAGCCATATCCCAAGTCCGTTCCGAGGCTCTATTTCGGCAGATAGGCTTCCGTGTAGAGGGTCTTCATGTCCGGCTTCTTGTCGAGGATGTTGAGTTCGACAAAGCTGTCGGCGATGACCTTCAGCGCGTCCTCGTCAAAGCGCATGGTCGTCGACATCATCGGCATGACCTTGCCGTATTCCTCAGTCTGCACATCGATCGGCAATTTGGTCGCCTTGTTCGCGAGAGCGATGCCCTCTTTGGGATTTGCCTTCATGAATTCGACGGTCTCTTTCCAGCCCGCCAGGAAGCTGCGCACGACGTTCGGCTTCTCGGCGATGACCTTGTTGGTGGCAAAGATCACGTGAGTGTGGAATTTCTCGATGAAGTCGCCGAAATGAAGCAGCACTCTGGCTTCGTTCTTCTTGGCCAGCGAATATCCGACCGAAGCGGACATGATGAAGCCGTCGACTTGACCGCTCTTCAGTCCGGCAATCTGTGCGGTCAACCGTCCAAGCGGCACGGTTTTGATGCCGTCGCTGCCCCACCCCATGCGCCGCGACAACTGGCGTCCGAGCCAGTACGTCAGGGATCCGTTCGTTGTCACACCGATCTTGGCGCCCTTCAGGTCTTCGGGTTTGTTGATCTTGGAATCGCCGCGCACGATAACCCCCATGCTCAGCGGCCGGTCGGCAACGACGCCCACTGTCATCGCCGGCACGCCTTTGGCGAGAAAGCCCATGCCGGGACCCGAACCAAGCCCGAACTCGATTTCATTGGCGACGAGACCTTGCTGCATCTTGGCGTCGCCGCCGTACTGTCGGACTTCGACCTTGAGGCCGTGTTTCGCCCAGATGCCTTTTGCAGTCCCGACATCCGCCGGCGTGAATGCAAGAGCGTTGGGCGCGGTCTTGCCCACGCGTACGGTCTCTTCAGCTCTTGCCTGCGCAGCAGCGGTCGCGACCGCCGCGATCGCCATCAGCGCCAGGCCGCGGCCGACGATCTGTTGCGGCACGTCGTGCTTCGATTGAGAGTTTCGCCGGATCATCGTTGTTTCCTCCTGTTTCGGTTGTCGGGCCCGCGCTACGGCAGCCCCCTGTCGCGATCACACGAGTCGCGATCCGCGCCGCGTGATCACTTTTTCGCGTTCTCGCCTGCCTTGTTGTCTTTGTTGTCCTTGTAGCCGCTCATCGTCAGCCCACGCAGCTCGCGGAGGAAGTCGATGATGTCGGCATTGCTCATGTATTTCGACATGTCGTAGGTGTCGTAGTGCAGGACGTCCTCGAGCGGCCTGCGGACACCGCCGCGCTTCTCGATCGCCGGCCATCCGATGGGAATGATGTGATGGATCATCACGAGATCCGGCACACCCAGCACGCGCTTGAACGGCTCCTCGATATGGATCGTGACGTGCTGCGAGCCGAGCCCCAGCGCGGCGGCGGCCAGATGCATCAATGTTGCAGCATTTGAGAGGGCATCGGTGAGGTGGCTCTGGTGCCGGCCGAAGGTCAAGGCTCCCTGCACCGTGCCCCACTGGCGCCGGCCGTCGCCCAGGATCACGATCAGCACCGGCGCGGCGGACCAGGCGCGCGACATGGCGTTTCTGGCCTTCTCCCATTGCTCCCTCGGATCGCCCTCGACCTGATAGACGGGATGGCGCAGCTCATACTGGCGCATCTGCTCCATCCAGAAGATGAAGTCGGTATTGACGTCGCGATAGGCCTCGAACAGGCCCTGCTTGATCTTGTCGTCCTTGACGATCATGAACTCCCACGGCTGGGAGTTGGCGCCCGACATCGCCCAGCGGCCGGCTTCAACGACCTTCATCACATAGTCATCAGGGATCGGATCGGTCTTGAGGCGGCGAACGCTCATGCGGTCGGTGAGGATCTTGTGGAGATGGGCGTAGTTGGCGAGCGCCTCGTTGTGCGAAGCGCCGGCTGGATGGGCTGGATCTGCAGGTTTGTCCGTCATCGTCATCTCCGGCCTCGTACAAATCCTGGCTGTTACTGAGAGGTGGCCTCGAGCAAAGGGTTCAGAGCGCGAGTAGATCGTATGATGCGTCCCGACCCGCCAGCACAACGGTCGAGCAGATCGAACCGCCGTCCTTCCCGTCAAGGGCGCCCACGCGCAGCGCATAAGCCGTGTCCGCCGAGAGCGCTTCAGTGCTGTCGGCGCGCAGCTCCGGACCTTCGACCAGGGACAGGCCGATCCGATGGCCGAGGCTTGCGGCCAATACCGGATGCAGCTCGCTATTCCCCAGCGACCGCCGGGCAATGTCGTGCAACTCCTTTGCGGTTGTCCCCGCGTGTGCCGATGCCGCCATATCGGCCAAAGCTGTCCGGCACGCTTCATCGATTCTTCGATGCCGGCGGGAAAGCGTCACGAATCGCTCGGACCAGTAGCCCGCGGTCTTGACGGCAAGGTATGCGACAAGCGCATCGGCATGACTGTCGAATTGGCCGCGGTACGGTGAAAGCGTTCGTCCGTTGTCTGAGCTGAACAGCGTGCGCACGTCCTGCGCCGCCATCTCGCGGGCGCATCGCTCGCCGGCCAGCACCGCGGTCTCGATCTCCGCGCCGGCCCGCCATGCCTCCTCCAGCCGGGTGGCGGCCGCCGCCACGATGCGCGAGCTGCGGCGGATCAGGCTGATCTCCCGTGGCCGGTGCCGGTGCCGCAGGGGTGTCAGAACCGCATCGCCATCGACCAGCTCGAACTTGCCCGAAATGCTGTCCGCGACCTGGGACAGCAGCAGCGGCGTTATGAGGCCGAAGCCGATGGTGCCCAGCTTGCCGCCCTTCGCCTGGTCCGCGACCCAGGCGTCGAAGTGCCTCCATTCCCAGCCGCTGACCACGTCGCCGATCCAGGTCATGGTGCGCATGGCCGGCATGTCGCGCGACGACATCGACGCGAGCAGCTTGGGCTCTCCGTCGCTCACAATCAGCGCCATGGCCCACCGCATGCGGGGGATGAAATTGGTGAGCCAGGCCAGCGAGGCGTGCTCGCGTCCGTCGCCGTAGACGAGCACGCCGGCCCAGCCGTTGTCGTCCATTGCCTTCTGCAAGCCGGCGCGGCGGATCTGGAACTCGTCCTGGGGCAGCCAGTCCTGATCCCAGACATAGGAGCCGAGCATGATCGAGGGGTGAGTGGTCAGCATGGCAGCGTCCTCATGCCTCGATCGTATCGAACCGGCTGGGGATGTTGGCGAGCGACCGCGCGCCATCGGGTCCGACGACCACCGTGTCGCCGTACATCAGGTAGCCGGTCTCCGGTATGTACTGATTGGGGTGCATGACGAAGATCATGCCTTCTTCCAGCACGGTCTTGTTGTCTGCAGCGATATCGCCGGGCATCGACGATGTGATGCCAAGTCCGTGGCCGCGCACGCGCATGTAGGGCGGACGGCAATAGTCCGCATACCCAGCTTCGCGCAGGGGCTCGTTCATGGCCTCGGTCACCTCCGCAACCGTGGCTCCAGGTCGTGCGGCCTTCAGCCCGCATTGCATCGACTGTGCCAGAATATCGTACTTGGCCTGATGCTCGGGACCCGGATCGCCGATGATGGCGGTCCGGCAGATCTGCACGAACTGGCCCCGGTAGCAGGGAGTGACCTCGCCGAGGATGATGTCGCCCCGTTCCAGGACGCGCTGACCGGCCGCACGCACCGCGAGATTGTGCTGCGACGCGCTCATGAGGAGGAAGTTGTCCTCGGCGCCGAGAGACTTCATGTGGGTGTAGATTTCCGCTGCCACCTCGAATTCGCGAACGCCTGGGCGCGCAACCTCCAACAGGCGCGAATAGCCCTGCTCGGCAATCTCGACGGCCTTCTTCGAGCATTCGAGTTCTTCGGCGCTGCGAATGCGGGCCAGTCGGGCGATGAATGCGTCGTCATTGATCAGTTTCGCTTCGGTCATGCGGCGGAAGCCGTCAGCCAGAACGCGGCGCTGCCTGGACAATCCGACGATCTTCAGGGATTGGTTGCGGAGATCCGACTTTCGAAACGCGTCTGCGAGGCCCTTGCCGAGATCGTCGACACCGATCGTTTCGGTGGTCCGCGAGATTGCGGACGCGCGGGCGACGTCCCAGGCCGGCGTGATGATGAGCATCGAGCGCCCGCTTTTCTCCACGACGACCGCGCTCTCTCCGATCGGCCGCACGCCGCTCAGCACGAAAGCCGCATTGGCTTCAAGGAATGAATTCTGGCCGTCGCAGAATGCGACCAGGCCCCACAACCCTTCTCGTTCCAGTGCCGCGACAGCATCGGCCAGTCTGCCGTCAACCGTGGACATCCTCGCCTCCCGTCCTGCCAGCGTTCGGCCGGGCTTCGGTCCTTATCCTGGCCCGTAACGCCTCAGTCGCTGCAACATCTACCGTTGCGGCGTCCGATTCAATCACAACCGCGTATTCCTTCAAGGCGGACTCCAGGCTGATCAGACCATCCACGACGTCGGCGAGCACGGCGTCAGAGTCGCGATCGAGCGGATCTCCCCAGCCGCCCCCTCCACCGGTGCGGATGATGACCTCGGACTGCTCGGGCACGAGACGCATCACCTGGTCGACGGACTTGAATTCGGCTTCATCGGGAAGCTTCAGCAGATACTCGGCGCCGCCGCCCGGCTTGCCGCCCCACAGTCCCCATGGCGGGCAGCGGCGACGGCGTGGCCTGGCCATGTTCCAGCGGCCTTCGACCAGGTTGCGCACCTTGACGTTGACGCCCAGCCCGCCCCGGTGACGGCCGGCCCCTGCCGAGTCAGGCCGAAGGGCGCGCTCCAGCACCACCACCGGAGTCTTGAGCTCCATGCTTTCGATCGGCGAATTGCGGACGTTGCCCTGGCATACCGACACCGACGCCGACTCGCCGTCCATTGTCGGACGTCCTCCCCAGCCGCCGCCTTCCAGGCTTTGCAGCACGAAGTTGCGGCCCGTTTGCGGTTCCTTGCCGATGAAGACCACCGATCCGCCGAGGAGACCGTGATGCGCCGCAGGAGCGAAACCCGGCAATGCGGGAGCAAGCGCTTTTACGATAGTGTCGACGACAGTCGGGACGATCAGGCTCCAGCCTCCCATCGGCGCGGGAAAGCTGGCCATCATGACATTGCCTTCCGGGATGACGACCTTGAGCGCGCGGAAGGAGCCTTCGTTGACCGGCTCGAGCGGCTCGGTCAAGGCTTTGTAGGCGACGCGCGCGGCCGCGAAGGTCCTGGCGTTTATCCCGCCTTTGCGCTGCGGCGAGCAGCCCGACAGATCGATTTCCATGTCGCTGCCGCTGACCGTGACTTTGACGTGGATCTGCACCGGTTCGGTGGTCACGCTGTCGTCGTCGTAGACCGCCCCCGCCTCGTAGACGCCATCCGCTATCTGCTCGACCATGTGCCGGCACCGTGCCTCGGCGTTCTGGAAGATCGTCTGGATACTGGCGTTGACGGTCTCGCCGCCATAGCGGCTATAGATATCGGACAGGCGGCGCGCACCGAGACGGCAAGCGGCAATCTGCGCGCGCATGTCGCCGAGTGACGATTCCGGATAGCGGATGTTGTCGCGGATGATCGCGTGGAGCGTGTCGTTCGGCTTGCCTGCGTCATAGAGCTTGAGCTGATCGATCTGCAGTCCTTCGAACCACGGATCGAGCACCAGCGGGCTTGCTCCCAGACCCGTGCTCGAGCCGCCGACGTCGATCCAATGGGCCCGCGTCATCGCGAAGCCTTCCAGCCGGCCGGCGTGAAAGAACGGCATGTAGATGACGATGTTGTTGAGGTGCTGGCCGGCAACCCTCTGGTGGTTGGTGATGAACACGTCGTCCGGCGACAGTCCATCGGGGCCGTGGCGCCGCAGGATGTCCTCCACGATCACGCCAAGATCGGCGACGAAATGAGAGACGCCGCCGACGTTCTGCGCCACCAATCGGCCTTCCGCGTCGGTCAGCGCGGTGCAGAAGTCGCACACCTCATAGATCATCATGTTGTAGGAAGTGCGCTGCAGCACCGCCGCCATCTCGTTGGTGATCGCGGGCAGCGTGTTGCGAATGACCTCGAGCGTGACCGGATCGATCATGCCTGACCCTCCTGCCCGACATTCACGATCAGCTCGCCGCTGTCGGCGACAGTGCAGGAGTCGCCAGGGAACAGCACTGTCGTGGATCCATATTCCTGGATCAGAGCCGGCCCATCGATGCCGGCGCCGGCCGCCAGTGATTCGCGCGGAAGCACTGCGCAATTGCTGGGGCCGCCTTTGCCGAAATGCACAAGCCGGCGTTCCGGAGGCCTGCTGTGACCGGCGGGCCTGGGCATCGCCGGCTTGGCACGGCGCGCCATCAGCGTCAGGCGGACGTTGATCATTTCCACCGGCTCGTCGGGAGCGCTGTGGGCGTAGCGATCCTCATGCAGCGCGTTGAAGCTGGCGCGGATGCCGGCGTGGTCGCCGGCTTGGATCTGCTCACGCATTACGGGCACGGACAGGCTGAACTCCTGCCCGGCATAGCGCAGGTCGAGCGCGAATTTCAGATCGGCGTCGCGCCGCCTGCTGGCCTGCAGTGCGTCGGCCTCCAGCTCACCGCATATCCGATCGAGCTCCGCAAACGACATCCGGTCGAGCGGTTCGAGATGTGTGCGGACGAAATCATGCCGCTCGTCGGCGAGCAGCATTCCGAGCGCGGAGAAATGGGCGGGAAAGCGCGGTATGATGACGATCGGGATCTTCAGCTCTCTTGCGATCGCGCTGGCGTGGACGGGGCCGCCGCCGCCCGAGGCGACGAGCGCGAAATCGCGGGGGTCGTGTCCCTTTTCGACGGAAACCTGGCGAACGGCCAGCGACATCTTGGCCGTCGAGACATCGATCACTGCCCGGGCCGCGTCGAATGGTGTCAAGCCGAGCGGCGATGCGACCTTCCGGGCCAGTCCGTCGAGGGCAGAATCGGCATCGAGCTGCATCTCCCCGCCGAGAAAAGCGCCGGCATCAATCCTCCCAAGCACTACATTGGCATCGGTTATGGTCGGTTCGGTTCCCCCGCGCCCGTAGCAGATCGGGCCCGGTTCGGAACCGGCGCTGTGGGGGCCGACCTTCAGCCCGCCCAGGTCGTCGACCCAGGCTATGCTGCCGCCGCCGGTGCCGACCTCGATGACGTCGACCACCGGCACCATGACAGGGTCTCCGCTGGCATGTCCGCCGACCCAGTAGCCATCGGCCATTGTCGGCGTCCCTCCCAGCACGAGACTGGCTTTGGCCGTGGTCCCTCCCATGTCGAACGAAATCACGTTCTCGAAGCCGAGGACGCGGCCGACCTCCGCGCTGGCGATGATTCCGCCGACCGGGCCGGACTCCATCATCGTGACCGGCCGGCGGGCGGCGACCCGCGGGGACATGACGCCGCCGTTCGACTGCATGATCGACAATTCGCCATCGAAGCCGCGGTGCCTCAGTCCCGTCTCCAGCTCCTTGACGTAGCCGCTCACGCGAGGGCCGATGTAGGCATTCACCGCCGTGGTGGAGATCCGTTCGTACTCGCGATATTCGCGCATGATCTCGTGAGAGGCCGAAATGTAGGCCGCGGGCAGCATCTTGGAGAGCAGGTCCACCGCGGTGCGCTCGTGTGCCGGATTTGCGTAGGAATGCAGGAAGCATACGGCGACTGCGTCGTAATTGCCTGCCGCGATGGCTGCGCCGGCCTTCTCGACGGAAACGGGGTCGATCGGCACGTAGACATCGCCACGGGCCTGGAGCCGCTCGTCGATCTCGTAGATCGCGTGGCGCGGCACCAGTGCCCGGGGACGCTCGAACAGAAGGTTATATGCCTCCGGCCGGTTGCCGCGTCCGATCGCGTAGCAGTCGCGTGTTCCCGCCGTCACTAGAAGCGCCGTGCGCGCGCCCTTGCGTTCGATGAGGGCATTGATGGCAACGGTCGAGCCGTGGATCAGCTGGCCGACCCGGTTCAGCGATATGCCGCTCTTTTCGAGACAGTCGAGCACGCCGCGCACCAGCTCGCGCGGCGTGCTGAGCTGCTTGGCGTGAAACAGCTCACCGGTCGAGGCGTCGAAGGCGACGAGGTCGGTGAACGTACCCCCGATGTCAACGGCAACGTACAGCACGGGCTCCTCGACAGAGATTGGACCTGCCGCAGAGTGATGCCGGCGTTTGGCGCTTGGCAATAAACCTGCAAGCTGGCAAAGTAATAGGCAAAAGGCTATGACGGATGCAGGGATGTTGAACGCCAGTTTGCGACGCTTGTCGGTATTCAAGGTCGTTGTCGAAGCCGGAGGGGTCAACGCGGCCGCCGAGCTGCTGGAGATCTCGCAGCCATCCGTCACGGCGCACGTTTCCGCCCTGGAAAAGGAGATCGCGACGCCTCTGTTCGTCCGGGCGCGCGGGCGGCGCAATCGGCTCTCGCCGGTTGGGCAGGCCGTTTATTCGTATGCCTGTGACGTGGTCGTCCGTTCCGAGGACCTGCTGCGTGCCATTGGTCCGCTGAAGGGCCATGCGGCGGAGCGGATATCGATTGCCGTGCAGCGGACCATCGCAAACAACCTGGTCCCCAGCGCTCTGGCCGGTTTTCTCGAACGGAGGCCCGAAGCGCGCATCACCGTGCGCAGTGAAACACAGGAGACGGTGCTGGATCTGGTACGCAAAGGCGCTGTCGATGCCGGGATACTCTTCTCGGCAGGGCGCCAAAGGGAGTTCAGGTCGCGCAGGATCGGGACCCAGCAGCTCGTTTTCGTATGTGCGCCGGCGCACCCGCTGGCAGGCTCGGGGCGCGTTCCGATCGATGCTCTGGCGTGTTATGGGTTTGTCGGCGGTCTGCGCTCGTCGCAGTTCTTTTCGCTGGTCGACGAGGCTTTACGCAAAAGCGGTCTGTCGCGCTTCAACGTCATTGTGGAAATGCAGGATTCCGTCGCGGTCAAGAATGCCGCGATGCACGGTCTGGGAATCGCTTGCACCTTGTTGAGCGTCGTTGGCCGCGACGTGGAGCAGGGAAGGTTGGCTCTTATCGAGACCGAGCCGTATGCCCCGCAGCTCGATGTTCATCTTGTGCTTCAGAAAGGCAGCAACGAGCCGGCCTTGCTCAGCGATTTCGTACCCCATCTTCAGTCAAAGATGCGCGGCAAGACACGCCACTAAATGCGGAGACCTGCGTCTACGCTTATGGCCTTTTCAACCGGTCCCCGAGATCGGCTGCTCAGCCGCAGCATCCCTTCGCGATTTGATGAAGCGTTCCAGTTTTCCCAGTGTCTGCAGGCCCAGTTCGACCGCGCCGAATCCCATCGCCTCCTGAAACGCCGCCTCTGTGCTGAACACCATGCCCAGCGTCACCTTGGTCGCCCCGTCCTGATCCTCGAACGAGGCCCAGGCGTCGGCATGCTTGGGCCCGTTCTCGCCCCATAGCAGCGTATAGGCGATCCGCTCCTCGGGCCGGACCTCGGCATAGAGATGGTGGTTCGGGTATACCGTGCCATCCGGTCCGATCATGTCGAACACCCATTCGCCGCCCGTTCGCAGGTCGATCCGCTTCGTCCGGCAGGAAAACCCGTCCGGCCCCCACCATTGTGGCAGCGTCTCGGGGTTCATCCACGTGTTCCAGACGATGGTTCGCGGCGCCTGTATCACGCGCTGCAGCACCATG
>JBFWYV010000199.1:0-9602 GCA_050186055.1 Hyphomicrobiaceae bacterium | reverse complement strand
AAGACGGCACACCGGTGCAGCGGGAAGCAAGCGGGAGATACGGCTCGATCGGACCTGTAATAAGAGACGCGGCCCCGTGGTTCTGCGGGCGTCAAGCGACCTCGCCGGTGCCGACGTGCTCGCCCCGCCATTTTCGGCCTTGCAGGTACTCCGCGCTGCGCATCTCGGTCAGCCGGCTCGCGGTGCGCTCGAACAGAAACACCACATCGCCCTCGGGATAGAGTTCGTGCGGCTCCGCATCGGCAGAGACAATCAGACAGACGCCCGCATCATACAGGGTATCGATCAGGTTCACGAACCGCCGCGCCTCGTCCTTTCGCTTTGGATCGAGCTTCGGAACCCCGGACAGCATCACCGTATGATAGCGGTGCGCGATGGCCAGATAGTCCAGCGCGCCGAGCGGCCTGGCACAGAGATCGGCGAAACCGAAGCGGGCCACCCCCTCGGCCGCCTCGGGCACGTCGATCTTGCGGCCCTTCAGCTCGATCGCGTCCGGCTTGCCGCGCGGCCCCCCTGTCAGCCGCTCGAAAACCTTCCGCATCTTGATTTCAGCCTCGCGATCGGCAGGCGAGAAATAAAGTTCATGGCCGGCAAGCTTCGCGAGCCTGAAATCCTTGGCTGCGGCCAGCTCCAGCACGTTCATGCGCGCCTGCAGCATTTCGATGAAGGGTACGAACAGTGCCCGGTTGAGCCCGTTCGCATAAAGCCCTTCCGGCGGCACGTTCGAGGTCGCCACGATGACCACGCCTTCCTCGAACATTGCCTTGAACAGGCGGCCCAGCATCATGGCGTCGGCGATGTCGGTGACGTGAAGCTCGTCAAAGCACACCAGTCGCGCCTCGGCCGTGAACTGCCGGCCCACCTCCGGGATCGGATCGCCGTCGACCGACTTCCGGGCTTGCGCGATCCGGTCGTGCATCAACGACATGAACTCATGGAAATGATAGCGGTGGCGCGGCTCGAACGTGATCCGCCTGAAGAACAGGTCCATCAGCATCGACTTGCCGCTTCCGACCGGACCGTAGATGTAAAGTCCCTTCGGCGTAGCGCTGCGCTTCGGCCAGATCAGCGACGTCAGGCGCGACCCGCCTGGCTTCCAGGTCCTCACGTCGCGCGCCACCTGGCGCAGCGCTCTCGCTGCGGCAAGCTGCGCAGGGTCGGCTTCCAGTTGCCCGGATTGGACCAGCTCACGGTAGCTCGGCAGCGAGGTTTTCGGCATCGCGCCCGGCTAACGCGAACAGCCGCTGGTGGTCAAGTGCTGCACTCGCGCCGCATTGTTCGCCGACAAGAAGCATACGCCATTGTGCGCCGCACAACGAGATCCTATAACTGGAGAGCCGGCCCGGACATGAACTGCTGCGCTAGAACTGCCTCAGCCAGCAGCTCGTGATGCGAGAGACGAAAACGTCCCGCGATATCCGGCGACATAAGGAAAGGGAAATCATGAGCACCATTGTCCCCGCCTTCGGGCGGATAAGAAAGCTGTGGCCGTCTGAAGGCGAACGATTCCGCGATCACCTGCTCAGACTGGACAAGGAAAGCCGCCGCCTGCGGTTTGCGCATGGCGTGTCGGACGGCTTCATCGAAGACTACGCTGGCGGAATTGGCGACATAGGCACCATTGTTTTTGCCTACATCGAGGACAACGAGGTGCACGCCGCAGCCGAGTTCCGGAGACTGGGAGATACCTGGAGGCAGGAGGCCGAAGCCGCATTCTCCGTCGAACGGACGCATCAGGATCGCGGCATCGGCACCGAACTGATGGGTCGCGTTATCCGCTCGGCCCGCAATCGGGGTGTCGGCCGCCTTTATATGAGCTGTCTTGCAGAAAACCGGAAAATGCAGGCCATTGCCCGAAAGTACGATGCCGAGTTGAAATACGAGCCCGGCGAAGTCATCGGAGAGATCATTCCGGTAGATGCCGACTATTTTTCCGTTTTGGCGGAGGAAATGGATGATCGCGTCGGCTTCATGCTCGCCGTGCTCGACATCCAAAGCAGGATCGCACGCGCTGCCTGATCGTTACGCTGATTCTTTCGCCGTGAATGAAACCGGCAATCCAAAACCGTTCTTGGGAAAAGAAATTCGAGCACGCATGAAACGCTTGGGTGTCGGATGCTGATCTGCGCGTCAGTGGGATTCGATTGAATCGCAACGCGCACTTGCAGGTGTCAGTTCATTTTCCGACTCTCGTTTCGGCTGCAAAGTCATTGTTTGTAAACGAATTTGATGATTTCTCGCAACACATACACCCGAAACGCGCAGAAAAATGAAGTGGACTTCGTTTTTGACTGTCAATAAATCGATTGATTCTGCACATGATCTGCATGTGCGCGAGATGATTCGCACACTGGACCAAAAATAGGAGAGACTGAAATGGCTAAAGCTGCTGTGAAGAAAGTCACCAAGAAGGCCCCGGCTCGCAAGTCTGCAGCCAAGAAGCCCGCCGCTCGCAAGTCCGCTGGCCGCAAGGCCCCGGCCCGCAAGTCGTCGGTCCGCAAGACCACGGCCCGCAAGGCGCCTGCGCGGAAGCCCGCGGCTCGCAAGGCGGCCCGCAAGGCGAAGTGAAAGGAAGAGGCGCCGCCCGCTGGGCAGGCGGTGGCGCCAACTCCTCTCGCAGTTAAAGACCGGGAGCTTGCGATCGCGGCTCCCGGCTTTTTATTTGGAGCCGACTTTTTACTTGGAGAATGCAGTTTTCCGGCGTGAGGCTGCAAGACTCGGCGGCGCCCGTCGGTTGCAGTCGCCGAATCAGCCCGCGGCTATACCCGCCGCTCCACCATCAGCTTTTTCAGCTCCGCGATTGCCTTGGCCGGGTTCAAGCCCTTCGGGCAGGCCTTTGTGCAATTGAGAATGGTGTGACACCTGTAGAGCCGGAACGGATCCTCGAGGTTGTCGAGCCGGTCGCCCGTCGCCTCGTCGCGACTGTCGATGACCCAGCGATAGGCCTGCAGGAGCGCTGCCGGTCCCAGATAGCGGTCCGAATTCCACCAGTAGCTCGGGCAGGACGCGGAGCAGCAGGCACACAGGATGCACTCATACAGCCCGTCGAGCTTCTGCCGGTCCGGATGCGACTGCCGCCATTCCTTCGGTGGCGTCGGCGTTGACGTCTGCAGCCACGGCTCGATCGACCTGTGTTGCGCATAGAAGTTCGTCATATCCGGCACCAAGTCCTTGACGACCTCCATGTGAGGCAGCGGATAGACGGCGACCGCCCCTGAAACATCCTCGATCGCCGTGAGACAGGCCAGCTTGTTGGTGCCGCCGATATTCATCGCGCACGAGCCGCAGATGCCTTCGCGGCAGGAACGCCGGAATGTCAGCGTCGGGTCGATCTCGTTTTTGATCTTGATGAGGGCATCCAGCACCATCGGCCCGCAATGCTCGAGATTGACGTGATAGCGGTCGACGCGAGGGTTGGCATCGTCATCGGGGTTCCACCGATAGACGCGGAATTCGCGCCAGTTGCCTTTGCCCTCCGGCTTGTTCCAGGTTTTGCCGCGCTTGATCTTGGAGTTCCTGGGCAGCGTGAGCTGGACCATCTGTGGCTATCCTCGCGAGCGGGATTGAAGTGGGTTCCGATGATCTGAATAGCGGCCAGCGCGCCCCTGTCAACGCCGGCCGAGCATAAGCCGCAGCGATGCACCGCCACAGTGTGCAGCCGAAAGCAGCGCCCGGGCGCAACTGCTGAGCATACCGGCAGGAAATCCAACCTATTCGACTTTGTACTTCTTCAGCTCGCGGACGTGGGCGGTGAGCGCCGTGGCGATCTCCAGCCCGCCGTCGACCGTCGCCTTCAATGTTGCGCGGGAAGCGATGAGCTTGTTGAGCTTGTCCTGCTGCTCGGCGAACAGATAGAACACCTCCTCCGGCGCCTCGATCTCGCCGTCCTCGATGGCCGACATCGCTTCGTAGCTATTGTGGGCCGCGAGCACGAGCATGCTTGCGACATCATTGACCAGTTGCTGGTAGCTCCGCGCGTCGTCGGCATCGACCCGGCTGCCGATCACCCCGAACTTCATGGGTGATGCGGCCTGGGCTCCCGCGCCGGCGAACAGCTTCGGCGAGCGCTGGAATCGCCGGAAGATCTCCCGCAAGCCAAGGCAGCAGCTTTCCAGATCCCGCAACGCCATTGCCGCCTTGCGTTTCGCACGCGCACGCTCGCTCGTACGCTCCTGTGCAACCCAGTTGATTGCCGCGATCGAAGCGATGGCGCCCAGGGCGGCAAGCGCCGGCAGCACCGCGGCGAACGGATCAGGCGCGATCCTCATGTCCGCTTCGCTCTTGGCCGGCTTGTTGGTGTAGCGTTCCACGTCGGTATCCCGGCCTCTGCGGCCATCCTCTCACGCTCACCGTAGCCCACGCCGCGCCAGCGAGTCGGTGAGGAGATTAGACGCGGAACATGGCAAGCCGATACTGTCGATGAGCGCCGATCGAGTTTTTCTGTGAGATGGCGGCAATTCAGCCAATTCTGCCCGGAGCAGCGGCCCCGGTGCGAGTCCGCCAGTGCATTACCGTCCGGTCGCTCGCTTGAACAGTTCCGTTGCCGCCAGCCCCGCCCCAACCGACAGCATGACCGTCACCAGTCCGTAGATCAGCGGATACGTGAACGCGAACGAATAAAGAAGCCGCTCGACGCCTTCGCGCCGAAGGTTCACGCGCGCACGGAACGTGTGAAGCAGGCGCCCTTCCCGGAACAGATGGACCCGGGCCACCAGCGGCCCTACCGGCACATTGGCGGGCAGCCTGATCGACGCCCGAAACAAGCTGCGCCCGATGAAGGCGACGCCCAGCGGCTGCTCGAGATAAAGCCCTTCCTGCTGCTTCAGGCGGATGACCGAGGTCTTGAAATCCTCCAGGTCGCCCGTGGTCAGCCCCGTCTGCCAGCCGCTGACCGGCTTCATGCGCACATACTCGAAGCCGATATCGTTCTCTCGCAGCACCAGCGGATCGGCGACCTCGTCGAGCGGGCGGGTCGAGACGATAGCGTAGTAGCTGGGAACGCTCTCGAACGTGATCGAGGACGTGTTGAGCCAGACCCCGGCGACACGGCTCTTTTTGCGGGCGACAAGCTCCGTCGGCGTTCCTTCGACGACGATCACGATATCGTAATAGCCCGACTCCGCGCTCGGCTGCCGGCTGTTGTCGACTGCTCCGAAGACAACGATCTCAGTGCCGCTGAAACCGGATGTGACGGCCACGCTGCGGGTCGACACGTCCGCCTGCACCGTCTCACGGAAATCCTGCCTCGCCACCGGCGCCACCTGGGCGACGGCATGGCGAGGTGACGCCAGCGCCACGATCGCCGCAATCAGTGCGAGTGCGAACATGCGCAGGGCTGCCGGCCCGAGCCTCGCAGCGTACCTCATTGCCCGCAGACGCGACGCGCAAACCGGCCGCGATTGACCAACCGACGGGCGATCTGGGATTGAATTCCGCATTGCTTCGCGTGTGGTGCCCCAGGTTCGGCAGCATCTCATGCACCTGTGGCAATCGCCTCAAATGCTCCCGAGCGAGGAAGGATCCCGCCGAATTCACCGTCAGGACAACCTGAACCCATACGCTCGCGTGCCGGGAACTTTAGAACAGGACAGCACCGCAGCATAGACTGCAAAAAGGCGCGCCTGGGGATCTTGGCGCGGGCCGGCACAAACGCCGGCTTAGGCACAATGGCCCCCGCAGGATAACGGACGGCCAATCATTCAGCCGATATGAACGCTGCATCTATTGGGCTGCACGTTTCCAGGACTCTCCCGCGAGCCGCATATCGTTCACCCCAGAATCCGGAATTTTCGGCCGCCAGCTCTCGACCTCCGCATCGAGCGACCGAAGCTGCGACCTGGAGAACTTTCCACGCAATCCATCACGCCGCTTGGATGCCTCGTCGTCTCCAGCCCGGGCGGCAATGGAAAACCATTTGTATGCCTCCCCTGCATCCTCGGTGATACCAAGCCCGGTGGCATACATCGTCGCCAGATTGAACTGGCTGTCGGTCAGGCCGTAAGCCGAGGCTTCCTTGAACCAGCGCGCGGCGACCTCGTAGTTGGTGGGTGCCCCGTCCCGGCCGGCATTGAGCACCGCGAGATTGTGCATCGCTTTGACGACGCCCTTCTCGGCCGATCGCTGGTACCAGATCTTGGCCCGCTCGATGTCCGCCTTCACGCCAAGTCCACGCTCATACATGCTCCCCAACCTGTATTGCGCAGGCGCGAATCCCTTCGAGGCAGAACGTTGATACCAGGCTACCGCTTCCGCCAGATTCTGCTGCACGCCCTTGCCTTCGGCAAATCGGGCGCCGACCTCGAACTGCGCGGACGGATTGCCGTTGGCTGCCGCAGTACGCAGCGAGTAAGGGCCGATCATCGCTGGCGGAAGGCTCACATCGGCATCCGCACGGCCGGTTTGCGGCCCGGGGGACGGCGTCAATGCCGTGCGCGATACCACGCCTTGACCTGTGCTGTTTCCGGTGAACAAGGCCTCGGCTGCGCCGCCGCCGGAGTTCACCGCGGCAAGTGCGGCGGCCCCGCTGATCGGCGGCAGTTCGCCGGTGCCCCTGACCGAGCCGAGCGCGAACTTGGTCTGCCCCGGCGGCGGCGTGGGCACGACCTTACCGGACTTGTTCCTGATTTCGTCGTCGGCATCTTTGAACCGAGTCTTTCCGCTCCCGCTGCCGCCGCCATTGTCGAGCGGCTCGCCACCGCTGCCCTTCAGTGTATCGGATATGCCCGCCGGCGCATGAATAGCCGGCTCGGCTTGGCCCGTCCCTCCGCCCCCGAGCAATGATGAAGATTTGACCGCTGCAAACCCGGCTCCGACGGCGATCAGGCACCAAAGCGCAACCGACAACCTCGACCTGGAACCCGACAGCCCGACCAGCTTGCTCTTCTGCTTCTTGCTCGCGCTTCCCCCGAAGCTATCGAGGCCGGCCTGCGACAGAGCTTCGGTTTCCGGCCCGGTCTTCCGCTCCGTATCCTGATGAGCCCCGGCAGCCGCCCGGCGGGCGGCCCGTCTCGCGGACGCAATGAACTCTTCACGGTTCCGCAGACTATCTGCGACTGGCACCAGCGGATCGCTCGCCTCATCGGTAGGGTCAGGCACCTGCGACCCGGCGAGCTTGGGCTCCGATGTCCCGATCTCGTCACGTGGCGACGGGTTTGCCGCCGGCAGTTCCGTTTCGCGGCCGAACGCATGGTCCAGATCCATGTCATAAAGCCGATCAGCCCCGTGACTGCGCGCCCCGTAAGTCAGGTCCTCGACGCCCTCGCCAGCGCTGTGCAAATCGTCATCGAACTGAGCGTAGGGATGATCTTCCGCCCTGACAGGCTGGGTCAGCTCCAGCGCATCCATCCGGTCGAGCAGCCGGATCATGGCCTGCTGCATGGTGTCGAGCATGGTATTGGTCTGCTCATCGCCGTGCCGCCGCTCGTTGACGAACTCGTCGATCAGTGACCTGAGCTCATCGAGTCGGTCGGAATGAGCTGCCGGGTCCCCCCCCTGATCACGCCCGAACTGCGGCGCCAGCCGTTCCGCCACATGCCGCGCGACATCGTCGGGGCTCGGCTGTTTGGCCTTGAGCTGATCGATCAGCTCTCCGAAGTTCTTGTCCGAGACGCGCTCCGCGATCGACTGCAGGGCAGCCTCAAGCCGCGGCATCTGCTCGGCGACGCGATTCGCGACGACGTCGGCAACGCCGTTGGCATCCGGCGTTCTCGACGCGATGCGCTCCAACAGCCTCGCGAGTTTCTCATCGCTGACCCGGTCCGCCAGCGTGCGCAGGTCCTGCTCTATTCCGTCGAGCCGCGAGAAGTGCGATTGCACAGCCTCGATTTGATTTGCCAGATCCTCGACCTGAAGCTCGATGGTTCGGAGCACGCTGACGTCGGCCCGCGTCGCGGCCGCCGCCATCACCTCCCTCAGACTGTCCTCGAGCTTCGCGAATCTCAGGCCCAGTTCGTCCACCGCTCCATTTGCCCGCGCACCGCCGAGCGATCGATCGAGGCGGGCCGCGATGTCGGCAAACCTCTGCTCCAGCCAATCCCGATCGTGCCCGAAGCCGTTTCCGTCATCCCGCCCGACATGACCGCCAGAGTGGTGATCCTGACTTGCCGTTCCAGCAGCCACAGGCGAGCCTTGCTCATCGCCGGCCGCACCCTTGAATTCCTTCCATGAGGACGGCGGCCAGGCCGGCTCTTTCACCGACGGCTGACAGGCATTGCGGAGGCTCGCATCGGTGTCCTCATAGACTTTCGTCAGCGCCTCCGCGGATTCACTATCCCAAGGGTCATCGTCGTAGGTCACGACATCGAACCGGTCGATTTCGTGGCCGCATCCGTGCCGCCCGGCCTCATCCCGCCGCGTCAGCGACCCGACTCCGTCGGCCGAATGCACCTCCCGAATGGCGGCGGGAGGCTTCGCGGAAAGATTGCCGGCCTGGGCCTGCGCCGACGGGCGCTGGCTGTCGTTTGCGCGATTGAGGGAACAGGCCTCGGATTCCCCCAGTTTTTCAGACAGATTCGCCATACAGGCTTCGATCCTCTGGAGCTGCGGCGATAACCCTACCGGTATTTGCTCGCGCATGCCTTGCGCGAAGCCCCCAAACACGCCGAGACGCTCCTGCATCTGGCTGAGCGCTGCACTATGACGGCGATCCGCATCCACAATCTGGTCCGCAATGCGATTCAGTAAAAGCTTGAGATCTTGGGCTCCACAGGTAAGCCCGGCGCTACGGCACCCGGCATCCTCCCACGTGGCCCGGGCGGCGCCAGAGTCGTTCGTCGTCGACATCTTTCTCGTATCCTCGAGCCCGAGAGCAGAATGGGATCCGCGGACCGAAGGCACACTGCGAATAGGAAACCGATTCGGTTTGGTTCAACCTATCCAACTCACGCCCGGGCGGCGGCAGTCCACAGTTCACGCGGAGCGAATCGAAATTCTCTTTGTGGAAAGGTCGCTGTGCCCAGTAAACGATCAGTTAAATACTTGAAAACCACAAGAAATGCAGCGTTGCACGCCGCCGCTGCGCTGGCATCGTCATGTAGGCGCAATAATCGGGCATCGAGCCCCTGGGACGTGTCGTTGCAGCAGACGATATCAAGCGGAGCTGATCCCGCCCTTGGTCCGCCACCTCCCAGGCTTATATTCCCGAGTAAGAGGTGACTTCGATATGCAGAACAGCATCCTGAAGCAGTTGCACGTGCCAGCCGCGCTAGTCCTCATTGCCACAGGCACACCGCCGGCAATGGCAGAGTCCGGCCGCTACACCATGAGCCCGGCCCAAGGCGGCGGCTTCGTCCGGCTCGATACCCAGACGGGACAGATGTCCCTGTGCCAGCGTGCGGCCGACAAATGGGCGTGCGAGCCCATGGCCGACCACAGCCGCGCACTTAATGCCGAGGTCGACAAGCTGCGCGCCGAGACCCACCGGCTGAAGGACGATATCCGCAAGCTCGAGGACATGGCTCTCGACGGCAAGCGACCGGGTTCAGGCGAACGCAAGCTTGAGCTGCCGACCGAGCAGGATGTCGACCGCGCGATGACCTACCTTCAGCGCATCTTCAAGAAATTCCAGGAGAAGCTGAAAGAATTCGAGGCTGAGAACAAGACGC
>JBFWYV010000198.1:0-9647 GCA_050186055.1 Hyphomicrobiaceae bacterium | reverse complement strand
CAGCGGGCGGTAGCACGCGGGACGCCGTTCGCGGCCGACCTCGCCGAGTTGTCGAACGTTGCCGGCAGCAAACTCGACCTGTCTGCGCTCGAGCGCTACAAGAATAGCGGCGTTCCGAGTACGGTTGAATTGACCCGCGAGTTCCACAATACTGCGAATGCGATCATCGATGCCGACTCGCAGACCAAGGATGCAAGCTGGACCGATCGCCTCCTGGCTGGCGCCAAGTCGATCGTCAAGGTGCGCCGGGTCGATGCGCCTGCGGACGACAACAGCGCGGAAGCCATCGTAGCGCGGATGGAAAAGAGTCTGAAGTCGGAGCGACTGGGCGACGTGCTGATCGAAGCGGCGAAGCTGTCACCGAAGGCTGCCCAGCCGGCGCGTGGGTGGCTTGACAAGATCGGAGCACGGGCGGCTGTCGAGCGCGCCATGGCGCGTATCGAGGACGATCTCAAACAGTCTCTCGGTGCGGGCTCAGGCGGTGGGAAGAAAGGCTGATCATGCTGCGGCTTGTCCTGTTCTGCTTTGCGCTTGCAGCCGTCGTCATGCCGCTGTCGTGGCTTGCGGACCGGCCTGGCAGCATCCTGATCAACTGGCAGGGATACGAGATCACGACCACGGTGTTCGAGGGTGTGTGCATCCTCGCGCTGGTGATCGGACTTTCAATTCTTGCGTGGTCCATTCTGGTCCAGCTCTGGCGCAGCCCGGCCTCGATCGGGGCCATCTTCAGCCGGCGGCGCCAGATGCGCGGTCTCGAAGCGCTGTCCGCCGGCATGATCGCGATCGGCGCCGGCGACCGGGCGCTGGCCAGCCGCTATGCCCTGCAGGCCAGGAAGACGCTGCCCAACGAACCCTTGACCCACCTGCTGCGTGCGCAGGCGGCGCAATTGTCGGGCGACAGCTACACCTCGCGCCGCATCTTCGAAGCGATGCTGGGCTCGCCCGAGACGGAACAACTGGGGTTGCGCGGGCTGTTCCTGGAGGCTGAGCGCGAAGGGGAGACGGAAGCCCAGCGTCAGTTCGCCGAGCGTGCGCTGCGTCTCAATCCGAAGCTCGGCTGGCCCGTCGATGCACTGTTTGAGCTGCAATGCAAGGACCACGACTGGGAGGGCGCGCTGCGGACCCTCGATATCGCACGCAAGTACCACCAGCATGAGAAGTCGGCGATCGAACGCCGCCGCGCCGTCCTTCTCACGGCCCGCGCGCAGATGCTGGAGGACAGCAATCCGGAGCAAGCCCTGCAGCTCGCGCTGGAGGCGCATCATCTCGCGCACGAGCTGATTCCCGCCGCAGCCATCGCCGGCCGGATTCTCGCCGGCAAGGGCAATACCAAGCGCGCCGCCCGCGTTATCGAGCGCACATGGCGGCTGGCCGCGCATCCGGACCTTGCCACCGCCTATGCCTTCGCGCGCACCGGCGACAGCCCGCGCGACCGGCTCGAACGCGTGAGGCGGCTGGCACAAGTCAATCAGCACTCGATCGAATCGCCGGTCGCCATCGCTTCAGCCGCCATCGACGCGCGAGACTTCGTCACGGCCAGGCGCATGCTCGAACCGCTCGAGGGCGAACGGCAGACGCAGCGCGTCTGCACGCTGATGGCGCGCGTCGAAGCCGAGGAGTTCGGCGACAGGGGCCGCGTCCGTGAATGGCTCGCGCGGGCCGTACACGCGCCGCGCGATCCGGCCTGGACTGCGGACGGCGTGATCTCCGACAAATGGGCTCCGGTCTCGCCCGTCACCGGCGCACTCGATGCGTTCCAGTGGCGCGTTCCGGTCGAAGCGCTGGACAAGGAGGGGGCGGCTGCGCTCACGCAAAAGCTGGACGAACTGGTCAAGCTGACGGCGCGGGATCATCCGATACTGGAGGCGGAGGCGGCGACCGTCACGGCCGAGCCGGTGACAGCCGCGGCAAGGACCGTGACGACCTCGCCAGAGAGTGCAGTCGACAAGTCGCCGAATGCGCACGTCGAAGCTGGGCATCAATCGACGGGTGACCGTCAGGCCAATGGTTCAGATGCGGTGGTGCACGCGGCAGCCGCCGCGCCGGCATCGAAATCACCGGTGCCGCCGCCAACGGTCGCGGCCGAAGCGATCGGCGGGGAAGCGAAGCCGGCAACTGCGACGGTCTCAGCCGTTGCCAACGGTTCTGCCGCCGAGACGGCGGCCAATATCAGCGCCGTCCAGGCAACGTCCAACGCACGCGCGCGTCGCGTCGAGGAGGCCCGGATCTTCGTGGCGCCGCGCCCGCCCGATGATCCCGGACTCGAGGACGCAGAGCCTCAGCGCGCGGGCGGCAGGCATACGGCGTGACGTATCGCGCCGCCTCGGTTCAGCGCGCCATGGCGCGAATGTCGAAATCGGGGCGTTCGACATCGCCCGGCGTGACCTTCTTTCTTGCCCCGAGGATGCGGCGTGCGGAGACGAAATCAGCCGGCCGGTTGATGCATTCGACGCCGATCAGGTCGTCGCCGGCGAAACAGTAGACCGTCATCGCGCCGCTGGATGGATCGGTCTTGGCTACCGTCTTGTCGTGGCCGATGGTGCATCCGGCGATCTGTAGCTTGAGCGTTCCCTGGTCGCTCCAGAACCAAGGCAGCGCTTCGTACGGCTTGTCGCGACCCAGGATGTTGTCGGCGATAGTGCGTGCCTGATCGATCGCGTTCTGAACCGATTCCAGGCGCAGCGATTCCGGGCACCCGAACGGCGGCGCAAAGCGCGTGCAATCGCCCGCCGCATAGATCGATTGATCGGAGGTCCGCATATGCCGGTCGACGAGGATGCCGTCCTCGACATCGAGTCCGGCGGCCTGAGCCAGCGCCGTGTTGGGGACGACGCCGATCGATACCAGCACCTGGTCGGCGGGCACTCTGCTGCCGTCGCCGAGCACGACGCCGGTGACCTTGCCGTCTGCGCCGTCGATCGCCGAGACCGTGGTCGAAAGGTGGACGTTGGCACCCAGTCCGCGATGGAAGTGCAGGAAATACGCCGACAATGCCGCGCTTCCGACGCGGGCCGCAAGCCGATCGCCCAGCTCGAAGATGTCCACGTCGATGCCGAGGCTGCGGGCCAACCCGGACATCTCCAGGCCGATGACGCCGCCGCCGACGATGGCAAGGCGGCGCGTCGATCTCAGCAAGGTGCGGATCTGGTGCGCATCGTCCAGCCCGCGCAGGGTCACGACGCCGGCAAGGTCGGCGCTGGGGACCGTCAGCCTGCGGTTGGTCACGCCGGTGGTCAGGACCAGCCGGTCCCAGGACCGGACTTCGCCTGAGTCCAACGTCAGCGTGTGCGCGGCCCGGTCGATCGAGGCGACGCGCGCGCCGGTCCGGATGCTGATCTTCTTGTCGTCATAGAAGCGCTGCGGCCGAAAGTAGACTTTGTCCGGGTCCGCTTCTTCCTTGAGGTAGGTCTTCGACAGGGGCGGACGCTGATACGGCAGCCACGCTTCCTCGCCGAAAATCTCAATCTCGCCCTCAAAGCCCTGCTCGCGCAGCGAGACCGCCACCTGGCTTCCTGCCTGCCCCGCGCCGACGACAGCAACCTTTCCGATCGACGTCATTCCCCTTCCTCTCCAGCGGCCGTGTTCCATCGCCGCCGATACGCTGTGCACCGGCGGCGGCCGCTTTCACCTTCCAGGCTTGCACGGCGTGCTGGCGTTTGCCGGACGGTATTGCCGCCCCGGCAAGCCGACACTGAACGGCCTGCCAGTCCGGATTGGGCGGGCGGGCCGTTGATCGCGAAGTTGCGAGGCGGCACCCCGCAGATTTCCCCCGGCCAAGTGTCAAGGCTGGCGTTGAGCCGCACAGGGTGAAGGCTCACCTCATTCGGCCGCGGCCCGACCAGCCGATCCCATGACGTCCTTCACGATACCCCGGAACTCGTCGTCGCTGACGAGGCCGCGCTTCCTGATGCCGAGGTCCTTGACCTGCTTGAGCATCTCGGCAACGGCTGCATCGTCCGGCTCCGCGATGCCGAGACGTTCCAGCGTATAGGTGATGGAGGCTTTGCCGCTTTTCTTGCCGAGCACGACGTCGCCTTCGCGCCCCGTGAGTTTGGGATGCGTGCCGAACATGGCGAGCGGCTCGCGCACGACGAGGTCGACGCCGATGCCGGACTCGCGGGTGAAGTTGCGTGCGCCGAGGATCGGCTTGTTGGCGGCAATCGGAACGCCGGAGATGCGGCGGACGACCTCGCCCAGCTCGGGCAGCTTGGCCAGATTGTACTGCTTGTCGTAGCCGTAGAGGACGTGCAGCGCGACTGCCAGCTCTTCCAAAGCCGCGTTGCCGGTACGCTCGCCAAGCCCGTTGGCGCAGGAGTGAACGCAAACCGCGCCAGCTTCGACGCCGGCAAGCTCGGTCGCGACCGCCATGCCGAAATCGTTGTGGGTGTGGACCTCGACCGGCAGGCCGGTCAGCTTGTTGACCCAGCGCACCATGTGCTTCATCGCGTCGGGGAGAATGCAGCCCATGGTGTCGACGACGCCGACGGAATCCGGCGGCGCATCCTGCATCATGCGGGTGAGCAGGTTGGTGAGGTCCTCCTCGCGCGCCCGCGTGGTGTCGTAGGGGAAGAACACGACGTGAAGCCCGCGCTGCTTGGCGTAGTTCACGACGTCGACGCTTTTCCTCAGCACGTCTTCCCAGGTCCATTTGAACTGGTACTTGAGCTTCGGGTAGCCGATCGGCACCTCGACCACGACGCCGTGACAGCCGCACTCCAGCGCCTTGTCGATGTCGCTCTTCACGGCGCGGGCGAAGCTGTAGATCCTGGACTTCAGGCCAAGCCTGGAAATCTGCCGGATGGCCTCGAAGTCCATCTCCGATACCGCCGGCATACCGGCCTCGATGCGCTCGATGCCGACCTCGGCCAGCTTCTCGGCGATCTCGATCTTGTCCCTGACGTCCATGACGATGCCGGGCGTCTGCTCGCCGTCGCGCAGTGTGGCATCATGAATCTCGACCTTGGCCGGCAGGTTGCGCGCTGCCTTCACGTCCGGTGCGTCATTGTACGGACAGACCCACCACTCGTTCTCCTTGAAGTAACGGTCGGCCATCGGCGGATCTCCTCCTGTCGGCGTTGTGTGGTGGACGGGTGACGGACTGCCGGCCGCGCCTTCCCGTTGCGCGAAGTCGTTTGGCGGTGCGGAACGGGAGCATATGCGGCCCGGCATTCCCCGACAAGGCGGCAATGCCGGGCGTCGATGGCGGGCTGCGGGAATCCGCAGGACAAGCTATGCCTGCGGCGGGTCAGGGCGCTGTGTTAAGGGGTGAGCGGCGACGACGTGGTCCGATGCGGTTCAGGAGGGCTGGCCCTCGACCTCCCGGCTCAGCTCCTCGACGGCTCCCTTGGCGCCGGAATGCAGCGGATAGACGAGGTAGAGCTGGCGAAAAACCTCCAGCGCAGCTTTCTTGCGGGACGTCTCCTTGAAGATCTGGCCGAGCGATTCGAGCGCCTTGAAATGGTTTTCGTCCAAGGCCAGCACCCGCCGCAGATCTCCAGCCGCCGCGATCAGGTTGCCGTCGGCATAGTTCAACATGGCACGATTGTAGAAAACCTCGGTGTAGTCCGGCTGAACGTCGATTGCGCGGCCGAGCAACTCGAAGGCGAGCTTCTTGTCGTCGTCGATTGCCTTGGCCGCGCGGGCAACCAGCAAGGTTACGGTATCGCTGGCTCCCGACTTCCAGACCTGCTGGATCGCGTTTGCCGTCCGCTGGGCGACGGTCTCGTCGGAGGTTGTCGCCAGATGAGCGTAGAGCTCGCGCAAGAGAGCCGCCCGCCGGCTGCCGCCCTCGGGGATCGAGCTGCCGCCAGGACGACGCAGAGACTTCGGAATGGGCTGCGGTGCTTTTGCCTGCGGGGCAGAGCCGGATCTGCCGTTGTCTTTATTGCGCGGGTCCGGCGCTGCCTGCCCTCGTTCCTGCCGCTGGCTGTCGCCATGCGGAGTGCCTGACTGGCTGAACGCGGGGCTTGCCGCAGGCGCCGTACCGGCGAGGACGAGGGCGGCTGCAGCGCTAAAAGCAGCTTTGATACGCATGGCCGTGAAGATAGGTGCTGCGGCCGTCGACGTCAAAGGCGGGCAACGTCGAAGGCGAGGCTGTACACCACCGTTGCGATGGGCCGGCTTCGATGCCTTAACGCTGGCGCGCCTTGAACCGCTTCTGGGTCTTGTTGATCACGTAAACCCGGCCCTTGCGGCGGACCAGCCTATTGTCGCGGTGGCGGCTCCGCAGCGACTTCAATGAGTTCCTGACTTTCATCTCTCGCCCGATCGTTCAACTGGTCCGGCGAGCCATTGCTGTCTCAACCCGGAACGACAAAACAACCCCGCGCGGCCAACATCCGGGCCACGGGATCTCTGCAACTGGTGGGCGCGACAGGGATCGAACCTGTGACCCCTACCATGTCAAGGTAGTGCTCTACCGCTGAGCTACGCGCCCAAAGTGGCGCGGTTATGGGGGCTCGGCAGGTGTTCCGTCAAGCCCAACTTGCAGGAATCGGCAGGGAACGTGCCGGCGGCTGCGCTCGTGCGATCCGGGTGCGTGTCGAGCGAGATCTCTCGGGCGTCCATCCGTCGCGTTAAAGTTGAAGTGCTGTGGAGGTGGCGTTGGCGCGGTGTTTGCCGGGATGGTGCCGGATGCTCGCCGGAAAGATAAATGATGCAATTCTGCCACAATCACTGCAGGCGCGAAAATCTATCGTTGCGTTGCAGCGCAGACGGCGCGAATCAAGAGGGATGCCCGTATAGTGGGGCAGCCTTGAAACGAAAGACAACTGACTGTGTTTCAATAGAAGCGATCATCGCCGTGGCGCAATCGAGGACCTTCATGGTGCTCTCATGCTGCTCCTGCGAAGTGTGAAGCGCTTCAGGTTCCTCGCGGCACAGTTGCCACGATGGCCCTGGTGATATGGATACAGTCGGTGGCTTGCGGGTCAGGCGCAGCAATTCAGCTCTGGTTCATCGGGGGGCGAAGACCGTGAACCGCAAATCGTCCGGAGGACATCGCAAACGAGTGGGGTCGTAGCCATGCTCAACATCTACAACGCGCCGCGACCGAGGCGGTGCCCGGAGTAAGGAACTCGCAATGACCATCATGGAGCGCAAGACCTACTTCCTGGAGGATCTGGAGATCGGCATGGAAGCCGATTGCCAGCGGGTCGTGACGGATGCCGATATCCGCACCTTCGCCGAGGTGACGGGCGACAAGAACCCCGTTCATCTGGATGATGCCTACGCGGCCCGGACGATCTTCAAGGGACGGATTGCGCATGGCATGCTGACCGCAAGCTACATCTCCGCCGTGTTCGGAACCCAAATGCCGGGGCCCGGAGCCATCTATGTCTCGCAGACGTTGAACTTCCGGGCGCCGGTGCGGATCGGCGATCAGGTCACAGCCCGCGTCCGGGTCGTCGAGATGATCCCGGCCAAGCGGCGCGTTCGCTTCGAATGCCAGTGCACCGTCGGCGACAAGACCGTGCTCGAAGGCGAGGCGGTGCTGATGGTGCCGACCCGGCCGACCGGCTGACGCAACCTGCAAGCGCAACGGCCGCATTCCGCCATCGCTGCCAAGCTTTGCTGCGTGGGACTTCACGGAAGCTTTCGCCGCCGCTATGTCAACGCTGGCGGTCCGCGATAGTGGCCGTCGGGTGAATGACGTGGAACCAGCCGGCACATGAAGGTCATCAAGGGATTCGATGCGGTGCCCGAGGCGCTGCGCGGCAGCGTCCTCGCCATCGGCAACTTCGACGGCGTGCATCGGGGGCATCAGGCGCTTCTCATGCAACTGCGCGAGCACGCCAGAAGCATCGGCGCACCGGCCGGCGTGATGGTGTTCGAACCCCACCCTCGCCTCTACTTCAAGCCCGATGAGCCGCTGTTCACCTTGACGCCGATCGAGCAGAAGCTGCGTCTTCTGGAGGCGTTGAAGCTCGACTTCGTGGCGGTGATCCCATTCGACAAGCGGCTGGCGGACCTTCCACCGGCGGATTTCGCCGACCGCATTCTGGTCGAGGGCTTCGGGATACGTCATGTCGTGGTCGGCTACGATTTCTACTTCGGGAAGGGTCGGGCCGGCACACCGGATACGATGCGTGAACTGGGAGCCGCGCGCAGCTTCGGAGTCACCGTGATCGCACCGGTGGCGGAAGCCGGCGAGGTGTTCTCCTCCTCAGCCGTCAGGGAGCGCCTGTCCGCGGGCGATGTCAGAGGCGCCGCCGACGAGCTGGGACATTGGTGGCGCGTCGACGGACTCGTCACCGGCGGCGCCAGGCGCGGCACCGGCATGGGGTTTCCGACGGCGAACATCACGCTGCTGCCGGGCACGGCGCTCGGCCATGGGATATTCGCGGTCGAAGTCGTGGTGGACGGCAGGCACATCGACGGCGCAGCCTATTTCGGTCAAAGGCCGACATTCGACAATGGCGCGCCGGTGCTGGAGGTCTTCCTGTTCGACTTCGACGGAGACATCTACGGCCAGGAGATCGAGGTGTCCTTTATCGGCTTCGTGCGGCCTGACCAGCGGTTCCGCGACATGGAGGAGCTCAAGGCGCAGATGCAGCTCGATTGCGAGCGCGCGCGCCAGCTCCTGGAGGAGGCGCGCAACGATCCATCCGCTGCCGGGTACGCCATGGGCTCGCGCTAAAGCGTCGGATCTGAAATGCGACCCACGCCTGGGTCGATCTCGAAGTCGCATTCAAGGTCCAAAGACGCTTTAGCCGGGTCCGTTGCAAGACCCCGTTACTGACCCCGGGCACGATCGAGGCCGGATTGTCGACGAACGGCGCGGGTGTTAGTCGTCACCTGCTCACGGGGCCGCGACGTCAATTGCCGGGCTTGAGACCGACGGAATATTGCGCGCTTGCTGAAAGGCGGATCGTCGTTTGCGCCGACTGCGTGCGTGACAGGTTGCTCTGCACGTTCAGCTTCGACAGCGCGCATCTGGTCGCGATCGTCTGCAGCATGACGGCACACTCGCTCACCGCCATTCGGTACAGCATCTTGCGGCCCGACTCCATGGCGCGCGTTTGCGCTGCGGCATCCATCTGCCGCAATGGCAGGTTGATGTTGTAGTTCACCGATACCGTGATCGGCCTTGCGGCGCTCTCGGCCAACGGCTGTGCCTGCGCCTTGTGTGCTGCAAGTACGCTCAATCCCGCTGCGCAGGCCAGAACGATCGACTTCGAGTATGCCATCAAGGTCTCCATCTTACCGGCGCAGGACACCGGGCGGGCGCCGCCACGCACTATGACGCCGACAGCAGGCCGAAATTGAGGGCAAGAGACATCGAAAACCCGCGCAAGCTGTCAGTACGATTAACACAGCCAGGCCGAGATCGCCGCGATGCGTGCTCCGGCGTGCCTGGCGGCGAATGCAGCTAAAGGCACGGCACCGGTTGCGCCAGCCGTCCTGTCCGGCGATCATGCGGGCATTGCCTCGCCACGAGAGACCGCCATGTCCGCCCCTGCGACGACCTCTGATCCCGCCCGTTCGTCTCACTACGTCACCGACGCTCTTTACGCAGCCATCGTCGTGGACTTCTCGGACTGGCAACGGGATGAACTGCTGGTCAACGACCTGCCCGTGCGCGACGCGGCGCGTAGGCTGGGGGAGCGCGAGGCGCGGCTGCTCGACCAGCATCGCGATGAGAATTG
>JBFWYV010000197.1:0-9665 GCA_050186055.1 Hyphomicrobiaceae bacterium | reverse complement strand
GATCCGACAAAGGCCGCCTGCAGGGCGCTTCGCGATGCGCTGTGGCACAACTCGCTTTCGATTGCGCCGGCGCTGGGCCGGCCGCTCGATGCGATGATCATCGATGTGCACATCGGTGTGCCGCGCCCGGAAATGGTGGACAAGGATGCCGTGCTCGCGGTGCTGCCTTATGGGAAAGGGACGGTGACGGTGGTCGAGGGCGGCCTGGAGATCCGCAACGACGCCTCGACCGATAGTACGCTGATCGCCAATGCCTGTGCGGTCGTCAGCCTTGACGTTGCGTAAGGAGAAACGCGATGAGCAACACACGTGTTATTCTGGAGCTGGGTTCCGGCAACGATCTGCACGGTTCCGACTACACGACCGCTGCGCTGCGTGCGGTGCAGGATGCGCTGCATCACAGCTCGCTGTCGTTCGTGCGGTCCCTTGACGTGGACCGGTCGCAGGTCGACGTCGAGGTCACGATCGGCGTGCAGAAGCCCGAGCGGGTCGACATCGAGAAAGTGAAAGCGTCGCTGCCGATGGGACGCGTGAGCGTCAAGGCCGTCAAGGGCGGATTGGATGTGCCGGATCCGGAGAATAACGACCCGGCGGTGATTGCGAGCGCCGCTATCGCGGTCCGTGTCGACATGGAACGCCGATGAGGCGTGTAGAGCGTTTCAATTGAGATCGGCGCTGTCGGCGATGTCGGTGACCCTACGCCTGCTTTCTTACAATCTTTGGGAAGGTATGCGTCCAGCCGGGGTCGAGGGTGACGTATCAGTCGAGATCGATCGACGGCGGGCCGATGCCGTTCAGGCGGTGGTCGCGGGGCTCGCGCCCGACGTTCTCGTGCTCAACGAGGCTCTGTTCTGCCGTCCGTTCGCGGGCACGGTGGTCGATTACGCCAGACTGTTCTCGTACCCGTACGAGGTCGGGGCGCTCTATGACGGGGCTTGGGGCAATGCCATCCTGAGCCGTCATCCGATCCTCGACTCGCACGAAATGCGCATCGATGACCGTGGCGGGCTTGCTGCTGTCATCGATACGCCGGCGGGCCGGCTGACGGTGGCAACGTATCATCCGCATCCGCAGCGGCGGCCGGCCCACAAGGCGCAGGATTTCGTGCGGCTGGTCCAAGGCGTCGCGGGTCCGCTCATCCTCTGCGGCGACTTCAACTGCATAAGCCCGGAAGACGACATCGACGAACGGCGGTTGGTGGAGTCGTTTCGCGGCTTCTCCAATGAAGCGGAAGCTGCCGTTCGCCGGTTCATTGAAAGTGGGGAGGCGGTCTTTCGCGAACTGGCCCGCCTGGGACTGAAAGATGCGGTTCCGGAACGTGGGCGTCGCTACTCGATCCCGACCGACCTGATCAATTCCGACAAAAGCTCGGGCATCCGGATCGATCATATTCTGGCCAACGACTGGATCACCACGCTGGGCGGCGAGGTCGTTCATTCGGCCGCGACCAACTGCGCGAGCGATCATCATCCGGTCATGATCGACTTCGCGATCAATTCGGGTGTGGTCTCGTAAAAAAGCATTCAGGGGTTCATTTGCACCCCCAACGCACCGCATCACTTAGAGAGCGAAGCGGGGAAAACCATTTGTTTTCAATGGTGCCGCAGAAGGGACTCGAACCCCCGACCCACGCATTACGAATGCGTTGCTCTACCACCTGAGCTACTGCGGCAATTCCTCGGTGGATCAATAACTTATGATCCAGCCTTACAGCGGCGCAGACAATCGGAACATCGATCGGCCAGCCTGACGCGTTCATACCGTCCGTCGCTGCCGCGCGCAACCGTCATTGTCGAACGGCACCTGGAGCGGCAGCAATGATCGGCATATCCGCCAACGCCACCATAGCGATGGTAGGCAGGCGATGGCCCGCCTCCGCGCCGCCCCCTGGACTTTTGCGCACGGAGTCGCCCCTGTCCGGCGACCGGGACAGGGGCAGGCTCCACGAGGGAGGATAGGTCAGAAGTGAAAGTTGATTCCCACCTTCACGGTATCGACGGAAGCGTCAGACTTGTTCGTGTAGACGTACCCGATCGGCGGATCGCTGACGCTGGTCTGATCACCCGTGACAGTGTCGAAATCAAAATGCAGGTACTCAAGCTTGATCGACATCTTGTCGCTCACCTTGTGCTCGACGCCGCCGCCGTAGGCCCAGCCATCGAGAGAACCGCTCGTGTGTGTGACATAGCCGGGGTTCGTGGTTTGCTGGCCAGCCTCGCCGTTGAGGTAGGCCCGACCACCCTTGGCGTAGATAAGGGTGCGATCGAACGCGACGCCGAGGCGGGCTGCTGCCAGCGCGTAGAACCCGCCATCGAGCCAGATCTTCTGATAGGCAGTCGGCACCGACGAGGGGATGCGGCCATCGCCCGAAGTGTCCATATAGCCGAGATCGGCTTCGAGACCCGCTACGAGGCTCTGGTACTGCACGTTGAAGCCCAGCGTCGCACCACCGAGGAATCCGTCGGTATCATAGCTGTAGGGACCGTAGGGCATGCCGCCGTTGGTCTGGGCGTGGTCTACGCCGCCCCAAGAATAACCCACGTGCGCGCCGAGATAGAACCCTGTCCAGGTTGCCCTGCGCTCATAAACGGGGTCATCCTTCAGGGAGCCGTAACGCGCCCCACCGAGATCAGCCGCTGAAACTGCGGAGATGCCGCCGGTCATGCTGGCTGTGACTACTGCGACTAACGCAACAAACTTACGCAACACAACAACGCCCTCCATACACATTAACCACTCGTTAGCCATTAGCACCGGACGGCAGTTCCGATGGCGGCGATTCGGCAACAGCAACTTAATTTTTCAGAGACTTTGGAAGCGGCCTTACGACGATCAATTAAGCCGTTCCGAAGCTATCGCGTGGCGGGCGCTCATCGAGGCATCGATGCATCGGGCGTCGGCGACGTGTCATCCCACGCCCGCAACCCGCACCGCGATAGTGCTGACGTTCTCGGGAGCGGCTGCGATTGGACCGCTGGTGGCGGCCTCTTTGTCATGGCCCTCCTCCATGCCTCCCGCCTCGCTGTGGCTGAGGCTGTTGGCCGCTTTGCGGTTGGACTGCGCCTCCTATACCGGTCGCGGCCGCATTGGTCGTTGGCGCAACAGCGGCCCCCCTGGCCGTATCGCGTTGAGCCGAGCCATAGTCCCAATTTCTGCCCGCTTCTGCCCGCGGACGCATAGCCGCCAAACTCAATTCCCAAAATCGGGACCGTTTGCACAAGTCGGACACATCGTAGAACGAGAGACTTTCGTGGCCTTTCCGCTCGACCAGAAATGCTGATCCGAGGCTGCGTGGATGACGGGTGTTCTGAAGCCGATTACCGCTCTGCTTCTGTCGGCGGCGATCCTGCTGACCGGAAACGGTCTGTTCGGCGTCCTGGTGCCGTTCCGGGCGGACTACGAGCAGTTTTCCCGTCTGCAGATCGGGTTGCTTGGCTCAGCGTATTTTCTGGGACTGATGATCGGCTGCCTGGTGTGCCCTGGCGTCATCGGCCGCGTTGGCCATATCCGCGCCTTCGTCGCTTTTACCGCCACTGCGACGGTAACGCCGCTGCTTCAGGCCCTGTGGATCGACACTTCGGCCTGGGTCGTGCTCCGGGTCGTCAACGGCGTGTGCTTCGCCGGTCTGTTCATGAGCATCGAGAGCTGGCTCACCAGCACGGCGGAAGCCAATACCCGCGGGCGCATTCTGGCAGTCTACACCTTGATCAACCTGACAGTCGTTACGCTTGGCATGCAGATGATCGCGCTGGCGCCGGTGTCGGGTTTCCAACTGTTCTCAATTGTTGCCGTGCTGTATTCGCTCGCCGCCGTACCCATTGCGCTGACCGGCGCAATTGCTCCCAATCCGCCCGTGGCCGCGCGCCTGCAGCTTGGACACCTGCTGTCGGTTTCGCCGGCAGCAGTCGTAGGGTGCCTGTGTGCCGGCTTCGCCAATGCAGCGTTCTGGTCGCTGGCGCCGCTTTATGGGAAGGCGGCAGGGCTGACCATCGTCGAAACCGCGACGATGCTGACGTTTGCCGTGCTTGCCGGTGCCCTGGCGCAGTGGCCCGTCGGTGTGTTGTCGGATCGGATCGGGCGCCGGGTGCCGTTGATAGCGACATCCCTGGGAGCCGCATTTGCCGGCATCGCGCTGTTCGCGTTCGCAGGAGCGGGCGTGGTCGTCGTCATGACGCTGGCGGCGCTTTACGGCTCGTGCTCGTTCCTGATCTACACGATGTCGGTTGCGCACGCGAACGATCTGGTACCGCGTGAGCGCGCGGTCGAAGTTTCGAGCGGACTTCTGCTGACGTTCTCGGGGGCGGCTGTGATCGGCCCGCTGGTAGCGGCCTTTGTCATGGCCCGTCTCGGAGCGGGCGCGTTGTTTCTCTACACGGCTGCGGTGCACGGCGCGGTGGCGCTGGTGCTGCTGGTCAGGCTCATGCAGCGGCCCGAGCTGCCGGTCGACGAGAGCGAATCGTTCGTCTACGTGCCGCGTACCACCCCCGCCGTCTTCGGGCTCGATCCCCGGACCGAGCCCGCGGCCGATCAATTGGAGGACCAGCCGGCCGATATGCCATCGTCGGCAGACGATGACCCGGTGCCGCGGACGGGGTCCGGGTCGATCGGCTGACCTTATGCTGCTGGCTGGGCTGGCCGTTGCGCGCCGCCTATTCGCGCCAGACCAGGACCGGGGTCTTGCTGTGGGTCAGGATCTTCACGGTCTCACTGCCGAGCAGCAGGCGCGAGATCCCGCTGCGGCCATGCGAACCGACGACGATGAGGTCGCATCCGCCGTCTTCCGCGGCCTTGAGAATGGCCTGGTAGGGATTGAGGTCGGACACGTGCATCGTCTCGCACGGCACGTTCTTCTGCTTGGCCGACGCGGCGGCAGCGGAGAGCGTTTTGGTCGCAACTTCAACCATTGATTTGTCGAAGTCGTCCGGAGGTACGGCCACGGCCATATCCCCGTAGGCGACGGCGCTCCATGGCATCGTAACCGTAATGATCGTGGCGCGCGCGCCTACGCTCTTGGCAAGCTGCAGGCCGTGATCAACGGCGTGTTGGGCGAGGTCGGAGCCATCCGTGGCGAGTAATATATGTTTGTACATAAGTGCGGGGTCCTTTAGCGCGTGGAAGAGCATGCCCGTCCGGCGGCAGACGCGGGTTGATTGAACGTCTGCAGCTTCTACATATCCTTGCGCTTGGTCAAATGCTCTTGAGGCATCCGGAAGCCGATTTCTCCGGTTAGCACTGACGGAAGCGAAGCTTGACAGCGCTTGCGCGGCAAGGTGAGTGTGCGCGGCAGTCCGGCTGGCAGGTCATCGGTGCCGCGGCCGGGGCGCAATGTAGGCGCAACCACCGGCAGGGCCGGGTGGTCGGGACAGGACTTAGGAAGGCCGGCGCCAAGTGCGTACCTATCTGGACTTCGAAAAACAGATTGCGGACCTCGAGAGCAAGGTCGCCGAGCTATCGGCCCTGATTGATCAGGACAGCTCCGAGGCGCTTCAGGAAGAGATCGGCAAGCTGCAGGAGAAAGCCCATCAGCAGTTGATCGACACCTATGCCAAGCTGACGCCGTGGCAGAAAACGATGGTGGCCCGGCATCCGAACCGGCCGCATACGGCGGACTACATCGCGCATCTGATCGACGACTTCACGCCGCTGGCAGGTGACCGCTACTTCGCGGAGGATGCAGCCATCATTGGCGGGATGGGGTCGTTCCGCGGCCGGCCGGTGGTCGTGATGGGGCACGAGAAGGGGTCCGATACACAGAGCCGGCTGGTCCATAATTTCGGCATGGCCAAGCCGGAGGGATACCGCAAGGCCGTCCGGCTGATGGATCTGGCGGACAAGTTCTCGATGCCGGTGATCAGCCTGATCGACACGGCCGGCGCCTATCCGGGGATCGATGCCGAGGAGCGGGGTCAGGCCGAGGCGATCGCGCGCTCGACGGACCGCTGTCTTTCGCTCGGAGTGCCGCTGATTGCGACGGTGATCGGAGAAGGCGGATCGGGCGGTGCAGTCGCGATCGCGACCGCAAACCGCATCCTTATGCTCGAGCACGCAATTTACACCGTGGCGTCACCGGAAGCTGCGGCGTCGATCCTTTGGAAGGATGCGGCCCGCAACAAGGACGCAGCCAGCCATATGCGGATCACGGCGCAGGACCTCCTGCAACTCAAGGTCATCGACAGCATCGTGGCAGAGCCGATCGGGGGTGCGCACCGCGAGCCGCATACGGCGGCGGATGCGGTCGGCGATGCGATCGCGGAGGCGCTTGCCGAGTTCGATGGCTGGAGCGAGCAGGCCGTTCGCCGCCAGCGCCACAACCGGTTTCTGGAGATCGGCCGAAGCCTCTGAACGGACCCGTCAGACCATCCACATCAGCAGGGCTTGGCGCAGCGCGGCCGCCTCATTGAGATGCGCTCTCAGTCGGGGCAGAGCGTCCTCGACCTCGGCGCATAGCTCCACCCGCGTGGGCCGGTCGGTGTCGTCGCCCTGGTAGAATTGTGTCAGCGCCGCGCGGCGGGGGTCGACCTGGCGGCGAAGCGCATGAGGGCACAGCGGCGAAACGAAGCCTGCGAATGCCGCCGTCTGGGACGCGTTGACGAGCCGGGCCGGACCGGCACCGACCCATGCGTTCAGCTCCTGCCCGCCAGCCAGCAGAAGGTTGGCGGGCGAGGCGCCACCCCAGGCGCTGCCGGTGAACAGGCCGTGCAGGACGCGCCACGAGGTCGAAAGATCCAGCACGGCAGGCCCCTCAAGCGTGAGCGCAGCAAATGCGCCCGGCAGGCGCGCCAGTTGGCGGAGTTCCGTCTCGCCACCCCGGATGGCGCGCAGAGACAAGCCCATTGGGGAAATTCCTGTGTGTTTCCTGCAGCTTCTGTCCGCGAGCATAGGGCGATCATGGTTTCCGGATGGTGGATGAACATGGTTGTCCAAAAGTTTCCGGGCGCAACGTGGGAGCCCTTGGCAAGCCGTATTCATGCGGTCTAACGGCGCTTGACACGGTGGCGCGGCGCAGCGAAGGATGCCGCTCGCTGAGAGGGTTAACCTGTTCTTAACGTTTTCGAATCAAACGCTAGTACCTGTTCAGGTACTGCGTTTTGGAAGGACGGGCGTTCGGGGGATGGCAAAGCGTTTCGCTAGGTTCATTGTCGGCGCGTGCGTGCTGGCGTCCGTGCTGGCGGGCTGCGCCAAGATCGAGCTTCCGCCTTATCTGCGTCCGCTGTCGAAGGAGACGATAATGCTCCTCGGCAAGAAGGGCATGGTTCTCGCCTCCCCGATCTATATTCGCCTCTTCAAGGAAGAATCCGAGCTCGAGCTGTGGAAGCAGCGTGAGGACGGCCGCTTCTATCATTTCAAGACCTATCCGATCTGCAACTGGTCGGGCGATCTGGGGCCGAAGTTCGAGCAGGGCGACCGGCAGGCGCCTGAAGGCTTCTATACGATTGCCAAGTCCCAGATGAATCCGCATTCGAAATATCATCTGGCGTTCAATCTCGGCTATCCGAACGCATTCGACAAAGCCAACGGGCGTACCGGCAACTTCCTGATGATCCATGGCAAGTGCAAGTCTGCCGGCTGCTATGCCATGACCGATGCGCTGATGGAGGAGATCTACGCCATTGCGCGCGAGTCTTTCATCGGCGGACAGGACTCGTTCCAGGTCGATGCCTTCCCGTTCAAAATGACGGAAGCCAACATGGCGCGGCATAAATCGAGCCCGCACTACAAATTCTGGCGCACGCTGAAGGAAGGTTACGATTACTTCGAGTTGACACGGCGGCCGCCGCAGGTGCTGGTGTGCGAGAGGCGCTATATCGTCAATGCTGAAACGGTCCAGCCGGTGAAGGTGCAGCCGGACGGCTACTGTCCGCGACTGAGGCACCTGAGGCCGGATCCGTTCGTACCGTTGGCAGGGACCCAGCAGGCCGAGCATGTCGTTGCGCAAGGGCCGAAGGTGCGCGTTGCAGGCGGTGCGGTTATGATCGATCCGGCTCGCTCCGGCGCGAGCCGCGTTGTCGGAATGGATGCCGGAGTGGGCCTTGGAGCCAGCCCCGGCAATCTCAGTCTGACCGGGTTCGACAGGTAAGGAAGCGCTATTATTCAGCGCTCTCCTTATTGGTTGCTGCGTGGGAGGTCGGGGGCGTAATCCCGGCGAGTAGAGCGCCGATATCAGGCGCGCGGTGTACTGGTGCGATTGTTCAGGTCCAATCGTCTGTCCTTGCTCAGCGCCGCAATGCTGGCGCTCATTGCGGTCGGTCTGATCGGCGCGGGCATCTGGTGGGCCACCTATGATCGTGATCGCCGGGCCATCGTGGCGGAGCGGGCCAAACGTCTTGCTCTTTCCAAGCTCGGCCGGACGCTGCCCGGCACGCCCAATCTCGAGGATCTCGACGGTCGGCTCGCAGCAAAGGGGCTGAAGAGCGGCGCGCCTGTATTCATTCGCATTTTCAAACGTGAGTTCGAACTCGAGCTTTGGCTGAAGCACGAAGGACGCTTCGTGCATTTTGCCACTTATCCGGTTTGCCGCTGGTCGGGGCAGTTGGGTCCGAAACTGATCGAGGGCGATGGACAGTCTCCCGAAGGGTTCTATACGGTCGACAAGCGGGCTCTCAATCCTCACAGCCGTTGGCATCGCTCGTTCAATCTCGGATTTCCCAACGTATTCGACCGGGCGCACGGCCGCACCGGTTCGTACCTGATGGTGCATGGCGGCTGTTCGTCGGTGGGCTGCTATGCCATGACCAATGCCGTGGTGGATGAGATCTGGGGGCTCGTGACTGCGGCGTTGCGACAGGGTCAGAAGCGCATTCACGTCCACGCCTTTCCGTTCAGGATGAGCGACGAGAACCTCCGCGCGCGCGAGGGCAGCGAATGGTCCACGTTCTGGAGCGAGCTCAAGCCCGCGTATGATGCCTTCGAGACATCGCGCCTTCCTCCACGCGTCACTGTGTGCCGCGGCCGCTATCAGGTGGTCTCCGCTGAATCGGAGAGCGAAGGCGAGCAGGGCGTCACAGAGGGATGCATGACGTCCGCGCAAGCTTCCAAAGCGGACGGATAGATTGCACAGGCTGATCGGAGTGGCTTCCGTGCACTTTCGCAAGTCTCCGAGCTATGGAATGTTGATAGCCGTGATTGCATCCTGCCGGCGGGTTGGCATGGCCGCGCGGCTGGGTTAGGGGTCCTCGAGGGGCAAGTTCGCAGACCGCAAGATGTCGGGCGTGAGGGCTGCAGTTAATGGGGGCTCGGGTTATTTCCGCAAATCGTTTATTGCGTTTGCTGGCGCTCGCATCGCTTATCGTCTGCGGCATGATCGTCGGACAGGCGAAAGCAGTCACGATCGAGCTCGACGACGTGGCGCCCGATCGCGTGGAACGCCAGCGCGCGTTTGCAGAGGGCGCGTTACCGCTGCCGGACACACCGAACCTCGGTCAGTTCGAGGCAAGGCTCGGCGCGGCGGGTGTGAAACTCGGCGACCCGGTCTTCATCCGCATCTTCAAGGCTGAATCCGAACTCGAAGTGTGGATGAGAAAGGGGGACGCGTTCGTTCACTTCTCCACCTATCCGATCTGCCATTGGGCGGGAACGCTTGGACCCAAGCTGAAGGAAGGCGACAAGCAGAATCCGGAAGGGTTCTATGCGGTCGGCCCCTATCAGTTGCATCACATCGGGCGGTG
>JBFWYV010000196.1:0-9787 GCA_050186055.1 Hyphomicrobiaceae bacterium | reverse complement strand
CTTTGCCCGCGACCTGGGGCAAAGCCGGGGGCTGACGTCCGTGCATCCCTATGACGACCCGCTGGTGATCGCAGGGCAGGGCACCATCGCGCTGGAGATGCTGGAGGACGTGCCCGATCTCGATGTTCTGGTGGTGCCGATCGGCGGCGGCGGACTGATCTCCGGCATCTCCGTCGCTGCGAAAGCGATCCGGCCGGCGATCGAAGTCGTCGGGGTGGAGGCCGAGCTTTATCCCTCGATGCTGAACAAGCTGACGGGGCAGGATCTGCCGTGCCGCGGCGAAACGCTGGCCGAAGGCATTGCCGTCAAGTCCCCGGGCGTGCTGACCGAGCAGATCATCAGAGCGCTGGTGTCCGAGATTCTTCTCGTCAGCGAGGTTCTGCTCGAGCGGGCAGTGGCGCAACTGATCGAGATCGAGAAGACCGTGGTCGAAGGCGCCGGGGCAGCGGGACTAGCGGCGATGCTCGCCGATCCGGCCCGCTTCGCCGGACGGAACGTCGGGATCGTGCTCGCCGGCGGCAACATCGACACACGGCTGCTGGCCAGTGTCCTGACCCGGGAAATGGCACGCGCAGGCAGGCTGTCCGAGCTCGATGTCGACCTGTCGGACCGGCCCGGACAGCTTGCGCGCCTGACGGCGATTCTGGCTGCCAACGGCGCCAATGTCATCGAAGTCGTGCATCAGCGCGTGTTCACCGACACGCCGGCCAAGGGTGCGCTCGCCCGGCTCGTAATCGAGACCCGCGACCGCGCCCACCTGGAGCAGACCGTCGAACAGCTCAAGGCGGCCGGCGTGCGGGTGGAAACGGTCGGCCGGCGCCGATAGCCCATGACGCCTCATGAGCACGACGGAAATTCGACCCAATCGAGCGCTGGCGTTGCGGCCGCCAGACGCGTAAATCTGCGTCCCGGATCGCGCCAGGCAGGCTGCGGATGACAGGGAGAAATGCAATGGCCGGACATACGGGTGAAGGAAAAGCGATCGGCAGCTGGTCGTGCGTGAAGGCGGAACTCGACGACGGCATCGCCTGGATCACGCTCAACCGGCCCGATAAGCGCAATGCGATGAGTCCGGACCTCAACGACGAGATGGTCCGTGTTCTCGATACGCTCGAGATCGAGCCCGAGGCAAAAGTCCTGGTGCTGACCGGCGCCGGCGACTCGTTCTCGGCCGGGATGGACCTGCGCGAGTATTTTCGCGCCCTCGACCACCTGCCCTATGACCAGCAGATGCAGCGCCGGCGCTCGGCCTGGAACTGGCAATGGCGCATGCTGATGAACTACTCGAAGCCGACCATCGCCATGGTCAACGGCTGGTGCTTCGGCGGCGCATTTACGCCGCTGGTCGCCTGCGACCTCGCGATCGCGGCGGAAGACGCCCAATTCGGCCTATCGGAGATCAACTGGGGCATCATCCCCGGCGGCAACGTCACCCGCGCCGTGGTGGCAACGATGCGCCATCGCGATGCCATGTACTACGTGATGACCGGCAACACCTTCGACGGCCGCAAGGCCGCGGAGATGGGGCTCGTCAACGAGGCCGTGCCGAAGGCGAAGCTGCGCGAACGCACGCAGGCGCTGGCGCTCGAACTCAAGGGAAAGAATCCGACCGTGCTGCGCGCCGCCAAGCAAGCGGTCCGGTTCGTCCAGGGCATGTCCTGGGAGATGTCCGACGAATATCTGATGTCCAAGGGGCAGGCCGCACGCTTCCTCGACCAGGAAGGCGGCCGCGGCGAGGGCCTCAAGCAGTTCCTCGATGCAAAGTCGTTCAAGCCGGGCCTCGGCGGATACAAGCGCGAGGAATAGCTGAACCCGCCCGATGCATAGCTGGACCGGAAACAGCCGCACGGCAGTGTTCCGGCCCGGCATCGGCGGATCTGCGACCCTGACTGCGCTGGACGTCCGGCGCGAGTTGGATCACAATGCATCGTTTCCGGAGGCAGCCTGGCAGGAGCCAAGCATGGCGGAAACGAAACATATCGTCCTGACGTCCCACCCGCCCAGAGGCGGCGGGTCCGGTCCACGGATCGACTGGGGCGCGCCAACCGCAAAACAGCGCGGCCCGGTCATCGGCGCCACCAACACACCGGCTCAACGCAACGTCATCGGTGTCCATTCCGGCGCGTACGGAGTCTACCGCGCGCTGGCGATCGCTGCGGGCAAGCTCGACCCGATCCACCGGCCGGACCTCACCAATACCACGCCGCCGCTCCAGATCGGCCCGTTCCCGCAATGGGGAGACCCGGCCAAGATCGTGTCGCTGGACCCGTGGGGCCACATGGTGGCCGAGGTCTTCAAGGACGAACTGGCCAGCGGCCTCGACATCCGCCCCACGATCGCGATCACGAAGGCGCGGATCCAGCTCCCCGAGATGAGGGAGGCGATGGTGGCGGGGCGGGTGAAGCCCGACGGCCGCGTGCTTCTCGACACCGCGGAGGTGAACGTCACCAAGGCAGCGATCGAACCGGTCTGGTACCTGCCGGGGATCGCCGCCAGGCTTGGCATCCGCGAAAGCGACCTGCGCCGCAGCCTGTTCGAGTACACCGGACAGATGTTTTCGGAGCTTGTCACGCGCCCGGATCTGAAGGTGTTCCTGCCGCCGATCGGCAACATCACGCTCTACATGACGGGCGACGTCAGCGCGCTTTGGGAGGGAGACCGCGAAGTCTGTTGCCGCGTGCATGACGAATGCAACGGATCCGACGTCTTCGGCTCCGACATCTGCACCTGTCGCCCATATCTCGTTCATGGCATCGAGGAATGCGTGAAGTCGGCGCAAAGAGGCGGCGCCGGGCTTATCGTCTACAACCGCAAGGAGGGCCGCGCGCTCGGCGAGGTCGTCAAGTTCCTCGTCTACAATGCCCGCAAGCGCAATCCCGACGGCGACAGCGCCGCCGCCTATTTCGAGCGCACCGAATGCGTGGCCGGCGTACAGGACATGCGCTTTCAGGACCTGATGCCCGACGTGTTCCATTGGCTCGGCATCAGGCGCATCCATCGCTGGGTATCGATGTCCAACATGAAGTTCGATGCCATGGCCGCGCAGGGGATCGAGATCCTGGAGCGCGTTCCGATTCCGGACGATCTGATCCCGCCCGATGCCCGCGTCGAGATGGATGCCAAGAAGGCTGCGGGCTACTACACCGATGCGACCGTATCGGTCGATACCGATCTCACCACCCCGAAGGGCCGCGGCCTTGACCAGTACTGAGGCCGACACAGCCCTCGCCCTGCTGACGTCGGAAGCGGTCCGGCTGCATTGCGGGGAGCTGCTTCAGGCGGGTCTGGACGGAAAGCTTGAGCATTTCACCGTCGACCTGGACCGGCTGCCGGTTGCCGCCGATCTCGTCTGTGAGACGATCCACGAGGACTATCCCGACCTCGACATCCCGCCGCATTCGCGCTGGCGTCATTTCGTCGTCGATGGGCGCGATCGCTGGACTGAAACCGCAGGTTCTCTGCCGGTGGACGCACTCGAGCGTGCCCGGATCGAGTGCGAGCTTGCGATCACATCCGCATTGCTGGATGCGGGCGCCGGACCGCGCTGGCGCTACCTTGACCGGTCGTCCGGACGCCGGATCGGCCGATCCGAAGGGCTCGCGATCGCCAGCTTCGACACCTATGTCTCCGGCGGTTTCTCTTCCGTCGCGGGCGAGCCGATGAGGGCCGACGCGGCAGGGCTTACCGGCTTCACCGTCGCTTCACTCGAGCGCGGCTTTCAGGTGAGTGCGGACAATCCGCTCGAAGGCGCCGCCGGCCGCGCGCACCTCATGCAGCGTCTCGGACATGCCGTCGCCGCTCAGCCCGACGTGTTCGGCCGCTCAGCGCCGCGCCTGGGCAACTTCGCCGACCATTTGAATAAGCTCACGCGCGCCGGGAACTTGCCTGCGCGCCAGATTCTGATCTCGATCCTGAATGTATTCGGTTCGATATGGCCGGGACGCCTCGAACTTGCGGGGCGCAATCTCGGCGATACCTGGCCCCATCCGGCCGCGAGCGGACCGGGTCTGGTGCCGTTTCACAAGCTCAGCCAGTGGCTCACCTATTCACTGCTCGAACCGTTGCAACGCCTCGGACTCGACGTGACCGGCACCAACGAGCTGACGGGTCTTGCGGAATATCGCAATGGCGGCCTCTTCGTCGATACCGGTGTCATCAAACTGCGCGATCCTGCGGCTGCATCGAGCGCCCACGAACCATCGAGCCGGCTCGTGATCGAATGGCGGGCGCTGACCGTCGCACTGATCGACCGCATCCAGCCGATGGTCCGCGAGCGCCTCGGATGCACCGAGACGCAACTGCCGCTCGCCAGCATCCTGCAGGGCGGCACCTGGACCGCCGGACGGCGCATCGCCGCCGCCTTGCGGGAGGGCGGCCCCCCACCGATCACGATCATCTCCGACGGCTCTGTGTTCTGAGCGGTCCATCTTCACGCCGAGGCCTGCCATGACAGCAAACGTCACCGTCATCGACCACCCGCTCGTGTTGCACAAGCTCACGCTGATGCGCGACAAGTCCACGCCGTCGGCCGTGTTCCGCCAGCTTCTGAACGAGGTCTCGCTGTTGCTGGCCTACGAGGTGCTGCGCGATCTGCCGATGACGATGCGGAAGATCGAGACGCCGCTCACGACCATGGAAGCGCCGATCCTGGAGGGCAAGAAGCTCGTCCTGGTCTCGATCCTGCGCGCCGGCAACGGCCTGCTTGACGGCATGCTGAACCTCGTGCCGTCAGCGCGCGTCGGCCACATCGGGCTCTATCGCGATCCCGAAACGCTCACGGCGGTCGAGTACTACCTGAAGCTCCCGGAGGATATCGAGAGCCGGCCTGTCATCCTCGTCGATCCGATGCTGGCGACAGCCAACTCCGCCTGTGCCGCAATCAGCCGCCTCAAGGAGGCCGGGGCACGCGACATCCGCTTCTGCTGCCTGCTGGCGGCGCCGGAAGGCGTCAAGGCCGTCACCGAGCATCACCCCGACGTGCGCCTGTTCACGGCTGCAATCGACAGTCATCTGAATGATCACGGCTATATCGTGCCGGGGCTCGGCGATGCCGGCGACCGCATGTACGGCACCAAGTAACCGCTGTGCACGCCTACTCGCAGATGTCTTTGCCGCGCCGGTGACGCAGATCCAGATGAAAATGATCCCGGTGGAACGCATTTGCTTCCGGGCCCAGCACGGTCGAGAACAATCCGCATGCCCCCGCATGGACCTTGCGCAGGAACTGGTCCGGATGCGGCTTTGCCTCTTCTGCTGATTTCGGATCTTCTGTCTTAACTGCGTCCTTCACACCGGCTTTGGCGTCGGGCTCCTTCTCACCGGCTTTCTTTGGTTCGGCTTTTTGCGATTCCGCCTTCTTGCTTTGCGATTTTTTGCTGTTCGATTTTTGCGCTTCGGATGTCCTGCCTGCTGCTTTCGCGGATTCGGCTTCCGCGCCGTCCTTCCGTGGTTTCACGCGGGCAGCGCCGCTGCCGCGCGTCCCGGATTTCGCCGCGTCCGCTGCAGTCTCCTTCTTGCCGGACCGCTCCCTGCCTTTGTCGTCCTTGGACTTGCCGGCCAGGTCCTTGTCCTTGTTGTCCGCGCTTTCCTTGCCGTTCGGGTCTGCTGGCGGCGGCTGGTACCAATCGCCGAGAACGGTGACGCGTCTGCCGTCGGCAAGCTCGAAGCCGGAGATGTCGATCGCCTTGCCGAACGAGTGTTCGCTCAATGGCATTCCGATCTGGCTGTTGCGCGGCCGGCATACGAATCCGGAGGCCGAGCTGATCGCCTTGACCGGCGAGCCCAACTCCTCGATGGCGGCGGGCTGGACGACCTTGTCGATCCAATCGATGAGCGCGTCAGCCACGCGGCAGTCGACCAGCGCCGCGGGCTTCACCTGGACCTTGTCGCTGCCGATGCTCAGAACCCGGACGGGTCCCGCGATGACGCACGGCGGAAATTCGTAGGCCGGCGCCTCTGACACCTCGATCGGCTTGCCCGCCAGAAGAACGCGGCAAGCGCTTCGGCCGGCTTCCGCGCGTGCCGCCTCGATCGGATCGAGCACGACCCTTTCCGGTGGCGTACGGCTCGCACGCCGCCGTGCCGGCTTGCCGCGTCTGTGACGCGTCTTGCGTCGGGCCGACTGGGCGACCGCCATCGCTTCAGGTGTCGTCGCTTCAGGTTGTGCTGCCGACGGACTGCCCTGGCGCACGTGCGTCCGTTCGGCGAGCGACAGTCCGCTCCCGGCCCATGTTGCAAGCGCCACTAATCCGGTTGCCGCCGCGATCCGCGCCCACAAGCCAGCCCGCATCCATATCACTCCGTGTCATGGGACATTTCCACGAACGCGTTGCGACGCATCCGGTCCCGCGACGGCGCAAACCGCGCGACGCGAACCGCCGACACGAGTGACGATAGTGCGTGAACATGGCAGAACCGCAGCAGACTGACCGAGCATAACTGCGCTGCGATCAGCTCCTCTCGTCGCCGGCCCGTGACGGTGCAAACAGCGACGACGGGAATTCCGCGGCGTACCGTCTGCCACGATGCGGGGTCTCGACGTCCGGCCGTGGACCATCATCCGGCTCGATCACCTTGCGGTAGAGGTGCCAGGTCGAGTGGCCGAGAATTGGAACGACGACCGCGAGCCCGAAGATCAATGCCAGGAAGCCCAGCGCAAGACCTGCGGCGACGATCAATCCCCAAAGCGCCATCGTAATCGGATTGCTCCAGACCGCGCGCAGTGATGTCATCATCGCGGTTGCAGCGCCGACATGGCGATCGAGCAGCAGAGGGAACGACACGACGCTGAGGCTCATCGCAGCCACTGCGAAGCAGAACCCGACCAGGTTCCCGACGATGATCAGATTGTGCCCCTCCGGCGTGGTGAGCACGCGGCGGACGAGGCCGGTGACCGTCGCCGGATCCTGGTAGCCCAGGTTGCGCTCGTAGATCGATTGCGCGGTTCCGATCCAGACGATGAACAGCAGCAGGAGGAGCGCCCCCACGGCCAGGATATCGCGGAAGGACGGCGAATGAACCACGTCGAACGCGTGCTTCCAGGAGGTGTCCAGTCCCTGCTCGCGCCGCCGGCTCAACTCGTAGAGTCCGATTGCCGCGAACGGCCCCAGCAATGCGAACCCGGCCGCCAGCGGATAGAGCAACGGCACGACGTCGTAGCCGAACGTCGCGCGGCCAATCAGTATACCGACGACAGGATAGATCAGACTGAGAAACACGACGTGCGTCGGCATCGCGCGGAAATCTTCGATCCCTTTCCTGAGCACGTCGATAAGGTCGGATGGATGGATCGAACGGACCACCGGAAGCGCGGCGATCGGTTCGGTCGGGGCAATCATGTCATAGCGCGCCATGGCCACAGCCTCCTGAACCGGTGTTCCAGGGGCACGACACTGCGTTAAGCAGGGCATCGGACCAGCGGCGGTCACGCCCGTGTCGCGACCCGCAGAAAGTCGAATGAATATAGCAAGGCGGCAGACCGCCTTCAATTGAAGCGCCGATGGCCCGGGTTATGCTTCAAACGAGGAGATGGAATTACATGGTCAGCGAGAAGAGGGTCGTGGTCTCCATGTCATCGCCGGTCCACGACCTGATCGCCGCCTCCAGCTTGCCGATGTAGACCGGGTTTCCAGCCTTGAGCACCATCGGCGTATCGTGACCAGGCACCACGATCGTTCCAGGCTTGCGGCGCCAGTGCTCCCAAATGCGCTCGATCGATCGGGCCGAAACGGTCTTGTCGTAGCTCGTATCGGTGTCGCGCGAGACGAGCTCGGCGCGGTTCTTGGCCGAGTCTCCGGTGAAGATCAGGTCGTGCTCGCGGCCTTCGATCACATAGAACAGGCAGCCCGGCGTGTGTCCCGGCGCCTCGTACGCGCGGCAGCCGGGAAAGACCTCCTCGCCGTCGGCAACCGTTCGTGTCGTCGCCCACTTGTTCAGTTCGGCGACGTAGAACTCGGGGACCGCGTTGGAGCCCCACGGCAGTTTCAGAGCCCACTCCATCTCGGTCTTGCCGATGACGATTCGGGCCTCCTTGAACATCACCCAATTGACCGAATGGTCATGATGGCAATGCGTAAGAAGCAGGTCGGTCACGTCCGCCGGCTTCAGGTCGTGCCTGGCCAGCCGCTCGCGGATCAGGGGACGGTATCCGAAGGGGCCGGTGTCCACGATCACGACCCGCCCAGCGCCGCGGATCAGCGCCAGCGTGCTCCATCCCAGCCCGCCGTGGCAGACCGACTTGCCGGGATAGCCCTGCACGATGACATCGATGTCGAATTCGCCGATCCGCATACCCATCTCCGCGACCTCTCCCACGCTGCTATTCGGCGGCGTCCTTCATCGGAAGCCTGGTGGTCTCCGGTTCGACCGCGGCCGCGCCCGGCCAGGTCGTGTGCGAGATGTCGAATACGACGTTGGACGGGGCGCGGAACTTGATCTCCCAATGCGCGGTCTTGGGCATTTGCTCCGCCGTGGTGATGTTGGGAGCGCCCAGACCTTCCAGATGCTTCGTCCAGCCGTCGATGTCGTCGTTCACGACAAAGCCGATATGGTGCAGGCCTTCGTAGTCCAGGCCCACCCCGGTCTGATCCTCGGCAAGTTTCAGGATCGCCATCGAGATATAGCCGTCGGTCAGGATCACGCTGCAGGGCCGCGGCGCCGCATCTGGATCGTTCGGATCGAAGCCGGCGCGGCGCACCTCCCGCATGCCGAAAGCCTGCTTGAAGAACGCCGCAGTCTTGCCCGGATGATCGCTCTGGATCGCAATGTGCCTGATCTGTGCCATGTTTCCTCCTGCCTTGTCGCGTTGCAAGGTTCTCCGTTGGGTTTAGAGGACTGTCGCAGAGGCGGCTAGGCTGAATCGAGAAATTCGCGAGGTCTTTGCGGCACACGACCCCCGCGGCTAGGAACGTTCTTCCCCACCGCCGTCACGGCCACGAAGGTGGCCGCCTACGGCAAGTCTCCGCTTGCTCACTGCCCGCGGTGAGCCACGTGGATGGCCGCCGTTCTCCGGGACGACGCTCCCGCGTCGTCCCGGCGCGGCCATGACGCCCTCTCGTGTGGTTGAAACTTCGCCTCCCCGCACCGTCACGGCCGGATGGCGGCTCGACGCCAGATGACGGCGCCTGTATGGTCCGGCCTGTGATTCAGGCGAGCGCGGATGGATTGATGCAGGACCGCTCCGTCCATACCGAGGACGCGATCATCCAGGAATTTCTGGCTCCGCTCGCTGCCGGCTTTCCGGGAGCCTTCGGCCTCAAGGACGATTGCGCGGTCATCGCACCATCCCCGGGCCACGAGTTCGTCCTCAAGACCGACCCGGTCGCTGCCGGCGTTCACTTCCTGGCCGATGATCCCCCCGCCGACATCGGCTGGAAGTCGCTGGCGGTCAACGTCTCCGATCTTGCCGCAAAGGGCGCCCGGCCGGTCGGTTACCTGTTGGCGCTGTCGTTTCCGGAAGCGCCGCAGCGTGACTGGCTGGCCGAGTTCGCGCGCGGGCTCGGCGAAGCGCAGACCCGGTTCGGCATGCACCTGCTTGGCGGCGATACCGATCGCCGTCCCGGACCGATTTCGATCACGCCGACCGTGATCGGCGAGGTGCCCGGCGGGCGCATGGTCAGGCGGGGCGCCGCACGGGCCGGGGACATCGTGTTCGTATCGGGGACTATCGGGGACGCCAGCCTTGGCCTGGCGCTTCACAAGTCGCCCTCTCTGGCAACGCACTGGTCGCTGTCGCCTGATCAAACCGAAACGCTGGAGAGCCGCTACCTGCGGCCGATGCCCAGGCTTC
>JBFWYV010000195.1:0-9847 GCA_050186055.1 Hyphomicrobiaceae bacterium | reverse complement strand
GCGCGTGTTCGAGGCGGGAGGCGCTGACGGCAGGCCGAAGCTGATCGCGACGCACGACACGCCGACACCGGCATTGCGGCTCGCGCCCGGCGATTACTACATCAACGTCGCATTCGGCAAAGCCAACATGACCCGCAAGATTCATGTCACGGTCGGGGCTGCTCAAACTGAACAATTTGCCCTCAATGTCGGGCTGCTCAAGATCAGTGCTCTCTCCGGCAGCAACACGCCGCTGGCGGCCGGCGCGGTCTTCATCGAAGTGTTCGCCGACGAACGCGACAGATTCGGCGAGCCCAGGCGCATCATTTCGGGAGCCAAGCCCGGTGTGCTGATCCGGCTCAATTCCGGCCTCTATCACATCGTATCCCGGTACGGCGATGCGAACGCGACAGTGCAGTCCGACTTCACGGTCGAACCCGGCAAGCTGACCGAAGCTACCGTGATCCATCACGCCGCAAGCGTCAGCTTCAAGCTGGTATCACAGCCGGGCGGCGATGCGACGCCGCAGACGCAATGGACGATTGTCGACCGCGAGGGCGACATCGTGAAAAAAAGCACCGGGGCGCTTCCCTCCCATACGCTTGCTCCGGGAACCTACACAGTGACAGCCCGGACGCAGGGGCAAGTCTTCAGGCGGCAATTCACCGTCCGCTCGGGAGATATCGCACAGGTCGAGGTCGTCATGCAGGAGCGTTAGTGTCCCGATTCCGAAGTTCGTCACTTCTTACAGCAGGCTCCGAACGAACTTCGGAATCGATAAGGACACTAGCAAGCTAATGTTTCTAGTGTGGTTTTGGATTTGAAGTTCGCCTCTGAGATCGCGGCAAGTGATGTTGCGAACTTCAAATCCACCACACTAGCGTGATGGCCTGCTGAACCGCACGCTTGCGCTTTAACCTTCATCGCCCTAATTGGTGCCCCAAATCATAATTCAGCCGGCAAGTTCTGTCCGGTAAAGGTGATCATGATCAAACGCCTTGTCATCGTAACGATTGTCGTGGCTGCCCTGCTCGGAGGGCTGGCGTACTTTCAGTATGTCTTCAAGCCGCAGATGATCCGCAATTTCCTGGCCAATGCCAAGCCGCCGCCGGCCACGATCTCGGCCGAGCTCTCGCGCAGCGAACGGTGGGTCGATCGCGACACATCGATCGGCACGCTGATCGCATCGGAAGGGGTCGACATCGCCGCCCAGGTCGGAGGCACGGTGCAGCACCTCTACTTCGACAGCGGTCAGACGGTCGCCAAGGGCCAGCGTCTGGTCGAACTCGACACCGATATCGAGAAGGCCGAGCTTGCAAGCAATCGGGCGCAGCTTCAGGAGGCCGAGCTCGCCTTCAAGAGGCAGGTCGATCTCAGGCAGAAGGCCGTGACATCCGAGGCGAACCTGGATGCGGCCCGCGCAAAGCGCGATACCGCTGCGGCCGCCGTCGCAAAAACCGAGGCGACGATCTCGAAGAAGACCATTTCGGCGCCGTTCGCCGGTCGGCTCGGGATCCGCAAGGTCGAGGTCGGCCAGTACGTCTCGCCCGGGCTCGCCCTCGTCACGCTGCAGGCGATCGATCCGATCCGCGTCGACTTCCCGATGCCGGAGCAAGTCATCGCCAAGCTTGCGCCCGGCCAGGAAACCGACATCACCGTCGACGCATTTCCCGGACAGACCTTCAAGGGCAAGGTGCAAGTGCTCGACGCCCGCGTGGCCGCCGATACCCGAACGCTGATGGTCCGTGGCCTGCTTCCCAATCCCGACAGCAAACTGCTGCCCGGCATGTTCGCCAACGTGACCGTCGTGCTGGGCGAAGAACGGGATGTCGTCACCGTGCCTCGCACAGCCGTCACCTACAGCCTTTATGGCGACAGCGTGTGGGTGCTGAAGCCCGCCAAGGACACCGCACCGAAAGCCGCGGCGGCTCCAGCGCCGGTGAAAACCGCGGCGGCCGAAGGCAGCGCCGGCATCATCACCGGGGCGAATGCGGTGCCGGCAGCCAATCCGGTGTTGTTCACCGTCGAGCGCCGTTTCGTCCGTACCGGCGACAAGCGCCAGGACAGAGTTGAGATTACCGAAGGGCTCGCGAGCGGCGAGAGGATCGCAACGTCCGGCCAGCTCAAGCTCACGCCGGGCGCTACGGTTCGCATCGCTGCCGACAACCCGCTGAAGCGGCCGGCAGTGCGGCCGCGCCAGTAATCCCGCAAGGACTTCACCCCGTGTCGAGCAACACTTCCGACGGCGGCGAATCGGCCTCGTTCACCGACATCTTCATCCAACGTCCGGTGCTGGCCACCGTGACGAGCCTGCTGATTCTATTGCTCGGCATCGTCGCCATCTTCAGCCTGCAGATCCGGCAGTATCCGACCATCACCAATACGACGATCACGATCACGACGTCCTATCCCGGCGCCAATGCCGACCTGATCAAGGGCTTCATTACGACACCGATCGAACAGGCGGTGGCAAGCGCGGAGGGCATCGACACGCTGACGTCGAGCTCGCGGCAGAACTCTTCGACGGTGACGCTCAACCTGCGTCTCGATGCCGATCCCGACAGGGCCGTCGCGGACGTGCTCGCGAAGGTCAACCAGGTGCAGAGCCAGCTTCCCGCCGAGGCGCTAGATCCGATCGTGGTCAAGCAGACCGGTCAGACCACCGCGCTGATGTACCTGTCGTTCAACTCCAAGGTGATGAACGATACGCAGATCACGGATTATCTCGTGCGCGTCGTGCAACCGAAACTGCAGACGGTGAACGGCGTCGCCAGCGCCCAGATCCTCGGCGGGCAGACGTTCGCGATGCGGATCTGGCTCAACCCGGACCGGATGGCGGCACTGGGCGTCACGCCGCTCGACGTCCGCAATGCGCTGGCGCAAAACAACTTCACGACGGCCGCCGGCCAGGTCAAAGGCGACTTCGTCCAGACCACCATCAACGCGAAGACCTCGCTCTCGGATGCGAGCGCCTTCGGCAAGCTCGTGGTCTCGACGCGCGGCGACGCACTGGTTCGGCTGGAAAACATCGCACGCATCGAGCTCGGACCCGAAAGTGCCGATTCATCGTCCGCCTTCGACGGTCTGAAAGCGGTGTTCATCGGCGTTTTCGCGACACCGACCGCCAACCCGCTGACGGTGATCACGCAGGTCCGGGACGAGTTCTCCGAGTTGCAGCGGCAGTTGCCTCCCGGCATGGAGGCGGCGATCGCCTACGATGCGACCAAGTTCATCGAGGCCTCGATCTCGGAAGTGGAAAAGACGCTGATCGAGGCGGCGCTGATCGTGATCGTCGTCATCTTCCTGTTCCTCGGCAACCTGCGCTCGACGGTGATCCCGATCGTGACGATACCGCTGTCGCTGGTCGGCGTGATGTTCGCCCTGCTTGTGCTCGGCTATTCGATCAATCTGCTGACGCTGCTGGCGCTGGTGCTGGCAATCGGACTCGTCGTCGACGACGCGATCGTGGTGGTCGAGAACATTCATCGTCACATCGAGGAGGGTATGACGCCCTTCAACGCAGCGATAGCAGGCGCGCGCGAGATCGCCGTGCCGGTGATCTCGATGACCGTCACGCTGGCGGCGGTCTATGCGCCGATCGGCTTCGTGTCCGGACTGACCGGCGCCTTGTTCCGCGAATTCGCGTTCACCCTGGCAGGCGCCGTCATCGTCTCCGGCATCATCGCGCTGACGCTGTCGCCGATGATGTGCTCGCGGCTGTTGCGGGCAGAGACGCACAAGGGCCGCTTCGTCATCTTCCTCGACAACATGTTCGAAGGCCTGAAGGTCCGGTACGAGCGTCGGCTTCACGCCTCGCTCAATGTCAGGCCGGTGGTGCTGGTGGTGCTGGCAGGAACCATTGCCGCAGTCGCGATCATGTACCAGACGACACCTGCCGAGCTGGCGCCCGAGGAGGACCAGGGCATCCTGTTCAATATCGTCAAGACGCCGCCGGCAGCCAACCTCGACTATCTCGAGCAGACGACGGACCGTCTCTACAAGGTGTTCAACAAGGTACCGGAAAAGGACCATGTGTTCGCCATCAACGGCATGAATGGCGACGTGCACCAGGCAATCGCCGGCATCCTGTTCAAGCCGTGGGGGGAACGCGAGCGATCCCAGAAGCAGATCCTGCAGAGCCTGCAGCCGGAGGTGGCGAACGTCGCCGCCGGGCAGGTGCTGACGTTCGCGCTCCCGTCGCTGCCGGGCAACACGGGCGGGCCGCCGGTGCAGTTCGTAATCACGACGACGGCCGATCATCGCCAGCTCGCCGATGTGCTGGCCGAGATACAGGCGGAGGCACAGAAGAGCGGCCTCTTCATTTTCACCGACACGGACCTGCGCTTCGACACGCCGCAGATCGAATTCAAGATCGATCACGACAAGGCCAACCGGCTGGGCATCCGGATGGCCGACATCGGGACGTCGCTGGCGACGTTGCTCGGCGGCAACCTGGTCAACCGGTTCAATCTCTACGGCCGCAGCTACAAGGTGATCCCGCAGGTTCCGCGCGATTACCGGCTGACGCCGGACTGGCTGACGCGCTATCAGGTGCGGACCACCTCAGGCCAGATGGTGCCGTTGTCATCGGTCGCAACGGTGTCGCAATCGGTCCAGCCCAACGCATTGACGAGCTTCCAGCAGCTCAACTCGGCGATGCTTCAAGGGGTGCCGTTTCCCGGCCGTACGGTCGGCGACGCAATCGAATTCCTGAAGGCCAAGGCCGGCGAGAAGCTGCCCGAAGGCTTCTCCTACGACTTCCAGGGCGAGAGCCGTCAATACGTTCAGGAAGGCGGAACGCTAGTGCTGACGTTCATCCTGGCGCTGATCATCATCTACCTCGTGCTCGCCGCCCAGTACGAGAGCTTCCGCGATCCGCTGATCATCCTGATCGCGCTCCCGACCTCGATGTTCGGCGCGCTGCTGCCTCTGAGCATCGGCCTTGCCACGATCAACATCTACACGCAGATCGGCCTCGTGACCCTGATCGGGCTGATCTCGAAGCACGGCATCCTGATGGTCGACTATGCCAACCGGCTGCAGGCCGAGGGCCTTGGCCGGCGCGAAGCAATCGAGCGGGCCGCCGCGATCCGGCTGCGGCCGATCCTGATGACGACCGCAGCGATGGTGGTCGGCATGTTCCCGTTGCTCTATGCGAGCGGGGCAGGCGCAGCCAGCCGGTTTGCGATCGGACTCGTCATCGCGTCCGGCATGACGATCGGCACCATCTTCACGCTGTTCGTGACGCCGACCGTCTACACCTACATCGCGCGTGACCATCAGCGTGACCACGCGCGAGCGGCAGAGCCGGACGATGGGAATCTCGCGGAAGCCGCCAGGTAGCTGCTGCCTATCCGTAGCTCAGCTCACACTGCCGATAGCCAATCCCAGCGCAGCGGCCGTGTTGAGCGGGGCGGCACGCAATCGGGGCGACGGCTTCGCCTGGCCGGAGGCGGCCGGCGCCGGCGCAAGCGCCGATATGGCCTCGCTCAACTCGACAACGGTGCGGGCAAAGTCGGTTTCCTCCCGCACCTCGGCATCGAGCCGGTCCGCAAACATTCGTTCGAACGAGGCCACGATGCCGGGCGTGCGCTGATCCATCATCCGCGACATGCAGGCGCGTGGGGTCAAGGCGCTGCGGACCTTGTCGGTCGTCGCTGTAACCCTGACAATCCTTGCGTCCTGGCAATGACGGCGCGCCTCCGCCACGGCCTCCGCATTGGCGCCAGCTACCACGGTCTCGCCGTCGGCGAGCCTGTTCAGCAGGCTCGCGCAGTGGCCGTATGCGGCGCCGCCACTCCTCCAGGACAGGATCAGATCTCCGCTGCTCTTCATCGACAGGAAGCCGCTGAGCGTCAGCAGGGCGGCCGCACCTGTGGGCAGCCGACGCGTCGACATCGGCTGCGCGAACGTCAGCGTGCGATGATCGAGCAGCCGCCGCCGCGCTGCATCCAGCAGCAGGTCGAGGCGGACGGGATCAGCTCCCACAACGAGAATTAGGCGGCCTTCCGCCGCTTTCGGCGGTTTGCGTCGCCGCCTCGACCGGGCAGAGGCAGTTTTCCGGGACTGGGTTGGATGCTGCATGCGCTGCGTCCTCGACCGCTGGATCAATCTGATGTGGGCACTACTCAGAATTGTGGACTGGCGGTTCAATCTCTGGCGGCCAGCGTATCTGCGTTGCGCATGAGTCGCGATTGCAGGGGGGCAACGCTTGTGCCGACAATACGAAAGTTCGAGCTACACAGTGTGCATGACCGGGATACCGCCCTGGTGCTGACACGATTGCGGTGATACGGTCTGCGAAGGCTGGCGGGCAGGGTCGGACGGCTCGTCGTTTTGGTCCCTGTCGAGTGCTCCGGCTCCGGCCGTTGCGCTCCCGAGGGGAGCGGCGGACCGACCGGACGGCCCTGTCCCCAACCTCATCCCGCCCTCCTGAAGAGTCATCGGCTCGATTTGTCCCGCCGCGACGCCGTGTCGTTTTGTCGGTATCGTGGTCGATGATACAGCCACAAACGCGACTAAGCCTTTGGGGGACCGAGGTCATGGCGAATTCCACCGACGCGATTGTCTCCGCGCTTGCCGCCAGCTTCAGCGCCGGCGAGCGCAAGGATGTACCCTATCGTCACTGGCTGCTCGAGAACCTCCTGCCGGTCGAGACGCTGGACGATCTCGTCGCGCTCCCGTTTCCGGCGCCGGAGCTGGGCGGTGTGTCGGGCAAGCGCGAGGTCCACAACGCGACGCGCAAATACTTCGACATCGAGAACCGGGCGAAGTACCTGTCCGTAGAAGCGTTCTCGCAGGCCTTTCAGGATGAGCGGACGACGAAGGCGATCGAGCGCCAGTTCGACACCAGTCTGAAGGGCTCGTATCTGCGGATCGAGTATGCGCAGGATACCAACGGGTTCTGGCTGGAACCGCATACCGATCTCGGGGTGAAGCTGTTCACCCTGCTGTTGTATGCGTCGCGCGAGCCGTCCCATGCCGATCTCGGCACGGACATTTACGATACAGAGAAGCGCCATGTCGGGCGGTCGCCATTCAAGGCCAACGGAGCGATGGTATTCGTGCCCTCGGACATCACGTTTCACGGCTTCGAAGCGCGGCCGATCGAAGGCGTCCGCAAATCGGTCATCGTCAACTTCGTTACCAATGACTGGCGTGCGCGGGAGCAACTGGCTTTCCCGGATCGGCCGGTCGGCCAATAGCAGGAGCCAGTCTGCTGCGGGCCCCCCGTTCTTAGGTGCTTTTCGTTCTATCTCAATGCAACGGCAGTGACGTTGCCGCCGTCGATCAGTGCGTGCCAGTATGAGTTCCTGCGCGCCTGCGTGATGGGCTGAGAGGCATTCCAGGCGCACGACGCTGCCCGCCCCGAGCCCGAGCAACGACAGGTCGCACTATGTCAACGTCCACCGACAATCAGCCCCCTGCCCCGGCGTGGAAATCCAGAACCTCACGGACCATCCGTGCGGTCGAGTACGGCATCGAGCGCGTGATTTTCGCCAGCCGCTGGCTGCTCGCCCCGTTCTACGTCGGCCTCGCACTGTCTCTGGTCCTGCTCCTCGTCAAGTTCGTCGAGGAGTTCGTCCACATGGCGCTGCATGCGTTCTCGGCGACCGAAGCCGAGGTCGTCGTCGGCGTGCTGACGCTCGTCGATGCGACGCTGACCGGCTCGCTGCTGGTGATCGTGATCTTCTCGGGCTACGAGAACTTCGTCTCGAAGTTCGACCATTCCGACCACAAGGACTGGCCCGCCTGGATGGGGACCATCGACTTCTCGGCTCTGAAGCTCAAGCTGCTGTCGTCGATCGTCGCGATTTCCGCCATCCAACTGCTGAAGCAGTTCATGGAGGTCAAGTACCTGGTGCAGAAGGATCCGGCCGCGGCAAACCAGCAGTTGTTCTGGTATGTCGTGATCCATCTGGTATTCGTGGTCTCGAGCGTCCTGCTGGCGTTGTCGGACCGCATCTCAGTGCATTCCAATTCGCCGCATGCAGAGAAGCCGTCGGACGACTGAGCCTCATATGGCTCGGGATTGCCTGCCAATGCTCGAACCGGGCACGCCCGCCGTCCCGCTATCCATCACTCGACACGATCAGGAGGAAATGAATGCGCGCCACGATCAACGGCATCTCGATGAACTACGCCATATCGGGTCCGGCTGCTGCACCGCCGGTCGTGCTGCATCATCCGCTGGCGACCGACCTTACGGTCTGGGATGAGCTGACGAAGGCGCTGGAGCCCAGCTATCGCGTCATCCGTTTCGATGCCCGCGGGCACGGCAAGACCGACGCACCGAAAGGGCCTTACGACTTCGCGACCCTGGCAGCCGACGTCACCGGGCTGATGGATCATCTCGGGATCGACAAGGCCCGCTATCTCGGACTGTCGATGGGCGGATTCGCCGGGCAGGTGCTCGGCTTCACCTCCCCCGGCCGGTTCCACTCGCTGTGTCTGGTCTCCACGTCCAGCGACATGACTGCTACGCCGGACGTCTGGAATACGCGCATCGCGACGGCGCGGAAAGACGGCATGTCCGAAGGGCTGATCGCGGGATCGATGGCGCGATGGGTTGCGCCGGCGGCTTTGAACTCGAAGCCGCACGTGGTGGCGCGGCTGTCGGACATGGTTCGCACCACGCCGGTCGAAGGCTACATCGGCTGGTGCGAGGCGATCCGCGATTTCAACGTCACGGCAAGGCTGGGAGACATCAAGCTGCCGACCAAGGTCATCGTCGGCGCGCTTGACCCTGCCACCTCGCCGGCGATGGCACAGATCATTCACAAGGGGATCGCAGGATCCGAATACGCCGAAGTTCCGGGCACCGCTCACATGCTGCATGTGGAAGAGCCGGAACAGTTCCACGCCGAGGTGCTGCCTTTCATGGCAAAGCACGGCCCCAAACCCTGACGCCCGGCAAGGGACAACGCTGTGCCGGGCGGACACCCGCTGTCGGCGCTGATCGTCGGCGGGTACGGCAGGTTCGGCGAGAGGATCGTCGAACGGCTTGCCCGCGGCGGCGGCATTGCCCTGATCGTCGCCGAACGACCGCAGGCACGCGCCCGTGAAGCGGCCTTGGCCGTAGGGACGTCAAGGCGGAATTGCCGTATGCCGCGCTGGCCTGATCAGTTCTTGTCTTCGGGCAGCGGCGGCAGCGGCAGGCAGTCGATGCCTTCCTCGCTGAGCTCCTGGGCTTCCTCAAGCGTGGCCTCGCCCCAGATGCCGCGCGCCTCAGCCTCGTTGAGGTGAATCTTGCGTGCTTCGTCGGCGAACTTCGGACCGACGTACTCGGCATTTTTCTCTACTTCCGCGCGAACCTGCCGCATCAACGTGAGAAACTGCCGCTGCATCGCAGTACGCTGGTCGACGGGCTTCGGTACAGCCTGCGGCGACACAGGAACAAGCTCTTCAGCGCCGGCACGCCGACGTTTTGACGCGCTTCTGCTCGTCGCGACCCCCGGAGCCATCAGCGCCTTGCTGACCTTCTTGGAGCCGCAATGCGGGCATGCCAGCGCACCCTGTTTCTCGACGCGCTCGTAGGCAGAGCTGGACGCGAACCAGGAATCGAACTGGTGATTTTTGTGGCACTGGAGGCGGTAACGGATCATCTCTTTACCTAGTTGGACCTAGTCTCCAACGTGTCTGCCGCGCTCGGCGAATCATTATACGACACAAACATGAACGGAGCAGATGCCAGCAACGCCACGGATGGTCGCATTCTCAACTTTTCGTTAACTCTCCCGGCCTAGGCGGCGGCCAGCATTGCGTCGAGGCGGCCATTCGCATCGAGCGCATAGAGGTCATCGCAGCCGCCGACGTGCTGCTCGCCGATCCAGATCTGCGGCACCGTCGAACGCCCGCCGGCCTTCTC
>JBFWYV010000194.1:0-9850 GCA_050186055.1 Hyphomicrobiaceae bacterium | reverse complement strand
ATGCACTTGTGGCTGGCCGCGGGACGCCGAACGATATCCCAGGTGTGGCCGGGCGTGCTTTTCAGCGCACTGCTGTGGCTCGCGACTGCCGGCCTGTTCTCGATCTATCTCGACTTCAACGACTACACGCGGTTCTACGGCGGCCTGGCGCAGATCATGGCGGCCATGATCTTCTTCTGGGTCAGCGCTGTGATCGTCATTCTCGGCGCCGAGCTCAATCGCGGTCTGATCGAGCTCAGAAAGGGATGATGCGCCCCATCATCCCTTCAGGCGTTCCAGAAGCTCGCGGACATTGTCGTCCCAATCCTCAGCATCGGGACTGTCCTCCCACTGCTCCTTGAGTTCCGAATCCTTCAGCACGCGCACGACAGCGCGATGCGCAACCGAGATGAGCTTTGCCGCACCGATCGCCTTCGCGTTGTCGCGCACGCGCTGTACGGCCTCGTCCGGAATGCGCTCCATGTCGCCGTTGCGCGCTGCCGCCACGATCTCGGCCGCAGCCAGCGCATTGGCGGCGTCGGCGGCCTCCAGGTAGTCCCGCGCATCAAGCCCGTTCACTGCATCCAGCGCGGTCTGCAGGCTGGCTGCGCCGTCACTGCCAAATCCCTCGAGCCAGTCCGTGGCATCGTCGTTCTCGAAGGTGCCCACGCCCCAGGTCCCCATGCTCGTCCTCGTCTCGTGACAATGTTCAAAGCACCGCCAACGTGCCTGTGTTCGCGGGCTCTGCCAACCCGCAAATGCACGCGCTGCGGCGGCGGGCAGGTGCGAGTTCCAGCCACACGATAGTCCGTCATGGCCGCGCCGAGGCGACGTGGGAACATCGGTTCGGAGGACGGCGGCCATCCACGCGGCTCGGCGCGGAGATCGAGCAATCCTCTCAGGCCGACATCGTGTGCCTCATCGGCGAGTGCGCCGGCGTCTGAAACGGGTACGCAGACATTCAAAACGCAACCGCATATAAGAACTCACGCGGAGACACGCGGCCTTCGCCGGTGGAAGGCCGGCGAAAAAGCCGCGACCGGCTCAAGATAAGGGGAGGGAAACCAAGTGAAGCTCGGCTTTTTCTCGATGCCTATCCATCCGGTCGGCCGCAGCCTGGTCGAGACGCTGAACGAGGATCGCGAGTTCGCGATCCTTGCCGACAAGCTCGGCTTCTGCGAAGGCCTGTTCGGCGAGCACCTGACCGATGCCGCCGAAACCGTCACCTCCGCCCTCATTTTCATCGCCTGGATCCTGCGCGAAACCAAGTCGATCAAGCTCGGCTCCGGCACCGTCAATCTGCCAAACCATCATCCCGCGATGGTCGCCGGCGAGGTGGCGATGCTCGATCACATGTCGGAAGGCCGCTTCATTTTCGGCATCAGTCCCGGCGGGCTGATGTCGGATGCGGAGGTGTTCGGCAACCTCGATCGCGACCGCAACGCGATGCTCGTCGAGAGCATCAACATGATCCTCGACATCTGGAGCAACGACCCGCCGTACAATCTGAAAGGCGAATTCTGGAACATATCAGTCGAGCGCACGCAGCGGCTGGAGATCGGCCAGGGCTACATCCACAAGCCCTATCAGAAACCGCATCCGCCCATCGTCGTCACTGCCGTCGCGCCGTTCTCCAAAGGCGTCACGGAAGCCGCCGCCCGCGGCTGGGACCCGATCTCCGCCAACTTCCTGTTGCCGCAATGGGTCAAAACGCATTGGCCGAACTACGTCGCAGGCTGCGAGCGCATCGGCCGCAAGCCGGACCCCGCCAACTGGCGCGTCGCCAAAAGCATCTTCGTTGCCGATGATCTGACTACGGCAGAGCGCTACGCGACCGATCCCAGCGGCCCCTATTACGGCTACTATCATTCGCTGGCCTACAAGCTCGTGAAGGGCGGCCGCGCCAACCTGTTCAAGCGTGATCAGAAGGCCCCCGATTCAGTCGTGACCACGGAGCAGATCGTCAAAGACCTCGTGATCTGGGGCACGCCCGATAAAGTCGCCGATGACATCCTCAAGCTGCGCCAGGAGATCGGCGATTTCGGCACGCTCTATTACGCCGGCCACGACTGGCAGAACAAAGCCCTCGCGCAACGCTCCATGGTGCTGCTCGCCGAAAAGGTGATGCCCACGGTCAACGCCGCGATCGGGAGATGAACGCCGTCTGGCTTCCGGTCACGCGCCCACCCACTCCAACGCCGTCTTGAGCTTGGCGACGAGCGCTTCCAACTCGGCCTTGCGCTCCTGCGCTTCCTGGATCGCCTCCGGCGCGGCACGCGACATGAAATTGGGGTTGCCGAGCTTCGCATCCATCTTGGCGATATCGCCCATGTGGGACGCCATCGACTTTTCGAGCCGCGCCTTTTCCGCCGCCACATCGATCAGGCCGGCAAGCGGGAGCGCCGCCGTCGTATCGCCGGCGACGATCACGGCCGCGCCCTTGGGCGCCACGTCCGCAAATGTGATCGTTTCCGCGCGCGCCAGCCGCTGGATGGTCTCGGCATGCCGCTCGATGCGCCCGCGCACCTCCGTATCCGCGCCGACCACGACCAGCGGCACCTTGGCGCCCGCCGGCACATTCATCTCGGTACGGACGGAGCGGACCTGGCTGATCAGCTCGATCAGCGATCCGATCTCCTTGTCAGCAATTGCGTCCGCAAGCCCCGACAGACGCGGCCACTCCGACAGCGCCAGCACGCTCGCGCGCGGCATGTCGCCAGCCGTCGCCGTCCACAACTCTTCCGTGATGAACGGCATGAACGGATGCAGCAGTGCCGTTGCCTGGTCGAGCACCCATGCAGCGCACGCCCGCGTCTCGGCCTGAGCCGCATCATCGCCACCCACCAGCAACGGCTTCGTCAGCTCCAGATACCAGTCGCAGAACCGGCCCCAGATGAATTCATAGATTGCAGCCGCCGCCTCGTTGAAGCGATAGGATTCGATCGCCGCCGTCACATCCGCCGCTGTCCGCTCCGTCTCGCCGATGATCCAGCGGTTGAGCGTATGCTGAGCTTTGGCCGGATCGAACGCGGGGTCGCGAACGCAACCGTTGATCTGCGCGAACCGCGTGGCGTTCCAGAGCTTGGTCGCGAAGTTGCGATAGCCCTCGATCCGCTGCAGCGAGAACTTGACGTCAGAGCCCTGACTCGCCATCGCCGCCATCGAGAACCGCAGCGCATCGGCGCCATAGCCCGGAATACCGTTCGGGTAGTCGCGCTTCGTCTCCTGCGCAATCCGCCTGGCATCGTCAGGCTTCATCAGCCCGCTGGTGCGCTTGACGACGAGGTCGTCCAGACCGATGCCGTCGATCAGGTCGAGCGGATCGATCACATTGCCTTTCGACTTCGACATCTTCTGACCCTGCGCATCGCGCACGAGGCCGTGGATATAGACGTCGCGGAATGGCACCTCCTTCATGAAGTGACAGCCCATCATCATCATCCGGGCGACCCAGAAGAAGATGATGTCGAAGCCCGTCACCAGCGCACTGGTCGGATAGAACCGCTTCAGCTCTTGCGTATCGTCCGGCCAGCCCAGCGTCGAGAACGGCCACAGCGCGGACGAGAACCAGGTGTCGAGGACGTCGGGGTCACGTGAGATGAGAACTGGCCACTCCTTTTCCCGCTCAAACACTACCCCAGGATTGGGAAGTTGCCGGCCCTCGGAATGAAATGGCTCATCTGTGACTTTGACTTCACGCTTGTAATATTGCCTAGCTTCCTCGATAGCCTGATCTTCAGACTCCGCTACGAACACCTTCCATTTTGATGCTCCGTAACTTGTAACCTGATCCGGCTTCTCGGGCCCGTACCACGCCGGGATCTGATGCCCCCACCAGAGCTGCCGCGAGATGCACCACGGCTGGATGTTCTCCAGCCAGCGGAAGTAATCCGCCGCAAAGCGCTCCGGCACGAACTGCGTCCGCCCCTCGCGGACTGCCGCCATCGCCGGCTTGGCAAGCTCCGCCGCCTTCACGTACCACTGGTCCGTCAGCCACGGCTCGACCGGCACGCCCGAACGGTCACCGTGCGGCACCGCATGCGCATGCGGCTCGATCTTCTCGACCAGGCCTTCCGCATACAGCGCTTCAACGATCCGCGTCCTGGCCACAAACCTGTCGAGCCCACGGAACGCTTCCGGCGCATTCTCGTTCAGCCGCGCGAACGCATCGAAGATGTTGATCGGCGCGACCAGTTCGTCCGCGTGCCGCTTGCCGACCTCGAAGTCGTTGAAGTCATGCGCCGGCGTGATCTTGACGGCGCCGGTGCCTTTTTCCGGATCGGCATAATCGTCGCCGATGATTGGAATGAGCCGCCCCACGAGCGGCAGCCGCAACGTCCGTCCGATCCAGGCTGCATACTTCGGATGCTCCGGATGCACCGCAACCGCGGTATCGCCCAGCATCGTTTCCGGACGCGTGGTCGCAACCGTCAGGAACGTCGAAGCATCCTCCGGATCGTACTCGACGCCCTCCAGCGGATAGCGGAAATAGTACATATGACCGTTGGGATTGCGGTCGAGCTGGCTGCCCAGCTTCTTCACGTCGAGCGGAACCGGTGTTCCGTCCTTCGCCTTGTCGTCCCGCGACCACTTGAAATTGCCCTTCGCCTCGATCTGCTCGACTTCGAGGTCGGAAATCGCGCTCTGGAACTGCGGGTCCCAATTGACCAGCCGCTTGTCCTTGTAGATCAACCCTGCACGATAGAGCTCGACGAACACCTTGAGCACCGCGCGCGACAGCCCTTCGTCCATCGTGAAGCGCTCGCGGCTCCAGTCGCACGACGCCCCAAGCCGCTTGAGCTGATTGAGGATCGTGCCGCCTGACTCGGCTTTCCACGCCCACACCTTCTCGACGAACGCCTCGCGGCCGATGGCACGCCGGTCCGGCTCCTGCCGCTCCATCATCTGCCGCTCGACCACCATCTGCGTGGCGATACCGGCATGGTCCATGCCCGGCTGCCACAGCACGTCCTTGCCGCGCATGCGCTCGAACCGCGCGAGGATGTCCTGCAAGGTGTTGTTGAGCGCGTGCCCCATGTGCAGGGAGCCCGTCACGTTCGGCGGCGGGATCACGATGCAATACGTCTCGGCGCCCTTGCGGTCGGGACGGCCGGCCCTGAACGCCTGGACGTCCTCCCACGCCTTGGCGACACGGGACTCGATCTCGGATGGAACAAAGGTCTTGTCGAGCATCGGCGGGCTCGTATTCCTGGCGGCTCTCTTGGATTTGGATGATGCTGCGCAATCGCGCGGCTATGCGCGTGTACGCTGACCGCCACCGCCCGTCAATTGCACCATCGCTGCAGCGGGCAGGGAATAGGTAAACACACGCCGCGCCCAGTGCTTAATGGCGAGCCAGGCGCCTTGGCGGCGCCATTGCCCTACGACGTTCTGCGCTTGGCGAGTTCTTTCTGCGCGCGCTCGGCGATCTCGATCTCGACCGCCTTGGTGAGAGCCCGAGCCATGTTCTCATCGAGCCACTCCCGCACCATCGGACGCAGCAATTGGGCGAGCGCATCATCGAGGGCGGCACCAACATCCGAGCGTGACAGCGTGGCTGCGACCTCACGCTGCTGGGAGCCTGCAGACACGGGCGCAGCATACATCCGCGCCGGCGGTGGCGCGGTATCGATCGGAAGGATGTCCGGCTTGGCCGGCGAGACTGCATGCTCCTTCTTGTCCGCCGGTTGAGACGTCAAGGCTGAGTTTTCGCGGCCGGACACCGGCCTGGTCTGCTGCGCGGATGACGCTGCGTTCACGCGATCCGACGATGGCGAAGGCGCGGGAACAACCGCCGGCGTTGAGGCGGCAGCCGCCTTCGACGTCACCGCTGCCGCGGCCGCGATGGCCGCATTCGGCTTGGCGGGCTCGCTGGTGCCGGCGGCGGGCGGGACGAGGGACCGCGGCCCGGCGATGACCGGCTTGAGAGCAGGCTGCGTCTCCGCCAGCTTGGCCGCAGATGCGGAAGCAGGCGGGTTAGGTGCCGGCTCGGCCTCGGTCGAAGCCGGCGTCGAGCCCGGCCTCCCGCGCAACCAGCCCAAGCGTGACGATGGCGCCGGGCTTTCGCTGGCATTCGGCGCGCCTGCCGTGGCCTTCGCATTGCCCTCCGGCACGGACGCTGTCGCAATTCCCTGATCACCGGGTGTGCTCTTCACGGATCCCATAGCGCCCTTCGGCGGCGTGGCATCCGTTCCCGGCTCACCGAGCAGATCGGCCAAGTCGCGGTCCAGCGCACTGGTCGACCGGCTCCCGGCCCTGGGTGCCGGCAACTGCGGGGCCGGAGCGACGCGAGCCGGTGAAGGCGCGACTGGCGGCTGGGTCTGTGCAGGGGGCTGTGCGGGAGGCGTCGGCGTCCGCGTGGGCGAAGCGACAGGTGGCGAATTGGGGTCCTCGGCGATGATCTTGCGGATCGACGCCAGGATCTCCTCCATGGTCGGTTCCGCCGCCTTTTGCGAATGCTGCATACCCTCACCTCCGTGCCGACACACGCAGCACTACCCACCGATTCTGGCGATAGTATATTCTCGCCCATTACCCCGCGTCGCGATCACTCTAGCAGTTTCAGCCGTCCTGCAGCAATGATGACACTTGAATGAATCAAGCATAATCAGCGGTTTATCCCCACAAACCCGAGATCCGACTGGCTCTCGATCCTGGGCCAGCCCGCAGGCAACGGCAACGTTCAGCCCCTGAAACACAAGCCTGTAAAGCAGGAAAGCGACCCTTCGGCCGCTTCTCCACCCGATTCGGTATCATCCGGGCGCCTGACGCGACCTCAACGCGCGGTGCTTGAACGGCTTGCCTTCGGAGAGCCGACCTTCATCGGGCGATGCGTGACCCCTTTCCAGGCGCTGTCCACGACTTCGCGTCGTCCATCGGAATGCGTAATGCTGAGGCCGAACCACTTCCGGCGCACCTCGAAATAATGGATCTCCGCGTCATAGATCTCCGCGCCCAGCCCCATCTCCTGCGCGTTGAGACGACCGACCGCCTGCAACAACGTATAGGCCTGAACGACCACGTCGTGCTGCGCACGAACCTCCGACACCTGAGCGGTCAGAAGCTCCTGCTCGGCATTGAGTACATCGAGCAGCGTACGCTGGCCTACTCGATATTCCTCGCGCACGCCGGTCAGTGCCGTCTGGTTGGCGCGCGTCGACTCGGCAGCGGAAACCACAACCGCCTTGGCCGCCTCGTACTGCGACCAAGCCGTCACCACCAGATTTTCCTGCTCATTCCGCACCTGCTCGATCTGCTGAATGCGGCTGACATGGGTCTGCTTGGCCTGCCGCACGCGCGCCTCGACCTCGCCATTGGAGTAGATCGGCACCGACATGTTGGCGCTGACCGAGCGCGAGTCCGACTGATCAATCTGGCGGCTCGGATCAAAGTTCCGATTGTAGCTTGCATTCAGCGTGATGGTCGGAAGCAGCTCGCCGCGGATCTGCTCCACCACGTAGCGTGCTGCCTGCTCAAGATAGAGCGCATTGACGACAAACGGGTTCTCCCGTGCAGCGATCGACTTCGCCGCAGGCAGGGATCGAGGCATTCCACGCGGCTCGCCCGCCTCACGCAGCCGTCCCGGCGGACTGCCGACGACACGTTCGTAGTTGGCGCGGCTGTTCTTGAGATCCGCTCTCGCGACCTCGAGCTGGGACACCGCGCCGGCACGCCGCGCCTGGGCCTGGGCCACATCTGTCCTCGTCACCTCGCCGACGGAGAACTGATCCTGTGTCGCCTTCAACTGGTTCGACAGAACGTTGACGTTGTTCTCGGCCAGCCGGACGATGGCCTCATCGCGCACGACATCCATGTAGGCCGTCGCCGCCGCGAGCAGCACAGTCTGCTCCACGGTGCGCAGCGTCTCGCGCCCGGCGCGTACGGTCGCTTCAGCGACGCGAACCTGATTCAGTGTCCGAAACCCGCTGAAGATCGGCTGGGACAGATCAACGCCCAGACTGCGCGGATGCGTTTCGCCGGCGTTCGAGCTGGGAGGGCGCGTATCGGTTCGCGTCCAGCTTGCGTTCGCCGAACCGGTTATCGTCGGCCTGTACCCGGAATTGGCGCGCGCAACTTCCTCGTCAGTCGCGCGCTGCGTCGCGCGGGCCGCATCGAGCTGCGGATTGGAACGGTAGGCTTGCGTCAGTGCCTGATGGATGGTCTGCGCAGAGGCAGGAACCGGCAGCATCAGCATGCTGCTGCAAAGCAGGGCCGCCGCGATACCGATCCGGATGAAATCAGATTGTCTACTGAGCATTCTGCAATCGCCAGCCTGATGCCAGACCATCATTTCCCCGCTGTCGCTCCGAGCGCCGTAAAGCGAATCGCCGCGCACACACGTCCGCCGCGGCACCCCTTTTTGGGCGCTACCCGATTCTTGACTGGTTCGCAGCAAACGTGAACAGTTTTCGAGGCAGCACCGACGCCTTAGCGTTCGTTGCGTAGCAAAAAAGTAACGTTTTTATGCATGGGACCTTATGCCGTTTTTCGGCACATGATTCGCGTCGAACAGAGATATTTAGAACAGCTGTTTTATCGTTTCGCGACAATGGATCGCATTCGGGTGTCTGCAATCGGTTCCGGAGCATGCATGGATGTTTTCACGCATCGAGAGCGATGTGCGCGGCAGCGTGCGGCCGCAGTTTCATCAGCAGAAAAAATCTGAATTCCAGAACTGTCTGCCGCACTAGAAAACAAAGGCGGGCTGCAACGCAAAGTCCGACAGTTCCGGTGCCGCCGCATCCATCACGGCCCGGCAGCCGAAGGTCGAACCCGTACGGCGCCACTGCATCAAGCGGCCTACGCCATCCCGCTTTTCGACCACGCACAACCGACCGCCGTCCAGCAACTGGTCGAGCAATGCCTCCGGCACACGCGGCACGGAACCCGAAATCAGAATCGCGGAAAAGGGCGCCAGTGCCGGAACGCCATCCTTGAGCGGGGCGACGACGACTTCAACGTTCGCCGCTCCGACCTCCGCGAACGCCCGCCGCGCGTCTTGCGCGAAGGCGGCACTGCTTTCCAAGGCGACAACCTTGCCTGCGATCCGGCTCAGGATTGCAGCGCCATAGCCGGTCGCCGTTCCCACTTCCAGCACCGTTTCACCGTCGCCGATCTCAAGGTGCTGGATCATCCGCGCCAGAAGCCTGGGCGAAAGGAGCGCCCGATGTCCGCCGCCCGGGACATCGCCCGGCAGCAGGAGATCCTGGTCCATATATGCCGTCACCCGCAGATGCTCGGGCACGAACAACTCGCGCGGGACATCGAGCATGGCGCTGATCACGCGACGGTCGGTGACGTCGCTTGGGCGAACCTGGCTCTCGACCATGTTCTTGCGTTGCAGATCGAAGCCCACCATCGCGATATCCCGTTCCATGCAGCAGCAGCCGCCCGCGCGCCCCTTACGCGCCAACACCTGAAACCGGAAAGAAATCGGCACGTCAAGCGCGCCGGGCGCGACTGCCCGCTTCCGGGCGTGCAAACCGCCGCAACACACTTAGTGCGGCGGCGGCCGAGGCGCTAGCTCTCTTTCTTCGGCGGGACCGACGGCACCGTGCCCGTCGAGCGCGACTGACGCTTCTCCTTCGGGCCCGGCAGGGCCTTGCGCGGCGTCGCCTCGATCAGCGCCGTTTCCGGCTCGCCGGCTTCCTCGTCATCGGTGTCGTCTTCGTCTTCCTCGCGCGCTTTCGCACGTTTCGGATCGGCCGATATCAGCTCGAACCTGAGCTTGGCAGCCAGGCCTTCGCCCTCGAGGTCGATCTTGACCGTGCCGCCGTGCTCGAGCTTGCCGAACAGCAACTCGTCGGCAAGCGGCTTCTTGATGTGCTCCTGGATCACGCGTGCGAGCGGCCGGGCTCCGAACTTCTCGTCG
>JBFWYV010000193.1:0-9860 GCA_050186055.1 Hyphomicrobiaceae bacterium | reverse complement strand
CCCGCGCTTCAGATGCAGCCCACACCGTGCACAATCGCATCCGCGTCCGCTCATCGAAGGTGAACGCACGCCCGGTCTCTGCCACCTGATAAAGCTCCCGCGCCGTCGCAAGCAACAGGGAGCGGGACGACAGCAGCCGCGCTTGCGCACGCGCCAGGCCGGACTGAACCGAACCGCTCATCCGCAGCGGCGTACCCGTTGCACGCTCGGCCTTGGTGGCTGCGACGGCCATGAATTCCCGCAGCATGGAACGCGCGATCCCCAATGAAATGCCCGCCACCCCGAATGCAAAGATGTTCATCGCCGTAAACTGATAAAGCGGTCCGTGCTCGTACGTCTCGGCCCCCGCCCCGCGCCGGTAGCTGCGCTCCGCCGGCACGAACAGATCGTCCACACCGTAGCTGTCGCTCCCGGTGCCGCGCAGCCCGATCACCTGCCAGGTATCCTCGATCTGAGCGCAATGGCGGGGAAACAGCACGGTAAGGGCGACCTCCTTGCCGTCGGGACCGGCAAGCGGCGCGCCGTCTGCGCCGTATGCCGTGCAATGGCCGCCGAGCCACTGCGCGATCCGGTTGCCGCTGGCGAAGTTCCAATGGCCGCTCACCCGCCATCCGCCCTCGGCGGCAACCGCCCGCGCCCCGCTTCCGCTGGGGCCCCAGGCCAGAATCGCATTGGCCGGACCGAAGATCTCGCGCGCCACGTCGTGTCTCACAAACACCGATGACAACGTACAGCCGCACCCCTGCGCCACCAGCCATGCCGTGCTCGCATCCGATTGCGCCAGCGCTTCCACGGTTTCCACGAATACGGCCGGCTCGGCTTCGAGGCCGCCACAAGAACGCGGAAGCAGCATGCGGAACAAACGTGCTTTGTGCATGGCATCGCGCAGCCCGGCCGGCAGAATGCCTGTTCTCTCCAGCTCCGGCGCGGCAGCTTCGATCGCCGGCGCAAGCTCTTGCGCGGCCGCCAGCACCGGACACTCCGCCCCGGCGGCGGATTCTCCTCGGGCATGAGCACGCGTCAGGTTCTCTGCCATCGCCGCTCTCCCTGTTCATGCATCCAGCACATTTGGCTCCGAGAGTAGCCGACGCCGGCGCCAACTCAAATCGTCATGGACGGCAGCCGGCAGGCGATGCAGTTTAATCGCAAACGACAATACCGGGGACACGCCCATGGCCGAGATCGTAGCCACATTTGGCGTACCGCACACACCGATGTTTCCCGCTCTCGTCGCCAGGGACGGCCCGCAATGCGAAACCGCGAAACTCTATGCGGAGGTCACCCGTCATCTGGAGGCGGTACAGCCGGACGTGCTCGTCGTATTCGACAGCGACCACCTCAATACGTTCTTCCTCGACAACCTTCCGACCTTTGCCGTCGGCATCGCCGATACCGTCGTCGGCCCCAACGATCACACGGCGATGCCCACCTATACCGTGCCGGTCCAAGCGGATTTCGGCACGCATTTGAGGGCCCACGGCATCGGCGCGGGCTTCGATCTGTCGCTGGCGCAGGACTTCACCATCGACCACTCCCTGCTGGTCCCGCTGCATTTCCTGACGCCGCACATGCGCATTCCGATCGTGCCCGTGTTCGTCAACGGCCTGGCGCCCCCGCTGCCGTTGTCGAAGCGTTGCCACGCCCTCGGACGGATGGTGCGCGATGCCGTTGCCGCATGGCCGGGCCATTTGCGCGTCGCCATCGTGGCGAGCGGCAGCTTTTCACTGGAGGTGGGCGGTCCAAGAGCCAGGCCAGGAACGCGCTCCGGCACACCCGATCCCGGCTGGGCGAAACGCGTGAAGGATCACATGGACGCCGGCCGTGTGAACGATCTGCTCAACGAAGCGACGAGCGACCGGATGCTGGCGGCCGGCAACGTCGGCGGTGAATTGCTGAACTGGATCGCGATGCTGGGCGCGATCGGCGACCGCAAGCCCCGCTTCCTCGAACCGCAGGCTTCACACGGCCACGCCTACGGCGCCTGGCGCTGGGACAGCTGACATGAGCATCTATGCCGTCAACAAGATCTGCCATCGCATCTTCCACGACGACGCGTTTCGCCAGGCGGTGGACGCCGATCCTCGGCAGGCCCTGTCGGAGTATCCGCTTACGGATGAAGAGCGCCGCCTGTTGCTGGCCGGCGAGGTCGGCAAACTCTATGAGATGGGCGCCAACGCCTTCCTGCTTGGGCACCTCACGCGCAAGGACACGCTCGGCATCACCGTCGACGTCTACAGCCCCCGCATGCAGGCCGCGCGCGACGATCGCCTGCCGCCATTCGGCCCGGCCGACTACTACACCCGGCGCTGACGGGTCGGCTCGCGTCTCGCAGTCGGCCGATCGCCGCGACCTGCGGACGCAACCGGCGGAATTGTCCCGCTCGCTCGATCCCGGGTAGAATGCGCCAGCTATGGCTGGTTACGGTCGCCAGCCCCAGGCAGCAACAACTGGCACAGGCAGGGAGACGTTAATGACCACCGCGGAGATCAACGGGTGCAAGCTCAACTACTCTATCGAAGGTAAGGAGGGCGCGCCCTGGATCACGTTCTCGCACGCCCTCTGCAACAATCTCTCCCTGTGGGATGGCCAGGTCGAGGCGCTGAAGGACAACTACCGCATCCTCCGCTATGACCATCGCGGGCACGGCAAGTCCGAGCCGACGCCGGGCCCCTATACGTTCCCGATGCTGATCGCGGACGCCATCGGCCTCTGGGATCACGTGGGCGTCGGCAAGAGCCACTGGTGCGGCCTGTCGATCGGCGGGATGATGGGCTACGGGATGGCTCAGGACCACGGCGGCCGGTTGCTTTCGCTCGTCGCCTGCGATTCACGCCCCGACGCCCCGCCCGACTATCAGGCGTACTTCCAGTATCGCATCGACACGGCAAAGGCCAAGGGGATGGAAGGCCTCGTCGAGCCGACCATCGAGCGCTGGTTCACGCCGGCAACCCGCGAGAAGAACCCGCCCGAGCTCGATAAAGTGCGCAACATGATCCGCACCACGACGCCGGTCGGCCATGAAGGGTGCTGCGAAGCGCTGAAGACCCTCGCGTTCGGCAAGCGTCTCGGCGAGATCAAGGTGCCGACGATGATCATCGGCGGCACCGAGGACAAGGGCGCTCCGCCGGAGGTTCTGGCCGAAGCCGCAAAGGCGATCCCTGGAGCGATCCACGTCAAGGTGCCCGGCGCCGGCCACATCTCCAACGTGGAGAACAAAGCCGCGTTCAACGACGCGCTGCTGGCCTTCCTGGCGAAGAACACGCCCTGAGACCGGCGGCCGTCGCCGCGCAGAGCCAATTCAGCAATCAGTGAAGGGTCCCGATCGGGACCCTTCACTTATTTGAGCCGGATTCAGCCGCACCCAAAAGTGCAGAGGGGACGACCGTCGCCTTATCCCTTCTTCCTTGCAGCGCAGTTCGCAACCTTGATGTCGCGCGCAGCGCGCCGAAGCTCGGTCGAGGACAGACGCGACAGCGGGCCGGTGAGAAACGTCCACGCCGGCGGCTTCATCAGGGTCAACCTGCCAGCCATCGACTCGGGAACATAACGTCCCCGCAGGTAATGCGCGGCCGGTGACGCCAGCGCTCGCAGCCGCCATCCCGGTCTGTCCACGACCGCGATCGGAACGCTTGCGGCAATGTCTCGCCACTGCTGCCAGCGATGAAACGAGGCGAGATTGTCGGCGCCCATGATCCAGATGAAGTTGACCTCCGGATAGCGGCGCACCAGGAACGCGAGCGTCGCCGCGGTGAACGGCGTCTGCAGCGCCTCCTCGAATGCCGTGACCCGCATCCGCCGGTCGCCGGCAAGCAGACGGCACATGGCCATCCGATCCGCCGCCGGCGGCAGCCCGTTGTTGAGCTTGAGCGGATTGCCGGGTGTGACCACCCACCATAGCTGATCCAGATTGAGCCGCCGCAGCGCGGTGCGCGAAATCAGCGCATGGCCGGCATGCGGCGGGTTGAAAGTACCGCCCATCACACCGATCCGCTGACCTTTGCTGATCAACGGCGGCCTGACCTTGATCGAGCCGAAGCTCAAAGGGGCGGATTTTCCCTGCATTAAGGCTGTCGCTCCCGCCCGGATCCCCGCCGCCCGGCGGGCATCCTTAATATGTTTGCTTTGAGCATATCCGGTGCCGATTAGTGTTCTGCCTTCTAAGGCCCTTGTCCAGTGGACTAACGAAGGAGTTGCGGGTTCGAGGTTGGGAACGGGGGTATCAGCCGGGGCGGGTCTGACCCGTCCCCCTGACAACGTACTTGAAGCTCGTCAGTTGCTCGACGCCGACCGGTCCGCGGGCATGCAACTTGCCGGTGGCGATTCCGATCTCGGCGCCGAAACCGAACTCGCCGCCGTCCGCGAACTGCGTCGAGGCATTGTGCAGCACGATCGCGGAATCGACCTTCTTCAGGAACAATTCAGCCGTGCCGGCACATTCCGTGACGATACAGTCCGTATGCTGGGAACCATACGTCGAGACGTGCAGTATGGCGTCATCGACGCCGTCGACCACCCTGACGGATATGATCGCGTCGAGATGCTCCGTCGACCAGTCGGACTCCCTCACCGCCTTGACCCTGGGGTCCACATTGCGCGTTGCCGCATCGCCGCGCACCTCGCAGCCTGCTTCCAGCAGCGCCTTGACCAGTGGCGTGAGGTTGTCACCGGGAGCGTTCTTGTCGACCAGCAAGGTCTCCGTCGCGCCGCAGATACCGGGACGCCGAAGCTTCGCATTGAGCACCAGCGGAACCGCCATCTCGATATCGGCGGCGGCATCCACGTAGGTATGGCAAATGCCTTCCAGATGCGCGAACACGGGCACCCGGGCTTCGTCCTGCACCCGCGCCACGAGGCTCTTGCCCCCTCGCGGGACGATCACGTCGATGGCGCCTTCAAGCCCGCGCAGCATGTGCCCGACGGCCTCGCGGTCCGTCGTCGGCACCAACTGAATGCAGCCGACCGGCAAGCCGGCCGCTTCGAGCCCTTCGACCAGACAGGCATGAATGGCCGCGCTGGAATGGAAGCTGTCCGAGCCGCCGCGCAGTATCGCGGCATTGCCGGCCTTCAGGCAAAGTGCGCCCGCATCGGCGGTTACGTTCGGCCGGCTCTCGAAGATGATGCCGACGACTCCGATCGGGACCCGGACGCGGGAGATCTCCAGGCCATTCGGCCTTGTCCACGAGCTGAGCACCGCACCGACCGGATCTGCGAGCCCTGCTATCTCTTCCAAACCCTTGGCTATGGCCTCGATGCGCTTCCCGTCCAGCCTCAATCGGTCCAGGAACGCGCCGCTGACGCCCCGCGCCGTCGCAGCTTCCACGTCGCGTGCGTTGGCCGCAATGATGGCATCCTTCCGCGCCCTCAGCGCGCGGGCCGCTCCCAGCAGAGCCTGGTTCTTGATACCGGCATCTGCCAGGGCGAGTTCGCGCGCGGCAGCCCTCGCCCGCCGGCCGATGGCCAGCATCGTCTCTGTGGTGTCGTCCAGGATGCGTTCAGGTCTGTTCATGGTCGTATCGCGTCTGCCGTTCGCGCCCAACCCGCGCCGCGGCCACAGCCGGACACCGGTCGTTCATGCGAGGATAGCATGATCGGCAGCCAGGTTCGCAACTCCAGGTGACTGAAGCCTTTAGCCGCTTGCCGCCATCTCGCCCCGGCAGCCTAACCCTTCAGATGCCGAAACGACAACCATGAGAACAACATGACATCCAGCAGTGCGGCCAGGCCGCCGAACAGAACCGCTATGACCTGAAACGTAGTGAGACCGTCCGGCGAGTATTGCCAGACCGCGATCGAGTAGACCGCAACAAGGAGGGGAAGAAACGAGAAAACCAAGCCGATATAGAGCGCGCGGGCGCCTTTCCCGATCGAATGGCGCACGGCACTGAACCCGGTAAACGACAGGTACAAGAGCGATATGACGCCGATCAAGGCGACGTCCCACATCGCCCGCTCTGGTGTACCACCGACAGCTTTCCAGTACCCAAGGACGATCAGGAGTAGGAACGCCGCGAATGCGACGGACAGAAATCCCCTAAGCATAGTGCGCGCTCCCGTCATTGCGCCAACTTGCCCCTGGCGCGCGTCGTGCTTAACGTGCTTGCTGCGTGCTGCCAAGCGTCGAGCGGGACGCATCAACCGGAATGGTGCCGGAACGGCACACAACAATGTTGCATCGCAACAAGCACATTGGAGGACAGGCGTGAGAAGCGAGCAGCCATCCCAGGTCATACTGAACACAGTTGTCATGGGTCTCGGCATGCACCCAGGCGCATGGCGCTTCCGCGACGGCAGCGCCTACGATTACACCGATCTCGCCTATTTTGAGCACATTGCCCGTGTGTCCGAGAAAGGTGCAATCCATGCCATCTTTCTGGCCGACACCCTGGCCGTTTCCGAAGAGAACTACGAGCGCCCCAATCTCGGAGCGCTGGATCCGACGGTGGTGCTGTCCGTGCTGGCCGGAATGACCAGCCACCTCGGCTTGATTGCAACGGCCTCCACGACCTTCAACGAGCCCTACAACATCGCCCGCCGCATCTCTTCTTTGGACCACCTGAGCGGCGGACGCGCCGCCTGGAACATCGTGACCACCTTCGTCCCGGACGTCGCGGCCAACTTCGGCAACGCCGGGCTGCCCCAGCATGACGACCGCTATGTTAAGGCTGAGGAGTTCGTCGACATCGTCGTCAAGCTTTGGGAAAGCTGGGGCGAAGGCTCGACCGTCGGCGACAAGACGCGACCGGTGTTTGCCGATCCCACCCGCATCCACGCCGTCGATCACGAGGGACCGAACTACTGGGTGAAGGGCCCCCTCACGCTGCCGCGGACACCCCAGGTCCGGCCGGTGCTGTTCCAGGCTGGCTCGTCGGGACCTGGCCGCAATCTCGCGGCCCGCGTCGCCGACGTCGTATTCACGGCCCAGAACACGACCAAAGCCGCGCTCGAGTTCCGCGCCGACATCCGCCGGCGCGTCCAGCAATTCGGACGCAATCCCGACAAGGTGAAGGTGATGCCGGGCCTGATGCCCGTGCTCGGCGGGACCGAAGCCGAAGCAAGGGCGCGCAAGGACAAGCTCGACGAATGCGGCGGTCAGGCCGAGTTGAAGAAGCTGGCGCTTCGCGTCGGCTGCAGGGTGGAAGACCTCAAGCTCGATCAGCCGCTGCCCGTCGAGAAGATCCTCGCCAATGACAAGTTCCGCGCATCCGAAGGCTTCCGCGCCGCCGCCCTGAGGCTCTCCACCGAGGAAAACCTCACCGTGCGGGAGATCCTGTACCGCAACGGCGGCGGACACCGTCAGGTCGTCGGCACGCCGGAACAGGTCGCCGACACCATCGAAACGCTTTGGCGCGAAGGCGCAGCGGATGGCTTCAACATCATGATCGATGCCTTCCCGACCGGTCTCGACGACTTCGTCAACGAGGTGGTGCCCCTTCTGCAAAAGCGCGGAATATTCAGGACCGAGCCCGTCGGACGGACCCTGCGCGAGAGCCTGGGGATCGATCTGCTGCACGAACACGACAAGGCAGCCTGAAAGCCGGACCCGGCCGGCCCAAACCCAAATCGGCCCAAACCCAGGCCGGCTACGCGTCCGCGCGTTTGACGTCGACGACGTTGATCAGGTCCCGGCCGTCGTTGAGCCGAGCGAGGTTGTCGAGGAACAGTGCTTTGGTGGCCTCGTAGTCCGACGTCAAAGCCCCGGCCAGATGCGGGGTGATGACGACATTGGGCGCCGTCCACAACGGATGATCGGCAGGCAACGGCTCGGTTGCCTGGACATCGAGGCCGGCGCCTGCGACGTGACCGCTACTCAAGGCGGCAATCAACGCCGGTTCGTCGATCAGCGTGCCGCGCGCGATGTTGACGACGAAACTGCCCGGCTTCAGGGCCGCGATTTCCGCTGTACCGATCATATTTTCCGTCTCTGAATCCGCGCCCGTCGCAACGATCACAGCATCCGATTGGGCCAGCGCTTCATGCAGGCGGGCACGCGCAAACACGGCTGAAACCCCATCCGCATCGCCCGCCCGCGAGACCGCGATCAGCCTCGGCCCGAACGGAACGAGCCGCGCGACGGTGGCCCGGCCGATGGCACCGAGCCCGATCACGCAGACCGTCATCTGCGTCAGCGACCGCCCCGTTTCATTCATCGTGTCGCGCGCCCAGACCCGCTCGCGCTGCAGCCGCGCGAAATCCGGCAGGCGCCGGGTCAGCGCAAGCAGCAGCGTCACCGCATGCTCGGAGACCGCTGCTGCCTTGATGCCGGTGGAATTGGTCACGACCGGCCCCGCCGGCAGCCCCATCGCGACACCCTTGTCCAGGCCGGCCGTGAGAAAATGGATCCAACGCAGGCTCTGCGCGTTGGCGCGGATGGCAGGCCCGAATTCAGGCAGGCACGAGCGGTTGGTCAGCACCAGAACCTCCGCGCCCGGCATGGCCGCCGCCGTCTCGTCCGGTGTCCACGGCACCGCCCACTCGATCTGGGAAACGTCCTCCGCGATCCGCAAGTTCGGATCGTCAGGCCTGAAAGTGCGCAATACCGCTTTCATGCCCGTCTCTCCGGTCTATGAAATCCAAGCCTCAATGCATGACCGAACCGCCATCGACGACGATCGTCTGGCCCGTGAGAAAATCGCTGTCTGAGCAGCTTAAATAAATCAGCGTGCCAATCATATCGTCCGGCGCCGCCTCGCGCTTGATCGACCGGCTGGCCGTATTGCCGGCAACAAGCTCTTGCTTCCAGGTCGGATTGGAGACCACGTTCTCGCTCATCACCAGACCGGGCGCGATAGCGTTGACGTTGATGCCGTGATCCCCGAGCTCGCGCGCGAGACAGCGCGTCATCGCCACCACGGCGCCCTTCGACGTCACGTAGTGCACCAGCATCGGCGTTCCCTTGAACACCGTGCCCGATGCCACGTTGATGACCTTCCCCGACTTCCTCTTCATCATGTGCGGCGCAACCGCCTTCGCACATTCGAAGGAACCGCGGACGTTCACGGAAAGCACCCGGTCGAACTCGGCGGAGTCGATCTCCATGAACGGCTTCAGCGCAAGATTGCCGAACAGCCCCGCATTGTTGACCAGGATGTCGACCGCCCCATAGGCCTTGATCGTGGCATCAACCATCGCCTTCACCGAAGCCGGATCGGTGACATCGCACTTGAGCCCCGTGGCCTCGCCGCCGGCGGCCTTGATCGCGCCGACGGACTTGTCGGTCGCCAGCACATCGCTGACCACGACCTTCGCTCCCTCGGCGGCAAGCGCAAGGGCATAGGTGGCGCCGATGCCCTGCGCGGCCCCTGTCACGATCGCCACCTTGTCCTTCAAACGTCCGGCCATGCTCTGTCCGCGCTCCTCAGATCTGGGCCTCGGGAAGGTCGACGGTGATGCCGTCGAGCTCCTCCCGCATGATGATCTGGCAACTGAGCCTGCTCTCCGGCTTGCGCTCCGATGCCGTCATGGTCAGCATTGCTTCCTCTGTCGCCTCGACCTGCGCCAGCCGGCTCGCCCAGGGCTCGCGCACATAGACATGGCAGGTCGCACACATGATGGCGCCGCCACATTCGGCGACGATCTCATTGATGCCGTTGGAGACTGCGGCCTGCATGACCGACGTACCGTCTTCCGCCTCGATCGTGATCGTTTCTCCGGCTGCGGTGACGTAGTGAATCTTGCCCATGAACCGTCGTCTCATTCCTGCTGTTGCCCGCCTGCCGTCCCGCCGCCGCATCAGGCCTGCCCTATCAGGCCTGCCGGATCAGGCTTGCTTGAACCGCATCGGCAGCTTGTCGAAACCGCGAAGCGTATTATGGACCCGGCGCTCGGTCTCGCCCGCCACCTCGAAATCGACATTCCGCCTG
>JBFWYV010000192.1:0-9866 GCA_050186055.1 Hyphomicrobiaceae bacterium | reverse complement strand
GCAGACGGGAACGCTGCGCTGGACGCTGGACAGCCTTTATTTGTGGGAAGGACTCCCGCTTGTCCCGCTCACGCTCGGCATATTCGCGCTGCCGGAGCTGTGTGATCTCGCGATCGGTCGAGGCGCGATCATGGACGCCGGCATCGAGTTGAAGGCAACCGGCGGGCTTATGAACGGCGTCAGGGACTGCCTCTGCAACTGGTTCCTCGTGCTGCGCTGCTCCTGGATCGGTTCGATCCTCGGCGCCGTGCCGGGCATTGGCGCATCGGTCATCGATTGGATCTCTTATGGCCATGCTCTGCGTACGGAGAAAGGTGCGCAGGCTACCTTCGGCAAGGGCGACGTAAGAGGCGTGATCGCGGCAGAGAGCGCGACCAACTCCCGCGAAGGCGGAGCTCTGGTGCCGACCGTCGTCTTCGGCGTGCCGGGAAGTGCCGGCATGGCCATCCTGCTTGGTGCATTTCTCATCCACGGACTGGTGCCTGGACCGGAAATGCTGACCAAGCACCTTACCATCACCTATTCGATGGTCTGGTCGATTGCCGTCGCCAACATCCTCGGATCGGGTTTGTGCTTCCTGTTCAGCGGACAGTTCGCCAAGCTCGCAACGCTTCGGTTCACGCTGATCATGCCGTGCGTGCTGAGCCTGATCTACATCGGCGCATTCGAAGGTTCACGCAACTGGGGCGATCTCTATTCTCTGCTGACCTTCGGTCTGATCGGCTGGGGCATGAAGCACCTGAAATTCCCCCGCCCTCCCCTGGTCTTGGGCTTCATCCTTGGCTCGATCCTCGAGCGCTACCTTTTCATCTCGATCGAGCGGTTCGGTATCGACTGGATGTGGCGACCGGCCGTGATCGTGCTGATGGGCATGGGGCTGCTCAGCATTCTGCGTCCGGCATTGCAGGACATTCGTGCCCACGGCGGCATGAAGGGAATGGCATCAGGCTTCACGCGTCCCCATTTCACGCTGGGCATGCTGTTCCCGATCGGATTGCTGGTCCTGTTCTCCTGCATGATGTGGGAAGCGTCGGGATGGAACTTCAAAGCCCGCGTCGTACCGACGATCATAGGGACCGGCGCCATTCTCTTCTGTTCGCTGTCCCTGCTGAACCAGATGTTCCGTCGCCCTGACGATGTCGACGGCAATGGCCACGCTGGTCAGGCCGCGTCCGAACTGTCCGAAAAGATGCACATGGACATCGGGACGAGCCTGGGCCACCTGCCGCTCGGCCTGAAACTGAAGCGCGGAGGGATCTTCTTTGCCTGGATGCTGTCGTTCATGGCCTCGATGGCGCTGATCGGACTTATCCCGACCGTTCCGATTTTCATCGTGACCTACATGCGGCTCGAAGGGCGCGAGCCATGGCGTATCGTATTGCCGATGGCGCTCGTCATGACTGGTCTCATCTACGGACTCTTTGACCAGCTCCTGACGATTCCCTGGCCGCCGTCCTACCTCGGCGATCTCTTCCCCGCTCTCAAGGTCATTCCGTCCGTTTAGACAGTAATCGAGAGCGATTATCTGAAAGAGGGGCCGCGATGACCCGCGGCCCCTCCGCTGCATTCGGTTCTGGACCACAATGGTCCCACTATTGGCCACGCCAATGCGGATTGACAGCAAAAGAATCCGGCACTTAATCTGGCGGCATGACGAAGAATGCTGCCACCATTGCAGTCGTCAGCGCCGCCGGCCTTCTGCTCGCCGGCGCGCTGTACCTCTACTCCGTCCGTGGCGAGGCGTTGATGATCGACCTCGCCGGGGCGATGGGCCGCGTCTTCTGCTTCTAGCGCAGGCGCCGATCGCGCGTACCCTGAACCTCAAGCCTTCGATGCCTGCGCCTCGGCTATCCGCGCCACCGGCTTCTCGGAAATCGGCCAGTTCAGGAGAGCCGAGAGCAGGCCGAGCGCGATCGAGATGTACCACATGGCATCATAGGATTTGGTCTGGTCAAACAGCCAGCCGGCCAGCCAGACGCCCGTGAACGACCCGATCTGATGCGACATGAAGACGATGCCGAACAGCATCGACATCCATGCCGTGCCAAAAAAGGTTGCAACGAGACCGCTTGTGAGCGGCACCGTCGCCAGCCAGAGCAGACCAAGCAGGCTGCACAGCGTGATGACGACCCACGGCGTCATCGGCAATACCAGGAAACCGACAAAGATGATGGCGCGCCCGAAATAGATCAGGCTGAGTCCTCGCCTCTTTTCGATCCACCGTCCGGACTGCCCGGCGATGTAGGTCCCGATAAGGTTCATGATGCCGACGGCCGACAGGGCGACGGGGCCGACCCATCCGGGCATGCCTTTGTCGATCGTGAAGGCAGGCAGGTGCACGACGATGAAGGACACGTGGAACCCGCACACGAAGAAGCCGGCCGTAAGCAGCCAATAGCTCGGATGCGCGGCCGCTTCCTTCAACGCCTCTTTGATGGTCTGCGCTCGGATCGCCGGATTGGCGCCGGCCTCCTGCATGCGGCCACCGAGCGAGAGGGCGAGCGGCACTAGAGCGGCAAGTATCCCCATCAGCCAGAGCAGGCTGTTCTGCCAGCCGAGTGCATCGATCAGCAGATGTATGACGGGCAGCGCGACGAAGCTGCCTACGCCAGCCGCCATGCCGATCGATGCGATGGCTCCCAGTCGCTTGTCCGGCGGAGCGAGCTTGCCGATCAGCCCCACCAGAGAGGTGATGCCCGTCCCGCTGACCCCGATCCCCATCAGCACGCCGCCAATGAGCAGGTCCGCCGATGACGCCGCAATGTAGTACATGTAGAGGCCGGCAATCGTCGCGAGCAGACAAGCTGCGACCACCCGGCCGGCGCCATGCTTGTCGATCAGCGCTCCCGTTATCGGGGCTGCAACGCCCATGAGCAGGAAGGTGACAGCCATCGACAGGCTGAACACTTCGCGGCCTACGCCGATGGCGCCGATCAGTGGGATCTGGAACAGGCCCATCGATTGCGTGCGGCCCATGCCGATGCCCACGATCAGCCACACGGCTATCAGGGCATACCATAGCGGCAGTTGGCGACGGGGCGCTGCGGCGCCGGCCGCTGGACGCGGTGTGGTATCGGGCAAGGCGATCCTCCAGCTCAGCAAGGCTGCGGTCTGCGAATGGGTTCGCAATTGTCGCCGGACGGTTGCCGGGCGGGGGAGATTACGCCGCCGGCCATGCTCTGGCAAAGGCCGTTTGCAGCGGTAGAACAGGGCAATCCGGCCCTGGATCAAGACGGATGCGGGCTTTACCGCCGCTGGCGGAACTTCAGATTGGACGAGGAATGAGGGGCCTGCCGATGTCGCACTCCAGCTCCGCCCGGTTCCATTGTGCTGTTCCGGCTGCTGCCTCATACGTCGACTGGAGGAAGTCCAGCAATGTGGCATCCGGATCGGCAGAGCGTCTGACATCCGCATACGGCAGAACGAACTCCCCCAGCCCTTCATGGAACCGCGCTTGAGGAGGCCGGACCGGCACATCCTTCATCGTCGGAGGCACCGGATAGGCGTAGGAGTAGAATGTCGCCTCATCCACGCCGCCGCCTCCCGGCCAGAAGCCCGCCGACGAGACCTCGTGACTGTAGGCTTCGCGTGTGACCGCGTCCGGCAGCGCGGGAATTCCACCGGGATGAATCGGAGCGCGCCGGCCCGAGAAGCGGGTACCGGCCAGATCGAAGGATCCCCAGAACAGGTGCACCGGAGAGGACTTGCCGATAAATCCGGTTCGAAAGCGGGAAAAGATACGATCGATGCTGACAAGCGCCCGATGAAACCGCTCGACCGCCGCCGCATCATAGGGACGCTTTTCGGTATCGCTCGCAAATGGAACAGGATTCGGAACCTCGTTCGGAGCGCCGTGGATCGCGGGCTCGCCGCCTACGCTTTCTATGAGCTGTTTTGTCTGCTCATGGAACTGGGCGACGCTCATCGGCCCGATATCGAAAGAGCGACCGAGGGCCCCGCTCGCCGTGGCTACAAGACGGTGCGAACGCAAATCGAGCAGTAGACTGACGGTGTTGTCGCCATCCGGTATGGGACCTGTCGTCAAGCCCTCCGGTGTCACATACAGGGTGGCGTGCCACGAATGGTTCAGCCATGGCGCATGCGCCAGCCGGTATTTCCCGACAATCTGGCAAAAGAGATGCAAGGCGCTGCACGTGTCGCGCCAGTCCGGATAGGGGATGTCTGGCCAGTTGTCTGCCGATCTTGCATCAGTTGACATCGTTGATCCCATTATTGTCGTAAGCCGGATGCGGTATCGCAAAGCGCTGGAAGCGCCTGAATTTCCATCACGTAGTGCCGATTATTCAAACTTGCAACGCCTTGTCCTGACGTTACGGTTCCAGATGTCTTGTCCTGCATGAGAGAACCGCGTATTTTGGCCGTGCGTGTGATCGCAAAGGAAACGGCAATGATTTCGCCGGAAACAATCGAATTGGCAAAGGCGCTGCTGACGTGGCTGTGATCCAGCCGCGGGTTCGTCGGAAAAACGCTGATTTTTACGCAACGGAAACAAGCTAAATGGAGCCGGCCTCGAATGAAACCGTCCTTTTCTTCGGCCTCAATCCTTATTGCCTCAACCTTCACAATCCCGCAGCCGGCTGCTGCCGAGGATGTCGAGTCATTCTACAAGGACAAGACAGTCCGCATTGTGATCGGCTATGCTGCGGGCGGCGGAGCTGACTTGTGGGGTCGATTCATGGCCCGTCATTTGGGCAAGTTCATACCTGGAAATCCGAATGTCATTGTACAGAATATGCCGGGCGCGGGCGGTTTCACCGCGGTCAACTACGTGTATACGAACGCTCCCAAGGACGGAACCTACATTCTGTTGCCGACGTCGACGGCGATTTCCGCCCCTACGATGGGTATTGCCAACGCCAGATGGGATACATTCAAGTTCCAATGGCTGGGCAACCTCACTCGTGATGTTTCGAGCTGCGCCGCGTCCGGCAAATCCGGATTCAAGAGCATAGAAGAATCCAAGACGAAAGAGATCATATTCGGGGCCGATGGCAACGATGACCCCGCCTCGCATCATCCGAAGATGATGAGGAATTTGCTGGGCTACAAGACAAAGGTCATTGCCGGTTTCAAGGGGACCGGCCCCGCGTTCCTGGCATTGGAGCGCGGCGAGATCGATGCACGCTGTTCAGTCTGGGCCTCCCTCGCCCTCACGTCCAAAAAGGAAGACTTCCAGACTGGAAAGCTGGTTACGATAGTTCAGGTCGGCACGACAAAGCACCCCGCGTTTGGCGATGCGCCGCTGATCCTCGATCTCGCCAGGAATGAGCAGCAGCGGAAAGTCATGCGTTTTGTTGTGGGGCCACTTGAGATTTCCCGGCCGTTCGCCGTGCCGCCAGGGGTCCCGGCAGATCGCGTCGCGGCTTTGCGCGAGGCAGTCTGGAAGGCTGCAAACTCTGATAGTCTCAAAGCCGAAGCCAGGAAGCTAAACCTCATTATCGACCCGATGAATGCTGCAGATACGGAAGCGGCGTTGCGCTCTGCCGTCGAAGTTCCGAAGGACGTCGTCGAGCAGGCCAAAGCGGCAATCAACGATTGATGCCCGTTTCGCCAAATGCCGACGCCGGCGCGCCGGCGCATTCTGCCCGTGACATTTTCAGGTGTAGGTGCGCGAGGCGGATTCGTGCCAGGGCACCAGCCAGCGCCGCAGCATGACGACGGCGAAGTACAAGCTCAGGCCGATCAGCGCGAGGAGCAGGATGACACCGAACAGTGTGTCGACCTGCAGCTCCTGTAGCGTTGCGACCGCCAGATAGCCGAGCCCTTGGTTGGCGCCGATGAATTCGCCGACGATTGCGCCGATGATCGCCAGCACGATGCCGACCTCCATTCCCGTCAGGATGAACGGCAACGCGCTGGGCAATTCGAGAAAGCAGAACCGTTGCCAGGTGCTTGACTTGAACGTCGTCATCACCTCGCCATAGCCCTTGTCGACGGATTTGATGCCGAGCAGCGTATTTGAGAAGATCGGGAAAAAGGACAGCACGGCGGAAATTACGATCTTTGACTCCGGCCCAAACCCGAACCACAGGATGAACAAGGGTACCAGTGCGATCTTCGGCACGACCTGGGTCGCAATGACGAACGGACGCAATGCGATTTCGATCAGCGGAAGCTTGCCCATTACGACGCCGAGAAACACGCCGACGACGATCGCAATAAGGAAGCCTGACACGGTTTCGAAAATGGTGATCCAGGCGTGGCTCCAGATGTCGGGTTCTTGCAGGAGCTTGATGAAAGCCGTGAGGATCGACGCCGGCTCCGGCAGGATGAACCGCGAGACCTCGGCGGCACGCACGTACCACGTCCATCCCGCGAAGAACAGGATGACCATGACGAGCGGCAGCAGCGAGGCGATGATCTTGCGCATGGTCATGGTCCCGGCACCCGGCTTCAGGAGTTGGCGAACCCGTTGAGTTCGTGGCGGATGTCACGCACAATCGACTGGAACGTGGCGCTCGACTGAATATCGACCTCGCGTGGGCGGGGGAAATCCGCCGTGTAGATCTTGTGAATCCGCCCCGGCCGCGGCGAGAGGAGAACGATGCGGTCGCCCAGGAACACGGCTTCGTTGATGGAATGGGTGACCAGAACGATTGTTGCACCCGTCGTCATCCAGATTCGCTGGAGTTCGAGGTTCATCTGATCACGAGTCATCGCATCCAACGCGCCGAACGGTTCGTCCAGCAGCAGAGTTCCTGGTTCGACGGAAAGTGCGCGCGCTATCGATGCACGCTGTTTCATTCCGCCTGACAGAGCGTTGGGACTGGCATCCTCGAAGCCGGTCAGCCCGACTAGAGCGCTCAGGTCCTGTGCGCGGTCTCGCCTCTCGCCGGCGGAGACGCCTCGAAGGCGGAGCGGGAGCGAGATGTTGTCGGCAACCGACATCCACGGGAACAGGCGAGGGTCCTGAAACGCGATTGCGATGTCCGCGCCGGCTTGGCTGGCGCCCTGGAACTCCAGCTTGCCCGAGGTCGGGCGTTCGAGACCGCCGATCATCCGCAGGATCGTGGTCTTGCCGCAACCGGATGGTCCCAGCAGAACGACGAACTCGCCCGCTTCGATCTTCAGGCTGACATTGTCGACGGCAATGACTTGGCCCTCGCCTTCGCCAAAGACCTTGCCGACTCCCTCAAGCAGGACACGCCCGCCGCGCGAACCCGCTGAAGGCACATTATTTGCCACGCGCCTTATCCCAGACCGAGTTCGTGTAAAGTGTTGCTGGGTCGGTCCCGGCGGGGATCATCCCCGCCTCTCCCATCAGCTTGACCCCGCTAGCCCACGTCTCCGGGACATTGCGCAGCAGGTTCTCGCGCCCGCTCGCCACCCAAAGCTCGGCATTCTGCTTCAGGTCGCGCGCCGAATTGCCCATATCGCTCAGCGATCGGATCTTGAACCCGGTGCCGATGCTTTTCAGGATCGGCGTCAGGTCTTTGGCATCGATGATCGTGTTGGCGGCGGCGATCGTCGCCCGCAGAAATCGGACATAGGGATCGGCGTTCTTTTCGGCATCGGCTTGCCGGGCGACGTAGACCTGGCCGGGTATTCCATCGTTGACTTTAATCGCCGTGATTTCGGTATTCTCTGAAAGCAACTTCACCGTTGTGCTGACATTGCCCATGAAGCCGTCGATGCGCTTGGCTTCGATCAGGCCGAATGCAGCCGGCGTGTCTGCAACCTTGACCTTGTTGACGCTCTTGGGATCGACATCGCCGCGCCGAAGCATGAAGTTCAGCGTGTTCTCCATCGACCCGCCAAGCGACGCCATGCCGAACGTCTTGCCCTTGAGGTCGGCGACTGTCTTAATTCCGCGGCTCTTTGGAGAGATGATGAAGAACGGAGATACCTGCGCGATGGTTGCAATCGATATCAGCGGCGCACCGTTCTTCACTTTGGAGACGATGTAGTTCGCACCGCCGGTGCGGCCGACGTCGCTTTGATCGGCGATGGTCATCTGTGCCGCCAGCGCCGCTCCCTTGCCGCCGATCACTTCGACGTCGAGCTTCTCTTTCTCGTAGAAACCGCCTGTTTTTCCGTACAGGACAGGGCTGAACGCAAGCGAGTAGCCGAACGGTGTAATGAAGCGAAACTTGTCGGCCGCGTACGCAACATGCGCCCAGGGCAGTTGTGCGGCCGCGGCAGCCAGCGTTCCCTTCAATAGAAGGCGGCGATCGACAGAACCTGAATGTTCGGCCATTTCAGTTTCCTTTCTCCAGATCCTGCGTCAATCTCCGAGCCTGGGCACCCCCACGCCCGACGCCGGTCTTTTGGAGCCCGTTGCACCGGCCCGGCGGCAGGCAGGAATTGACTGACAGGTATGGTAGCAGCGATCGGATGAAGGTAAAGCGTTTCAAAAAACGTCTGCGCACAATTGAACATATGCACGCGAGCCCCGCCGGGAATCGGCGTGCGGGAAAACGATGTCGTATATGGAAGCGGTAGATGATCGAGGAAAACAGCAGGCCGTGCACGGAGCAGAACGATCGCTGCCGGCAACAGTCTATGGTGTCTTGAAAATGTTCTGGGCAATCGAAATGGAATGGCCGGCGCTGGGCCGGCCATTGTTATCGCGAAACGTCACGCGCTCATCGCCGCGCCTGCGGCCTTGCCTGGAGCAAGCTTATCGATGAGTTCGTTCGTAGTTTGCACGTCGCCGAACGTAACGAGGAATTTCCCAAGTGTATGGTTATGGAGAGCATCGGTTTGGTCGGCATTGCCGTCTGAGACCATGATTGTCCGATAGCCCCACATGGCGGCGTCGCGTGCTGTCGATTCGCAGCATGTGCTGGTTGCCACGCCTGTAATCAGAAGCGTATCTATGGCATGCGCCTTTAGAATGTTGTCGAGCTCCGACGGATACGGAATGAACGCGGAATACCGCGTCTTGAGGGCAATCTTGTCTTCCGGCTTCACGTCGCAGGTCTCATAGATCGGGAACCCCGCCCCGTCTTTCGCAAGCATGCTCTGGCGGCGGGCCCAGCCATCGGGGCTGGTGGCTTCCTTCCGGTTGGGCCAGTCCCCCGGATCATGGATCAGAGCTTCCGTCTGAATCCAGATGACGAGACCGCCCGCGGATCGTGTCGCATGCGCGAGGAGATTGATGTTGGGCACGATCTTCTGTGCGATCGGAGCGCAAGACGGCATGCCATCCTGCACGAAGTAGTTCTGCATATCGACGACGACCAGAGCCGTCTTTGGTCCTTCGACAACGTCATATGCATTGAGCCGACCCCTCGAAGCTGTCGCTTTCTTGGTGAACCACGGGTCGATATCCAGCTTGTGCATCTCTTTTTCTCCTTCGGGCAAGTTGATCCGGATCCATCCCTTTGCGAGCCATGTGCCATTCGCTCGGCCGCCGCCTGCAGGCTGATCAAAAGCTGACAGGCCACAACCGTAGTCGAGTACACGCAGCATTGTCGATGCGAAAACACCATGATCGTGCTCCGCTTCCTCGCCGTGACAGTGCGAGGGAGGCGAAAGACCAACCACCCAGTAGACCGTCATGGCCGCGCCGGGGCGACGTGGCAACGTCGTCCCGGAGGACGGCGGCCATCCACGTGGCTCATCGCGGGCACCGAGCAAGCGGATACCTGTCGTAGGCGGCCACCTTCGTGGCCGTGACGGCTAAGAGGAGGCGAGAAACCATGGCGAATTCTCCATCATCGCACGAGAAGTGCTTTCCGAGGTGACCAGCACTGCCGTTCGACGAGCGAAGGAGACTTCAGCCAGGGCCAGTGATAGTGCTTGCGGCTTGGATACAGCTGCTGGCCGCGAACTCGCATCCCCAGGGATCGTTGGAAGGTGCCGAGGACCGCGGCCTTGGTCTAACAACCGTCTCCGACGGT
>JBFWYV010000191.1:0-9876 GCA_050186055.1 Hyphomicrobiaceae bacterium | reverse complement strand
AAGTGGTTACCGGCTCCGTCGTCAACCGATTTCAATCGTCGGACGGATTTGGACGGGAACGCCTTCCGTACGGGCTGCGACAGCGATGATTGCTTCTGACGAGGGACGGATCTCCCCCAGCCACCAGTTCCGGCTGGCGGCGGGGTCGCCTTCCATTCGCAATAATTGGGGCGGTTTCTCTTTTCCCAGCGAGACATCGAACGTATCCAGCTCGGTGCTGAGCCCCGTTCCGAGTGCCTTCAATACCGCTTCCTTGCGGGTCCAGCAGCGAAAGAAACCATCGAGCCAGTCGTCGACTGGAAGCATAGCCAGTTCCCGAACTTCCGCCGGCGAGAAGAACCGCAGGGCTACGCCCTCTTCGACGTGCCGGGGCTTTTCGATGTCGGCTCCGACCTCCACCTTGGAGGAAACAGCAAGCACGGCGAGATCGTCGCTGTGTGACAGATTGAAGTGGGGCCCGTCGCAATTGGCCAGGCGCGGCTTGCCATGCGGTCCGTAGCTGAACGTCAAAGCAGCGGCGCCGGCGTTGCAGTAGCCTGCAAGAATTGCGCGCATCCTGCCGCGCCCGACCGCGAAACGATGGCGGTCGCGCTCGAAGACGAAACGGGATGCACGGGCGATTTCGTCGCTCGACAGGGCCGCTGCCAGCGCTTCCCGCTCGGCTTCAGGCAGGTCGAGGCTCCAGACGTGGACGTCGATGTCGATGGGCGTGTTGCTCATTCCCGTCAAAGCGCTTGGGGCTCATTCAAAACATTTCAAAGAGATAGCATGGACACTCTCGCTGCTGGAACCGGGACGCGAGATGGCCGGCGCTGCTTCATCACCGGGGCTGGCTTGGCGCATTGATCTGGAGCGTGACGCCGGCGGGAAGGGAGGGCTTGAAGGCCGTCAGCTCGCGCGCGATCTCGTCGGCGTTGCCCACGGCGGTCGCATAGAACGACACCCTGTCGGAGGCCGGCGTGATGACGGGGGCGGGAATGGTCAGGACGCCGACTTTGGTCCAGGACCGGGGAACGGCGGGGAACCATTCGTCATAGATCATGGCCAGGCCGGCGCCGTGCCGGCGCGTGATGTCGTCGAGCCAATCGGGCGATTTGTTGCGGCGGCGTGCGGCCTCGTTGGAGGCGAGCCCCCAAAGGTCCAGGACGTAAATGCTCCGATCGAGCCGGTAGGATACGAGGCCGAGATCGTTGACGGCGAACGGCTTGCGATATTGCGCCTGAACGAAACGCGCCATCTGGTACTGCTGCTGCTGGATGTTGCGTGAGGCCGCCGGGGTGTTGAGGAGGGGGCCGACATAAAGCGCAGCCGGCAGCATGGCCGCATAGACAACGTATCGGGGCGAGACTTTTGCCATCTGCCACAGTGCGATAAGGCCGCAAAAGGCGAGGGCATAGATCTCATATCGGGAGAACCAACCGAAGCGACCGAGCAGGAGATGGAGCAATGCCGCGGCCGCAGCGGCCGCAAGCACCCAGCGCTGGATGCCCTGATGCTGCCTGGCCCACAGCAGCAATGCGCCCAGGATCAGCCACATCGTCGCTTTCTGGGGGAGGTTATCGGCCCAGTTCGGCGGCAGCAGGTGGGCGAACGGCCATGTTCCGCCAGCGGTTGCGCCGGTCAGATGCAGCTTGGTGAGCACAGAGTTCGGCAACGGGGAATTTCCGTTCGCGAGCAGGAACAGGCTGAATGCGACCGGAATGACGGCGGCTGCTGCAACTAATCCAACCGCGCGCCAACGCTGCCTCAATCCGAACAGCGTGATCGCAACGCCGATGGTGACGGCAAACATCTCGTATCGCACGGCGGGGCCGACCAAGGCTGCAACCAGTGCCCATGCAGGCATTGGCCGGCCGCGAAAGACCTCAAGCAGCCCGGCTGCGGCGGCAACTGCGAGTACAACCTGAAGGTTGTGCTCCATGCCGGTGAAGGCGAGACCGACCGTATTGGTGGCGATGACGAGACAGGCGGCGATTGCAAGCTTCTTGACATGCGTGCCGGGATCGCTGCCGGGCAAGGGAAGTGCTTCGGCAATCCGCGCGCAGATCAGCACGGTCGCGAGCCCACACAGCAGGTTGACGATAAGCGGTAGGAACGGGTGCAGAGGGGATCCGGCCCCGGGCACAAACAGGAATGGCCAGAGGATGCTCGAGGCGGGAGATGTCACTTCGTCCGGGTTGATCCCATAGTGGCCGGCGGCGATGCGTTCGGCGAGCGCCAGATGGATGTAGGGATCATCCAGCGAATAGAATAAGTGTCCGCCCGTCGCAGCCAGGAGTGCGGCGGCAGTACAGGCCGTCAACACGGCGAATGTCAGCGCGGCCACGTGCCCGGGCGTCAGCCTGTCTACGATGCGGGCGGATAATGCGCCTGCATCTGCAGTGGCTTGAAACTGGCCGTCGTGCATGTCTTCCGCCTTCAGTTCGGCGACATTCGGCCTGGAGAGTCCAAGCCACACGCCGTTGCGGTATCCGTGTGCCGGCAACGTTAGCGTATGCCCCTTAACGGTCTGCTTCCGATACAGGCATTACCGGCTGCATTGGTTGTCCGTGGAATGCGTGCGAGTATTGTCGCCCGGTCTGCTGGACAAGAACCGGTGGCGCGGAGGAGGAAAATGACCAGCGAGCTTTACCATTTCGTCGATGGCCGGCGGGTCCGGGGAGCATCGGGACAGTTCGGCGACGTTTACTGGCCGATGACGGGAGAGATCGCGGCCCAGGTGCCGCTCGCCAACAGCGCCGAGGTTCGTGCCGCGGTTGAGAGCGCAACAAAAGCACAACCGGGCTGGGGTGCCACGAACCCTCAACGCCGGGCACGCGTGCTGGCCCGTTTCGTCGAACTGCTCAATCGGAACATGGACAAGCTCGCGGACACGCTCGCGCGCGAGCATGGAAAGACCATCCCGGATGCCAAAGGCGACATCCAGCGCGGGCTCGAGGTTGCGGAGTTTGCCACGGGCGCGCCGCACCTCCTGAAGGGGGAGTACACCGAGGGGGCAGGTCCGGGCATCGATATCTATTCCATGCGGCAGCCGCTCGGCGTGGTGGCCGGCATCACGCCGTTCAATTTTCCGGCCATGATTCCGATGTGGAAGTTCGCGCCGGCGATCGCATGCGGCAATGCATTCATTCTGAAGCCGTCCGAGCGCGACCCATCCGTGCCGTTGATGCTCGCGGAGCTGATGATGGAGGCGGGATTGCCGCCTGGCATTCTCAATGTCGTCAATGGCGACAAGGACACCGTCGATGACCTGATCGAGGACCCGGACATCGCGGCCGTCGCCTTCGTCGGCTCCACGCCGGTTGCCGAGTACGTCTACGCCGAGGCGGCGGCGCGCGGGAAGCGCGTGCAGTGTTTCGGGGGCGCCAAGAACCACATGATCATTATGCCGGACGCCGATATGGAGCAGGCCGTGGATGCGCTGGTCGGGGCCGGCTATGGCTCGGCGGGCGAGCGCTGCATGGCGGTCTCGGTTGCAGTTCCGGTCGGCCAGGGGACCGCGGATGCGCTGATGTCGCGCCTGATCCCCCGGGTGGAGACGCTGAAGATCGGTCCTTCAACCTCTGCCGATGCCGACTTCGGCCCGCTGGTCAGCCGGGCACACCTGGACAGGGTCAGGGATTACGTGGAGACCGGCATCAGGGAAGGGGCAAAACTCCGTGTCGACGGCCGGAACTTCAAGCTGCAAGGCTATGAGAGCGGGTTCTACATGGGTGGTTGCCTGTTCGACGAGGTGAAGCCCGACATGAGGATCTACAAGGACGAGATCTTCGGACCGGTGCTGTCGGTGGTGCGCGCCAAGGACTATGCCGAGGCCCTGCGGCTGCCGAATGAGAACGCATACGGCAACGGCGTCGCGATTTTCACCCGCGACGGCGATGCGGCGCGCGATTTCGCCGCCAAGGTCAATGTCGGAATGGTCGGCATCAATGTGCCGATCCCGGTGCCGTTGTCCTACTATACGTTCGGCGGCTGGAAGCGGTCAGGGTTCGGAGACCTCAATCAGCACGGTCCGGACGGGTTCCGCTTCTACTCGAGGACCAAGACCGTGACGTCGCGCTGGCCGTCCGGCGTCAAGGAAGGCACAGAGTTCGTGATCCCGACGATGAAATAGGCCGACGTGCCATCGTTGGGGTGGGCATAGCGCGGCGGTTTCGCTACGCTCGTTTGCTGCGCTTGCGCTTCCAACCCATGAGGAGAATCGATACATGGCCAAGGCATACTGGGTCACAACCTATAAAGCGGTCCTGAAGCCCGACAATCTGGCGGCCTATGCCAAGCTCGCGGGCCCGGCTATCGAGGGAGGGGGCGGCCGCTTCATCGTGCGCGGGAACCCGGCCAAAGTCTACGAGAACGGCATCGCTCAGCGTGTCGTCGTCATCGAGTTCGACAGCATCGAGCAGGCCATCGCAACGCATGACAGCCCCGGCTACAAGGCGGCGCTGGACGCGCTCGCGGATGGTGCCGACCGGGATATCCGGATCGTTGAAGGCGCCTGAGGTTCGGCTGTCCCAACAACAATCTTCGCCAGCCTCACCGACGTCCGGGGCTGGCGAAGCGTGCATTGCCACCGGTCGCCGAACCGTGTGCCGATCATCCGGCTACGCCTTGTATTTCTTTTTTCTTGTTATTTGATCAAATTTTAGGCTCAGGAGCACTGGTTTGTTTACTCGTCCGTGCCAAGACTTGTGCGTAGACAGGTCGCACCCGGCCGGCCGTGGGGCAGATTCGGGCGCGATTTCGGCTGTCTGACCGGAGCTCTCCGGCAAATACTGTCAGAGGAAACAGTCCACGCCTCCCGGCGTTGGCCGATGGAAGAGGAGTTGGGCAACTCCGCTTCCCGGTGCTGCAGGTTGGGGGTAAAGGCCGGAGTCTTTCTATGCGCGCAGCGTATTCACCCGTTGATTTTCAGCCTCCTTCTCCACGTCGGCGCACCTCGGCGCCGGAGCACGGTTTGATGCGGACGTTTCCGCACCGAGGCGCTCTGTCCCAACTCGGTCAATGGTCGATGGGTGTCATATAGAAGAGTGCCGCACGTCATGTTTTCGTATCGTCATAAATTGCTCGCAACCATTCTTGGATCGTTCGCTGTCTCGTGTGCGGCAATTGCGGCGTGCTTCTACATCGTAACGAGCAAGTATTCTTCGGCGCTGGAACGTTACGATACCCAGTACATCGCCAAAGAGATCAATCGCCAGGTTGCGCAATCTGCGTGGGAGCGCAATGCGAGGCGAGCCGCCACCTTGGCTCAGGAGTTCCTGCGGGAGACGCAGATCGGGGCGCTGATCGAGAACAACGAGCGGAGCCGTATCGTTGAAGCCCTTGCTCGGCTGTGGGACCGGAACGAAAAGTCGGCGGATAGCATCCCTCTGCTCGGCACGTGCGTCGTGCGGGCCGATGGACAGGTGCTTGCGCAGTACTGGCCCGGCAAAGCCGCTGCGGACCAGGCACCGCTCAAGGCGTTGATCGGCGATAGCCGCGCCGGCAACAATCGCAACAGGACGTCCCGGGTGTGGACCTTGAACGGCCGTCCGGTAATGACGGTCTTGCGTCCTGTCGGAGGCGCGCATCCGGCTGCATATATCCTGGTTCATGTCGATCCTCTCGCCGCCCTCGAGGGCCTCGGCATGGCGATCGGCGCGCGTGTGACGCTGTATGAGCTGGACGGGAAAACGCTGCTTGCGTCGCTCGAGGCGTCGGAAACGGACCCCAGCATCAAGACCCATTCTACCGATGTCGTCGTCAATGATCCGGACGGCAAGCCGATCATGATGGCGCGTCTGGTCCGGGACGTGACGGAGCGCGCTGCGACTTTGGAGGCGGTCCAGATGTGGTCGATCATCGCGATGATCGGCATCATCCTGGTGGTCGCTCTGGCCTGTTGTCCCGTCGTTCTCATGCTCGCATCTCTTTCGGCGCGCGAACAGGCCAACGAGCGTTGCCGCATCGCGATGGATAATCTGCCGCAAGGCTTGCTGATGTTCGACGCCGACGAGAAGATCAGCGTCGTCAACGACAGTCTGATCCGCATGTACGGGCTTTCTCCCCAGATTGCGAAGCCGGGCTGCAGTTTCATCGATTTTCTGACACACCGGGTGGAGACCGGCCACCTCGACCGGAATCCGAGCGAATACAGGGCAGAAATCCTGACGCAGCTTGCGAGCGGCGGCGTTCCGCCGAACCTTCTTCCGACTGCGGATGGACGCTTCATTTCCCTGGTCAACAAAAGGCTCGATAACGGCGGCTGGATCGTGACGCATGAGGACGTCACCGAGAGGGTGCACATCGAAGCCCAGCTTGCGCACATGGCGCACCACGATGCCCTGACTGACTTGCCGAACCGGGCCTATTTCGGGGAGCGCATCCAGCAGGCGCTGAACAGCCGTCGGGACAATGAGCAGCGATGGGCCGTGCTACTGCTCGATCTGGACCGGTTCAAGGAGATCAACGATACGCTGGGCCATTCCGTCGGCGACCTGCTGCTGCAAGAGGTCGCCAGCCGCCTGAAATCGTCGGTGCGGGATGGCGATACGGTCGCGCGCCTGGGCGGCGACGAATTCGTGGTCCTTCAAAAGCTGCCGCAGGACGACTTCGAGGCCGTGGCTCTCGCGCGGCGATTGGTCGAGGCGATGAAGCGGCCGTTCGGCCTGATGGGACATCAGTGCCTGATCGGCACGAGCGTCGGGATTGCACTTATTCCGAAGGATGGAACGGATGTCGACGGGCTGCTGAAGAAAGCCGACCTTGCGCTTTACCGTGCCAAGAGCGAGGGGCGCGGAACCTATCATTTTTTCGAGCCGTCGCTGGACGAGCGCATACAAGCCAGACGCCGGCTCGAAAGGGACCTCAGGCTGGCGATAGGAAAAGCGCAGTTCGAACTGGTCTATCAGCCGATCTGCAACCTGAAAAGCGGCAAGATCTCCGCCTTCGAGGCGCTGCTGAGGTGGAACAGGCCGGGTTGCGGTCAGTTGGCGCCCGGCGAATTCATTCCGCTTGCGGAGGAAACGGGGATCATTGTCGAGATCGGCAACTGGGTGCTGAAGTCGGCATGTGAGACGGCGAGGAACTGGCCGGCGGAGATCGACGTCAGCGTCAATGTGTCTGCGGTTCAGTTCAAGAACCGGAATTTCGTGGACTCCGTCGTCGAGGCGCTTCGGGAAAGCGGGCTTGAAGCGGCGCGGCTTGAGCTGGAGCTCACGGAAGCAGCGGTGCTGGATGAAGCCGACGGCGCGGACGACACGTTCAGAAGACTGCGCGAGCTCGGCGTGAAGATGGCGTTGGACGACTTCGGGACCGGCTATTGCTCTCTCACCAGCTTGCGCAAGCACCCGTTCCACAAGATCAAGATCGATAGAAGCTTCGTGAAGGATCTCGCCAATGCCGACGGCGACGCGGAGGCGATCGTTCGATTGGTCGTTGGTCTGGGCCTGTGTCTGGGACTGGCGACGACGGCGGAAGGCGTCGAGAATCAGTGTCAACTGGATCTGGTGAGGGCGATGGGATGCTGCGAGGCCCAGGGCTATTTCTTATCCCCGCCGAGGCCCGTGTCCGAGCTTGCGGGTATGCTCGCCCGCCCGGTCATGCGAGAGCGCGATGCGGCATGAGGCGCGAACGGTCGATTGAACCCAAGGCTTGGCCCGTTCGGCGACCAGCTCGATTTTCACCAGACATGATCCCGAGGGTGATCCATCGGATTGCGAAGTAATCAGCGCCGCAGCCGATCGGCCGAGCGTGCGGCGCGGCGGGCAAAAGCGTGGGCACCTTGGCGGGTTGCGAGGTCGGTTGCTTCGCACAGGCGATTTGCTGCCGTCGCTGAATCAATAATGCCGAGCCTGTGCCGGGCGATAGCTTCGAGCCGCATGGCCTTTGCCGCGTAGAGCCATCCGTATTCGATCTCGTCCCGTTCGCGGACCTGGCGGAGGGCCTCAAGCGACAACGCCGGCTGGCCTGCTTCGAGGGCAATCGAAGCCAGCAAGCAGTTGCCCGCGATGCTCGCGCGGCCGGCGCTGGCGCTCTGGCAGTGGCGAAGAACGTCGCTGACGATGGCCAGTCCCCAGACGGGATCACGGCGCGATACAACCCAGCCCTGGATCATCCGTGCCCGCGGTCGCCAGTAATCGGTTGCATGCCTCGCCAGATACGCCGTTGCAATGCGCGCGATCGCAGCGGCGGACTGGTGATCGCGTCGCAGTTGTGCGGCAGTCGCCAGGACACAGAGAGCTAGAGAACTGGTCGGAGGATGATCGATCCGCGCCGCGAGCCGGAGTGCATCGCGCTCTGCTTGCGCTGAACCTGCCCGGTCATCGGCGACGGCCTTGGCGAATGCGAGGAAAGACAGCGCTCCTGCCGCGGGATCGATGCGGTATCGCGACCGCAGTGGGCCGTGTGAATGGGGATCGTAGGCAGTCGCGGCCCGCGCCAATTCGGTGACGGCCTGGCCGATCAGACCCGCGTGGAGCTTGATCGTGGCAGCCAGACGCAATGCCGCGGGCATCACGGCTTCATCCGCGGATTCAAGCATGAGCGTGCTGGCTTCAAGTGCGGCGTGCAGATCGCCGCGAGCCAGATGGGCGGTCGCAGTACCCCAATTGATATCGAACTTGAGCGTTTGCGGCTGCTCAGGAACCTCGGCCAGTACTTGTGCGGCACGTCGATAGCTTCTGCGCGCCTCATTGGATGCGGCACCTTCAAGCGCTGCAATCCGATTTCCCAGACAACTCAACAGATCCGCAACCTGATCAGGAGGGCAGTCCTGCGGCGCTGCCCGTGCGGCTGCCAGGGCCTTGCGCGCCATCGCAATGACGGCATGCGCGGGCTCATTCGCTCCGGATTGCAACACGGCCTCATGCCACCAGACAAAGGCCCGTGCATGATTGCCTGATTCACTCAAGTGATGCGCGACATCCTTTGGGCGAACGGCTCCAGCCGAGATGAGCGCGTCCGCGAAAGACGCATGCATGCGTTGCCGTTGTGCGGATGGCACCGACGCGTAGCAATAGCTCCACGTCAGCCTGCTGATGAACTTATATCGCGAGGAGTGCCGTGTGTCGGCGGGGCTGACGATGCTCTTTCCTGCCAACCATGAAATGCGGTCGCTGAGAACCCGGGCGTCGATTTCGAGTACGGTCGCCAGCAAGCGCGTATCGAACTCTTGCCCTGAAATCGCAGCTGCTTGGGCCAGTGGTTTCAGCGGGCCGAGCCGATCGAGCTCCGTCGCCAGACCCGGGTTGATGCGATTCGGCGATTGCGACAGCAGGCGCCGGTGTGGTCCGTCATCCGCCGGCTCCAGGTTCATATCCGCGAGCGCGCATGCATTGAGAGGTGAACCGTCGCTGAAGCCGGCGATGAACCGAATGGGGGTGGCGTGCAACCGGCCTGAGAAGCTTCTTCCGGCAAGCATTGTCTCGATCGAGGAACCATCGAGTTCGGGCAGCCTGATGATGCCGTCGTCGGGAAGTGCCGCCGCGATCTCCGGGTGATGAAAGCGGCTGGTAACGACAACGAGCGTTCGCGGTAGGAGACTCGGGGAACGCGCCAATTGCTGCAATGTCGCAATCGAATCGGCATCTGCCCAATGCCCGTCCTCGATGACGACGACGCGGCAGGTCGTTGCGTCGTCTGCGCGTGTGCTCTCGATGAATGCCGTCAGCAGCGCGAGCGTCTCCGGAACGAACGGCCGAACGACGCTGGTCGAATCTTCCGTCTCGCAGCGTTGGATTTGGGTCTGTTTCCCTGACCAGGAACGCGAACCTGGGACGCAGCGGAATTCGAGCCAGTCGTGGCTGGCTGTGCTCAATCGCGACCGCAGGCCGGCCAACAACGCAGACTTGCCAAATCCCGCAGGGCCTTCGATGAGGACCATCGCACCGCGGCGCG
>JBFWYV010000190.1:0-9944 GCA_050186055.1 Hyphomicrobiaceae bacterium | reverse complement strand
CTCACGCCTATCGTCCACCCTGATGATATGCCAGCCGAATTGGGACTTGACCGGCTGCGAGAACTCTCCGGGCGCCAGCTTGAACGCGGCTTCCTCGAATTGCGGCACCATCTGGCCGCGGCCGAAATAGCCGAGGTTGCCGCCATTGTCGCGGCTCCCCGGATCCTTCGAGTACTGCCGCGCCATGTCGGAGAACTCGGCCCCGTGCGCGATCTTCTCGACGACCTCCTTGGCCTTGTCCTCGCTGTCGACGAGGATGTGCCGCACCTTGACCTGAACCTGGCCGACGCTCCCGGCGACCTGCGAATCGAAGCTCCTCCGCGCCTCCGCGTCCGTCACCAACGCTTTGATCCGGCTGTTGAAGAATGCATCCCGCAATGCCTTCCGGCGCCAGTATCCGAGCCGCTGATCGAAATTCGCGCCGACGCCCAGGCTCGCACGCTCGGCCGCCTCGGCCAAGAGTTGTGTCTCGATCAGATATTCGACCAGCACCCGCCGCTTGGTCTCGCCGGGCAGCGATCCGAGATCGGTCCCGATCTCCGCATCCGCCAGCGCCATCTCGCTTTCCAGGATCGGCTTGCCGTTGACGCGCGCGACAATATTGTCTGCCGTTCCGGCGGTCGGCATCAGCGCAAGAACGAAAGCAGAAAAGGCCGCCAGCACCATACCTGACGAACGCTCCTTCCAGCCGGCCCCGACGCCCGCCACTCCAGCGTTCGCAACCATTTGATCGACCTCCGGACGATGTCTGTCCTGCACCTGCGCAAAATCCCGGGGAGTCGGGCCCGGCGCAGATGGCAGCAATGAGGCAATCGCCGACGTGTCCCCCGGGTTCTATTGCCGCGCGAGGAAAGGCCGGCGTTCATTGACAACCACGGGCCGGCGTTCTTATGTCTGCTGCACCGCGGCCGGTAGGGCTGCACACACACGCGGCATGACAACTTGAAACCACCGGCGAACTCACAAGGTGCACGCATTGGCGCCCATCGCGCCAGGGCCCGCCTCTCCGGACCGTCTGGTTCCTTTCCCGGCGCGAGCCTCAAAGCGCGGGTTGTTTGCGTCGCATTTGCATTTGGGTTTGGAAAATGTCCATTCAGATGATGTCGATCGGCTCACTTGCCTCGAAGATTTTCGGGTCCTCCAACGATCGCAGGGTCCGCAGCTACCGTTCCCGTGTCGAAGCCATCAATGCGCTCGAACCCGAGATCGAAAAGCTTTCCGACGAGGCTCTCAGAGCGCGAACGGCGGAGTTCAGAAAGCAGCTTGCGGACGGCGCCAAGCTGGACGATCTGCTCGTACCCGCCTTCGCTACCGTCCGCGAGGCGGCCAAGCGAACCCTCGGACAGCGCCATTTCGACGTTCAGTTGATCGGCGGCATGGTCCTGCACGAAGGCAAGATCGCCGAGATGAAAACCGGCGAAGGCAAGACGCTGGTGGCCACGCTGGCAGTCTATCTCAACGCCTTGCCCGGCAACGGCGTTCACGTCGTCACCGTCAACGACTATCTCGCCAGCCGCGACGCCGAATGGATGGGCCAGGTCTACAAGTTCCTCGGCCTGACGGTGGGTTGCATCGTGCACGGCCTGGAGGACGAGGAGCGGCATTCCCAATATGCCGCCGACGTCACCTACGGCACCAACAACGAGCTCGGCTTCGATTACCTGCGCGACAACATGAAGATGGACCGCGAGGAGATGGTCCAGCGCGGACATGCCTACGCCATCGTCGACGAGGTCGACTCGATCCTGATCGACGAGGCACGGACCCCGCTCATTATCTCCGGCCCGGTCGAAGACAAGGCGGACCTCTACCAGACCATCGACGAGCACATGAAGCCGTTGGTCGAGCAGCACGAGCGGGTGGCCAAGGACATCGAGCGCGAGCTGTCCAAGACCCTGCCGGGTGACAAGGTCAAAGAGCAGCTCAAGGAAGAGCTGAAGACCCGCGGCTATTACGATCTCGACGAGAAGCAGAAATCGGTTGCCCTCACCGAGTTCGGCAACGAGCGCATGGAGGAGGTCCTCCGCAATCTGGGGATCCTCAAGGGCACGCTTTACGACGTCGACAACGTCTCCCTCGTCCACCACCTCAATCAGGCGCTGAAAGCCCACACCCTCTTCCGCCGCGACCGCGATTACATCGTCAAGGCCGGCGAGGTCGTGATCATCGACGAGTTCACCGGCCGCATGATGCCGGGACGGCGCTATTCGGAAGGACTGCATCAGGCCCTGGAAGCCAAGGAGCACGTCGAGATCCAGCCTGAGAACCAGACGCTGGCGCAGATCACGTTCCAGAATTACTTCCGCCTTTACAAGAAGCTCGCCGGCATGACCGGCACGGCGATGACGGAAGCCAACGAGTTCCTCGACATCTATGGCCTCGACGCAATCGAGGTCCCGACCAACCTGTCGGTCGCCCGCCTCGACGAGGATGACGAGATCTACCGGACCGCGCAGGAGAAATGGGAAGCGATTATCGAGGAAATCGTGCGCGCCCAGAAGCGCAAGCAGCCGGTCCTCGTCGGCACGGTCTCCATCGAGAAGAGCGAGTTGCTCTCCGACATGCTGAAAGCCAGGGGCGTGAAGCACCTTGTGCTCAATGCCCGCTATCACGAGCAGGAAGCCCACATCATCGCTCAGGCAGGTCAGCCGGGAACGGTCACGATCGCTACCAACATGGCCGGCCGCGGCACGGACATCCAGCTTGGCGGCAATGTCGAATACCAGCTCAAGGACTGGATCGCCGAGCGCGAGGCGAAGGACGCGCCGCCGACCGAGAGCGAGATCGCCAAGAAGCGTCGCGAGATTCAGAGCGAGGTCGAGCGCAGCAAAGACCTTGTCCGTGAAATCATTGAAACGGTCGAGATCGAACCGGCAAAGGGCAGCCGCCCGGCCAGGACCATCGACAAGCCCGGCGGCCTCTACGTGATCGGCACGGAACGGCACGAGAGCCGCCGCGTCGACAACCAGTTGCGTGGCCGCTCTGGCCGCCAGGGCGATCCCGGTCGCTCCAAGTTCTATCTCTCGCTTGAAGACGATCTCATGCGCATTTTCGGCTCGGAGCGCATGGACAGCGTTCTGAAGACCCTCGGTCTTCAGGAGGGAGAAGCGATCACCCACCCGTGGATGAACAAAAGCCTCGAGATGGCCCAGCGCAAGGTCGAGGCGCGCAACTTCGATATCCGCAAGCAGATCCTGAAATACGACGACGTGATGAACGATCAGCGCAAGGTCATCTTCGACCAGCGCATCGACATCATGGCCGAAAACGATGTCAGCGAGACCATCTCCGACATGCGCCATCAGGTCGTTGAAGAGCTGGTCACCCGCCATATCCCCGAACATGCCTACGCCGAACAGTGGGACACGGAGGGCCTTGCGGCTGAGGTCACCGAGATCTTCGGCTTGGATCTGCCGATCAACGATTGGGCCGCGGAGGAAGGCATTGCCGACCAGGAGATCAAGGACCGCCTGATCCGCGAAACCGAGGCGAAGGCTGCCAAAAAGGCGGTGGACATCGGTTCCGACAATTGGCGTCAGCTTGAGAAGGCAGTGCTCCTGCACACGCTCGACCATCTTTGGCGCGAGCATATCGTCTCGCTCGAGCATCTGCGGCAGGTGATCGGGTTCCGCGCGTATGGACAGCGCGACCCGCTCAACGAATACAAGTCGGAAGCGTTCCTGCTGTTCGAAGGTCTGCTCGCCAAGCTGCGCGAAGCCGTGACGGGACAGCTCATGCACGTGGAGTTCGCGCCGGCCGAAGATGACCCGTTGCTGCAGCCGATCGATCTCCCGCCGATGGAAGCCCATCACATCGACGCCACCACGGGTATGGACGAGTTCGAACTGGCCGGTGCCGGCGGTGTCGGCGCCCCGACGCTCGAACGCAGCGCAACCAGACGCGCCGCACAATCCCGACGCGCCGGCGCAGGTGTGGCCCTCGATCCGAGGAACCCCAGCACCTGGGGCAAGGTATCCCGTAATGCACCGTGCCCCTGCGGTTCCGGCAAGAAGTACAAGCACTGCCACGGCAAGCACGACTGAGTGGGCGGGACCGGCGGCGTGCGCCCTCGGTCCATCTCCATGCCAAACCGTTTTTCGTCAATCAGGAACGTCAGCTCATGTACGAGACACTCGGTCTTTTCATCGACGGGAAGTTCACATCCGGCGACAGCGGTGCGGCCCAGGATGTCGTCAATCCTTCGAACGACGGCGTGCTCGCCAGCCTCCCGCTCGCCAAGAAGGCCGAGCTCGACAAGGCACTTGCCGCCGCCGACAAGGGCTTCAAATCCTGGAAGCACGTCAACAGCTTCGAGCGCGCGAAGATCCTCCGCAAGGCCGCCGACCTCGTGCGCGAGCGCGTCGACGGAATCGCCCGTGTGCTGACCCTCGAACAGGGCAAGGTGCTGGCCGAGGCCAGGATCGAGATCCTGGCCGGTGCCGACATCATCGACTGGTACGCCGACGAAGGCCGCCGCGCTTACGGCCGCATCATCCCCGCCCGCGCCGACGGCGTCCGCAACATGGTGATCCCGGAGCCGGTCGGCGTCGTCGCCGGCTTCTCGCCTTGGAACTTCCCCGTCACCCAGGCCGTGCGCAAGATCGCGGCCGCGCTCGCCGCCGGCTGCTCGCTGATCATCAAGTGCCCGGAAGAGACCCCCGGCTCGCCGATCGGCATCATCCGCTGCTTCCAGGATGCCGGCCTGCCCGATGGCGTGCTGAACCTGATCTACGGCGTCCCCGCCGAAATCTCCGAGTACCTGATCCCCTCGCCGATCGTGCGCAAGATCTCGTTCACAGGGTCCGTGCCCGTCGGCAAGCACCTGGCCGCGCTCGCCGGCCAGCACATGAAGCGCGCCACGATGGAGCTCGGCGGCCACGCCCCGGTGCTGGTGTTCAATGACGTCGAGGTCGATCAGGTCGCAAAGATGATGGTCGCCACCAAGATCCGCAACGCCGGCCAGGTTTGCATCTCGCCGACCCGCTTCTTCCTTCAGGACAAAGTCTACGACAGGTTCGTTGCCTCCTTCACCGACGGCATGAAATCGACCAAGGTCGGCGACGGTCTGGATCCGGCATCGAGGATGGGTCCGCTCGCCAACCCGCGCCGCATCAATGCCATGGAGACGCTGATCCAGGACGCCGAGGAAAAGGGCGGCAAAGTTCAGACCGGCGGCAACCGGATCGGCAACCAGGGCAACTTCTTCGAGCCGACCGTGCTCACCGACGTGCCCGACACCGCCCGGATCATGAATGAGGAGCCGTTCGGTCCTGTTGCAGTCATGCTCCGCTTCAAGGATACCGATGAGGTGCTCGAGAAGGCGAACCGCCTGCCCTATGGCCTTGCCAGCTACGCCTTCACCAAGGACGCCAATACGGCGACCAAGGTGGCCGATGCGCTCGACTCGGGCATGGTGACCATCAACCACATCGGCCTCGCACTGCCCGAGACGCCGTTCGGCGGCATCAAGGACTCCGGTTACGGCCACGAAGGAGGTCTGGAAGGCCTCAACGTCTACATGCAGTCGAAGTTCGTCAGCCATCTGGGCTGACGTCGGAAAGCCAGCAACCGGCACCTGGAGTGCTTCCGGAACAGCGCGCTTGCGGCCGGCTCCCCGCAGGGGAGTCGCAAGCGCCGCTAAGAACACGGCCGGCTCCCCGCAAGAAAGGCCCCCAAACGCATCCATCAAAACGTCATGGCCGCGCCGGGGCGACGTGACAACGTCGGCCCGGACAACGGCGGCCATCCACGTGGCTCACCGCGGGGCACTGAGCCAGCGGCAGCGCTTGCGGCCGGCTCCCCGCAAGGGAGTCGCAAGCGCCTCTAAGAACACGGCCGGCTCCCTGAAAGGGAGTCAGGATCCCGCCCTCACGTGCCCTTCAGGTCCAGGCTGAACCGCTTCTTCAGGCCGTTCCAGCAATCCGCATAGTCATCCTGCCGCGCATCCAGGCTCGCGGCATGCTTCGTGACATGCTGCGGGAAGCGCGTCTCGAACATGAACGCCATCGTGTTGGACAGCTTCGCCGGCTTCAGCTCTGCGTTGCTCGCATGCTCGAAGGCATCGTTGTCCGGGCCGTGCGGCAGCATGCAGTTGTGCAGGCTCATCCCGCCGGGCACGAAGCCATGCGGCTTCGCATCGTACTGGCCATAGATCAGCCCCATGAACTCCGACATGACGTTGCGGTGATACCAGGGCGGCCGGAACGTATTCTCCGCCACCAGCCAGCGCTCGGGGAAGATCACGAAGTCGACATTCGCCGTCCCGGGCGTCTCGGACGGCGCCGTCAGCACCGTGAAGATCGACGGATCGGGATGATCGAACAGCACCGCACCCACCGGCGCGAAGTGCCTCAGGTCATATTTGTACGGGGCGTAGTTGCCGTGCCAGGCCACGACGTCCAGCGGCGAATGCCCGATCTTCGACCGGTAGAGCCGCCCGCACCACTTGACGTAGATCTCGCCCTCCGCCTCCTTGTCCTCGAACGCCGCGACCGGCGTCAGGAAATCCCGTTGATTGGCGAGGCAGTTCGCCCCGATCGGACCCCGCTCCGGCAGCGTGAACGCCCCGCCGTAGCTCTCGCAGACATAGCCGCGCGCCGTCCCCGATGGCAGCATGACGGAGAAGATGACGCCGCGCGGGATCACGGCGATCTCGCCCGGCGTCACATCGATCACGCCGAATTCGGTCCGCAGCCTGAGCCCGTTCTCCTGCGGCACGATCAGGTATTCGCCGTCCGCATTGAACATGTACGCGTTGTCCATCGAGCGCGTCGCCAGATAGACATGCGCGGCCATGCCGGCCTGGGTGTTGACGTCACCCGCCGTCGTCATGGTCACCAGCCCTTCCAGGAAGGTCTGCGGCTTCGACGGAAGCTCCAGCGGGCTCCAGCGCAACTGCCCGATCGGAAGATGCGACTCGCCTGTGCAAGGCGCCGTCCGCATCAGACCGCAATCGATCTCCTCGAACCGGCCATGATGCCTGACCGTCGGCCGGATGCGGTAGAGCCAGGATCGCTGATTGGCGCCGCGCGGTGCCGTGAATGGAGAGCCCGACAGTTGCTCCGCATAAAGTCCGTATGCGCAGCGTTGCGGCGAGTTGCGGCCCACCGGCAGCGCTCCGGGAACGGCTTCCGTGGCAAAACTGTTTCCGAACCCCGATTGATACGGCGGTTGAGTTGCAGCGGTCGCTTCGATCGGTTTGGCGTAGGTCATGCCGGTCCTCCTCGCGTCCTCGCGGCGACTGCATTCGCAAGTCGTTTGCCTGTAATCTTGGCACATTGCTGTTGCCGCGCAAGCTTCGGTGGATTGCAGCAAGCAACAGCGGTTGCACTGTTCGATGTGTCATGACAATTCAAATCGTTCGATGACTTTGCTCAAATTAATCGTTAACTAAACGTTACTAAACAGTCACAACCAAGCTTTCTTTTGACTTATCTAACCTGCGGCTCGGGCACACGCCTGGGCCGGCGCCTGCTCACGGGGATACCACCAGCTAACGGGGATACCAGCGACTACGAGGGGCAACGGCGCCACGCCAATACAGGGTGGAGGTAAATCATGATCTCGCGGTTCTTTGCCGCGCATCGTTCAGATGCGCGCACTTGGCGCTCGCGTGCTGTGATCACGGCCCGCTTTGCCATTTTGCCGGTGCTGGCTCTTGCGCTCTCTTGCGTCGCCCAGCCCGGAACTGCTTCCGCCGAGGTTCGCTCGGTCACGAACTTCATGCCGCCAAGCTGGAAATCCGACGACGCAACGCCCATCACGCGAGCCTCGCGCCGGTCGGCGTCCCGCCGGGCGGTAAGATCCAGCCACGCACGTTCCCGCCATCAGACACGCTCGCGCAGTCATGCGAAATCGCGTTACGCAACGTCACGCTCGCGTCACACGAAGCAACAGCGCCGGATCCGCGTTGCGAGCCTCGGCTCCTCGCTGCCGTCGGTGTCGAAGCCGAAGCCGCGAGCGAGCTTGAGCGGCGGAAGCATCGCATGGCGGGCCGGCTCTGGTTGCCTGGCCTCGAACCTGCGCGCCGTTATCGCCTCGGTCGCTGCTAACTACGGCTCGGTCACCGTCAATTCGACCTGCCGCAGCAAACGGCACAACCGGCGTGTTGGCGGTGCTCCGAGATCGTACCATCTCACGGGCAACGCGGTTGACTTCCGCGTCCGTGGCAACGCGCGCTCGGTCTATGCCTATCTGCGCCAGCATGTGGGCGGGCTGAAGCACTATGGTGGCGGCCGGTTCCATATCGACAACGGCCCGCGCCGCACATTCTAAGTCCGTCACTGCAACAACATAAAAAAACTGGCACTCCTCGCCGGCATATCGCCGGTGGGGAGTGCCTTGCGCTGCCGCCGCGCCCGTCCCACCATGAGGCGAACGCGGCGCACGCACGGGAATGCTCGGCGGAAACCGCACAACCTGCTGTCGGGAAACGCCTCCATGCCGCAACGCACGAGCATCCACACGTCCGCCTATGGTCACTCCAACCCGATTCCCGCCGCCTGCCGCATAGGTCCGCTGCTGGTGACCGGCATCATTCACGGCGTCGATCCGGCGAAACCTGATCAACCCGGATCTCTCGATGCGCAGTGTGCGCTGATGTTCTCACGCATCCGGGAGGTCGTTGCCGCCGGCGGCGCCACCGTCGACCAGATCGCAAAAGTCAATATCTCCGTGCCTGACCTCGCCATGCGCGACGTCCTCAACCGGCATTGGGTGGCGATGTTTCCGGACGCCGCGGCACGTCCCGCGCGCCAGACCACCGAGATGGCGCTCGAACGCGGCAAGCTCGTTCAATGCGATGTTCTGGCATGGGTCGGCGACTGACCTGCGCGGCCGGCACGCGAAAGAGCTGGCCAGCGCTGACCTGCAACGAACGAGACATTATGCCCCACGAACCAGCATAGGTGCTGGCGCAGCAATGTGCTGGCCGGCCCGACATACCATCGGTTTTCCCCGTTCGATGACCGCGCTATTGACGCGGCCGGTGCCAAGGCGCAATCCACCCCGCAGTGAATCTTGATTGCGTCGCTCAACGCAGGATCGGCCATGGGCAAAATCCAGAACGCCTCGCTCCCCAAGGAAAAGATCAAAATCCTGCTGTTGGAGGCGATCTCGGAAAACGCGGTCGCAACGCTGCGGGCGGCCGGCTACACCAACATCGAGCGCCTCACCAAGGCGCTCGATCGCGACGCGCTGATCAAGGCGCTCGATGGCGTGCGGATGCTGGGCATCCGCTCACGCACGCAGATCACCGCCGATATCGTCGAAGCGACCGACAAGCTGATCGCCATCGGCTGTTTCTCGGTGGGCACCAACCAGGTCGACCTGGACGCCGCGCGCCGCAAGGGCATCCCGGTCTTCAACGCACCGTTCTCCAACACGCGCAGCGTCGCCGAGCTGACCATCGCCGAGATCGTCATGCTCTACCGCCGGATTTTCCCGCGCTCCGTCTCTGCCCATGCCGGCGGCTGGGACAAGTCCGCCACCGGCAGCCGCGAGCTCCGCGGCAAGACGCTCGGTATCGTCGGCTACGGCAATATCGGCAGCCAGCTTTCCGATCTCGCCGAAGCCATGGGCATGCGGGTGATCTTCTACGATCACACCGACAAGCTTCGCCGCGGCAATGTCGAACCGACCGATACGCTCGCGGAGCTGCTGTCCGCCTCCGACGTGGTGACTCTGCACTTGCCAGAGACACCGGACACCATCGGCATCATGGGCGCCCACGAAATCGGTCAGATGAAGAAGGGCGCCTTCCTGATCAACAATGCCCGCGGCACGCTGGTCGACCTTGACGCCCTCGCGGAAGCCCTCAAGTCGAAGCATCTCGCCGGAGCCGCCATCGATGTGTTCCCGGTCGAGCCGAGTTCGAACGCCGAGCGCTTCGCTGCACCGCTGCAGGGCCTCGACAACGTGATTCTCCCGCCGCACATCGGCGGTTC
>JBFWYV010000189.1:0-9977 GCA_050186055.1 Hyphomicrobiaceae bacterium | reverse complement strand
GGAAAACATCTATGACAGCCCAACCGGCAAGATCCTGCTCGTGCCGCAGGGCACGCGGGTCATCGGGCAGTATGACAGCGGCGTCGGCTTCGGTCAGCGGCGCATACTCCTCGTCTGGAACCGGCTAGTCTTCCCGAATGGCCGTTCCATCGTGCTGGAGCGTCAGCCTGGTGCGGACGCCGAGGGCTATGCCGGCCTCGAGGACGGTGTTGACTACCATTGGGGCGAACTGTTCAAGGCCGCTGCACTCTCCACGATTCTGAGCATCGGTGCGGAGGCGGGTTCGTCTGGCCAGGACAGCGACATCGTGCGTGCGTTGCGCCAAGGCGCATCTAACAGTGTCAGCCAGACCGGCCAGCAGATCGTTCAGCGCCAGCTAAACATCGCGCCGACGCTCACCATCCGGCCGGGATTCCCCGTCCGCGTCATCGTCACGCGCGATCTCGTGCTCGAACCTTATGGAGGCTGAGATGGCCATGCTGAAATTGGGACCGATCGTCGACGACAAGGCGGTGAAGGTCACGGTGGAACTGCCGGCGAGTGTTCACCGCGATCTCGTCGCCTACGCCGATTATCTGAACGGTCAACATGTCTCTGTCGCATTTTCTTTGGGAGATGGCGCATGGTGAGCCTGAAACTTGGACCATTACCGAAGCTGGGGACGGTGCGCATGACGATCACGCTACCCGAGCCGCTTAAGGAGGAGCTGGAGCGCTATGCGGCGGAATACAGCCGCTTGTATGAGCCCGTCGAAGCAGCGGCTCTGATCCCGCATATGATCGAGGCCTTCATCCGCTCAGATCGCGGCTGGCGCAGCCGCAAGGCGCAGGCGGCGCGTGGCCGAGGCCGTCAACGCGATATCGGCGCAGCGAGCGGCGTCACGCGCAGTGAATCCCGCGGCGATTCGGATTGAAGCAGGGTAATCCGCCGTTCGCCGACAAGCAGGCTGAGCGCCTAAGGCCAGCTCATCAAGGGGAGCGTTCGCGGAGCAGCAGCACGCGCCCGTCCCATTCGGCGTTCGCTTTCGCATCTGTGCGAACGGCAAGACGCCCTAATTGGAACTCACCGGCCAATATGCCTCGCGGGCCGTTCACAGCGGGCTGCGTGAACGTCAAAGTTACAAGCGTAAGAGGGCGATCGAGTTGCTCCTCGACGACCGAGCCGACCCAGGCAGGCAAGGAATTTTGGCCGGTAAGCTTCAGGTCAACCGCCCACAGCCGCAGCACGAACCGCGATTGCTTAGGTGCGGCATTGTTGGACAGAACGAGGGTCAAGCTCGCAAGCCGCCCGCTGGAAAGGCTGGGAACGACGGGAAGCGCGGCGGGATCAGCATTCGCCGTCAGCCATGCCAGAGTGTTGAGCGGCGTCCAAGGAGCGGGAGCGCGCCAGCCCTTACCCAACAAGATTGACTCGAAAGATGCCAGGTCGCCGGCCCATTGGATGGTCAGCGGCTCTTCGATCTCGCCGGTAAGATCGACTCGCCAAGTCGGCAGTTGCTGCCATCCCGTATTCCACCAGGTATCGGCCGGCATAGTCGGCGGCGAACGCGTCGTCGCATAGCGTTCGACGTCGAACGCATTCTGCCGGTCGATATTGATCCCACCGGCAAGGGCGAGGGTTGCGCACCCGACAATGATCAGCCCGGCCGCACCGATCGCTTCGGAGCGCTTGCGTAGATAGGAGAAGCCGAGAGCGATAAGCCAGGTCGTTCCGAAGGCCAGCCCGCCGATGACATCGGAGAACCAATGGGCGCCGAGATAGAGACGCGAAAACGCAATGAGAAATACGAAGGACGCAGCCGCGAAAGCAATCGCCAGACGGCGGGCAGGCTGCAGTTCGCGGGCGATCAGGAAGGCGAGGAAACCGTAGAGAACGATGTTGACCGTGCTGTGGCCGCTCGGAAAAGAGAAGGCGCTCGAGCCGGTGTAGAGCAGTTCGCTGGGCCGAGTGCGATGGAGCGCCACCTTGACGACAGTATTGAGGGCGGAGGCGCCGGCGACCGCCCCAAGCCAGTAGGCGGCGGTGCGCCAGGCGCGCTTCCAGGCAAGCCACAGGAATACTGCGACCGTCATTGCGACGACGACGACCGTGTCGCCGAGCTCGGTGATGCCGATCATCACTGCGTCGCCGGGTGCCGTGCGCAGATCCTGCAGCGCGCGATAGATCGCAGCATCGGCCCGCACGAGCGGATCGCCGCTGACCACATCTTCGAGAATGCCAAGGAACAACCAGGCCGCCCCGACCAGAAGGAGTGCGAGCACGGCCAGCCCCCTGGCGTCGGAGCGCGACGGATCAAGTAGGCTGAGGAGCATACGCGTCCAACGGGATTCATGAGCGCCGGCCCAGGTGCGCAGCCACTCTGCGGTGGACACAAGAAGCGGCAGGCCGCGATGCAGGGCGAAGCGCACGACGTGGATCGTCGCCCAGACCAGAACAATGATCAGGATGAGCAGAACGGCAAGCGGCTTGGCGGCTTCCCCGAACAGGCTGAACGAGGCACCGACCAGCACTCCCGGCAGGATGTGCGCCGGCGCCCAGACGAGTGCGGAGAGAAGGTTGGCGGCGTAGAATCGCAACGGCCGCATCCGCAGCACGCCGGCCAGGAGAGGAACGAAGGCGCGCACGCCAGGGATGAAACGGGCGAGGAAGACGCTCTTGTCGCCGTGTCGGGCAAAGAAGGCTTCACTGCGTGCGACCAGTCCAGGATAGCGGCTGAGCGGCCATAAATTGAGAATCGCGCGCTGATAGTGGTGGCCGAGCCAGAAGGAGAGGCCGTCGCCGATCACCGCGCCGACGATGGCTGCCGCAAGCAGCGGCCAGAGCTCCACCGCACCGCTTGGAACGAGCGCGCCGATCGCGAGAATGATGGCGGACCCGGGGACCAAGACACCGACGACAGGGATGGATTCGGACAGGGCGAGCAACAGCACTGCCGCGTAGGCCAAATGCGGGTGGGCTGCGATGAACGCGGTGACGGCGGAGAGAAAGGACGTCACCATACCGAAGCGCCTACAGGATGCCGGTGATCAACCGGTCGGCTCGCGTGCCTTCCCAATACAATGCGCGAATGAGCAGAGCTCCAATGACCCCGATGAGGGCGCCGCCCAGGACGTCGCTCGCATAATGCGTGCCGATGTAGACGCGCGACACCATTACCAGCACCGCTGCGGCCAGAAACCAGACACCTGTCCGCCGTATTCCGTGCAACAGGAAGGCCGCCGCGATGGCGATAGTGACTGTGGCGTGGTCGGATGGAAACGAGGGATCGGCGCTGTGCGCGATCAGGAGATGAGAAATACCGGCATCGTAGGGGCGCATCCGACGGACGAACAATAGGATAAGCTGGTTGAGCGCAAGCCCAAGCAGGAAGGAGAAGCCGGCCGCGATGAGAACGTGCCGGGTGTGCTGTCGATCGTCTTTCCGCCACCATTGGCCGGCGACGGTGAGCACGAGAACGGGAACGCCGATCGCCGAAACCCAGACCATTAGGAAATCTATGAGAGCGCTCTTTCCTGCAAGACCGTTGATTGCCTGTGTGACTGTTACATCAAGTTCGTACATGAATAGATCCGGTTCCTGACTTCAAAAGGCCCCCGGCGCAAGGTTGACGACGCTCAGCAAATAGGCGTTTGCATTAGGCATGATCCGGCTTCTTCAGCCGGCCGCGTACGAACAGCAGCCCAGCCACGGTGATTGCCGCGAAGGCGGCGCCAGCGAGGAAGGTGCCTTTAGGCCCAGTCACGTCCCAAAGCGCGCCCGCAACGACGCTCGCGAGAAGCAGCGCGACGCCGGTGACGAGGTTGAACATGCCGAAGGCGGTGCCGCGCAGGTCAGCCGGCGCGGTATCGGCGACGAGCGCCGAAAGCAGGCCCTGAGTGAAGCCCATGTGCAGACCCCAGAGTACGACGCCGATGCCAACGCCGAGCACATCGGTTGCGAAGGCCAGAACGAGGTCGGCGAGGACGAGCAATGCCAGGCCGAGTATCAGGATGGTCACCCGGTCCACCCGGTCCGACAGGATGCCCATCGGATAGGCAGAAAGCGCATAGGCGAGGTTCATGACCACCATCACGATCGGAACCAGCGCCAGCGGCAGGCCGATCGACTGCGCGCGCAGGATGAGGAAGGCTTCGCTGAAGCGGGCGAGCGTAAACACGGTCGCGACGGCCACCACCCACCAATAGTCCGCGCCAAGACGGCCGAGTTCGCTGCGATGGAGCGGCATGCGGGCCTTGGGTAGCTCCGTTGGCCGCGCCGGTTCCTTGACGGCGACAAGGATCAAGCCGAACGACAGGAAGGCGGGAATGACGGCGATCCAGAACACCGCTTGGAAACGATCGGCCGTCAGCCACATAAGGCCGATCGCAAGAAGCGGACCGAGGAAGGCGCCGATCGTGTCGAGCGACTGGCGCAGGCCGAAGCTCGCGCCGCGCAGGTGCGGCGGGGCTATGTCCGCAACCAGAGCGTCACGGGGCGCGCCGCGGATGCCCTTGCCGACCCGATCGATGAAGCGCGCGGCGACGAGCCAGTCGAGCGAGGCGGCCAGCGGAAAGACCGGCTTGGTGAAGGCGGCGAGCCCATAGCCGAGGGCCGCGAGGAACTTGCGCTTGCCGAGCCAGTCGCTGAGCGCCCCGGAAAACACTTTGGTGATCGAGGCGGTTGCCTCGGCAATGCCCTCGATGATCCCGACAGCCAGCGTTGAGGTGCCGAGCACGGTAACCATGTAGACCGGCAGCAGCGCGTGGATCATCTCCGAAGAGGTGTCCATCAGCAGGGAGACGAATCCGAGCGCCCAGACGCCTGTTGGAATCCCCCGGAACGTGCCTGATCCGGCGGCGCTTGGTGTCATCGCGCTTGTCTCACCTTGACTAGCCATCTCACCGGTTCTCGTCGTGGGCGTCGAACACGCGCTGGGCATAACTGTCGAGCAGCGCCTCGCAGGCGCGCAGCCGCTCCGAGGCCTCGTCGGCCAAAGTCGCGCCATAGAAGTCGAGCTTCCTGATCTTCTCCAGCCAACCTTGGAGCTTCTTCAGGTCTGTGTCCTCTTCCTCCAGCTCCGCATAGGTGAATTTGTTGATCGCAATCTCCTTGGCGATCTCCTTCTCAAAGTCGGCACATCGGCCGAGGAACTCGCGATACTGGTCGTCGCGATCGGCTTTGAAACGGGCAACCACCTTGTCCTCCTGGGCGCGGTCGAGGGCGACGGTCTCCAGGATCACGGCTTCGCCGCCCATCTCGTCGACGTCGTTCTCAAGCATCTTGAGCCGCCGGATGTGGTCATCGGTCTTCGGCAGGAGGCAGACGCCGTTCTGGAGGTAGACGGCACCCATTGCCTTGAGCCGCCGCCACAGCGCGATGCGCTTGGCAGCAGGCTCGGGGGGGACCTTGTAGGTCAGAAGCAGCCAGGCGGAAGTAACCATAGCTGCACAAGTATGTTACCGCTGTTACATTGTCAACGCTACGAACGCGGGCTCCTTCAGGCGTCCGCTCGGATCGCGGCTGATGCATCCGCAAGGCGCAAGCCGCGCGAGGACAGGATCGTCAACGCGAAGTCGGCACGACGAGCGGCACCACGCGGAGTGAATCCGGCGGCGAGTCGGCTTGTAGCTGAGCAATCCGCCGTTCCAGCTCGCCAACCAATAGGTTGAGGGCCTGGATGTGCTGTGCCATGCGGTTGTTGGCTGTTCGTAGGGCGCGAAGCTCTTCGTTCTCGCGCCCGCGCAGCGCAGCGATCTTGACGATCCCGGCATCGTCGGCCATGGCGACAGTGACTCGGTCCGGCTCGTTCCCGACGACGATCGGCTCAAAAACCGGATGGCGGCAACTGTCGAGCGCGTTGGCCCGCTCGATCGCCATATAGTCGGCAAACCGGCGCAGGAGCCGGACCGGTATCCGGACCTCGCGCGCCCGTCCATCCTTGGCGATCGAGGCGGGAAGCCGGAATGGGACGGGCTTCTGCGCCGAAGGGGACCGGTCGGCCGCCGGCAGTTCGATCGCAAGCAGGCTTGCGACTTCCTCCAAGCGCAGCCCAGTCGTGACCAACAGTTCCGCAAAGAGGGCGTTACGCTCGCCGTGGCGTCCCTTCCAGGCCAGATCTTCATGGCCGTCGAGCCGGCGGCCGCGCAGTCCGACGTCCCGGAACACCAGGAAATGATCGGGGCTGACGAAGCGGATGTCGCCCCGTTGCGCGCCGGGTTCTCGCGCCCGAACGGTCCTGGCCGGCACGAAACGACCGTTGCGCGCAGGCCGCCAGGCCGCGATGGCGCCGAATGGCGAGACCGTCAGCAGCCCTTCCTCGACTGCCCAGCCGTAGACTTCTCCAGCGCCGCCACAGCGCGGTTCCAGGAGGACGCCGAAATACGATAGGGCGGAGACGATCGACGGCGCGCGGCGTGATAGGCCGCATATCCTCGCGGTCAGCCTGCCAGATGCGTTTGCCCTGCCGCCGCTCGGACAGGAACCGCATCCACACGACGAGGTCACGCCCGTAGGCGCGCAGGCTGTTCGGCGAGCGGACGCCCATCGTCGGGCACGCCCGGAAGAAGCGATTGAGGTCCGGGTCGTATATGCCGTCTTCATCCAGGATGAAAGGAATGCCGTCACTGAGCCCGCATCTGTGCGCCGCCGCGATCGCGGCAGCGCACAGATGCGGCGTCATCTCGTCGGCCGCGCCCGGGGAACGAAGGGCAGACAGGTTCGTGAAGAACAGTTGCGGGATGGAAACCTCATCAGCCGTTGTTCGCAAGCCGCGACGGGCTCGAGCCCGCCGCGGCTTGCGAACAACGCTTCCAACGCCAGGAACTGGAATGCGATGCTCATCGCGGTGCTTACCGTCCAAACGTCACAGGCGTGAGACGGCTCTGAGAGTCCGGATAATGCCGAGATTCTCGGCCGAGAGGCGGGACAGCCATCGGCCGATCCAGTACGCCTGATCGTTTCGATGCTGGAGCGGTTCATAGCCACGGATCGGGGATTTGCGAAAGCGAAGAGGTCCAGAGTATTGCCGAAAGCGCCGGAATGATCGCAGTCCCGACCGATCGAGACATCGCCCGAGCAAGACTCAGCAACCGGCGGCAAGCTGGATTGTCATTCCGTGGCGACCATACAGCGCAAAATGGCAGAACCTCGTTTGTCAAACGTCGATAGACGATCCCCGGAATCTGAGCTGCAGTCCCCGCCTCGCTCATGACCGTAAGACCCCGCCCGATCGCCACAAGCGACAGGAGATTGTCTCTCCCGACATGCTGTGTGTGGATTTCCGGGTGACGCCCAAGATCAGCTAGACGCTGAACCAAATAATCGTGAATCTCCGGTCCAGGTGCTCCGTCGCTTACGATGAACCGCTCGCCGACGAGATCGTGCCAGTCAAATTCTCCTTTCCCGCAGAGAGGGTGGTCCGAGGGAAGGACAACAAAAACCCGCTCAGACCAGAGCTGCTCGATTTCGCAGTCGGACCATGGCGAGGTCCCTGTGATGAATGCGACGTCGAGTCGGAGCTGTCGGATTTCCGAGATATGATCCGCCGGATTGCCGTCGATCAATTCGATCCGAACCTGCGCGTGCCCCTTATCGTAGGCGCGCAGCAAGTCCCAGAGAAATCCAGAGGCCAGTGAAGAAAAGATTCCGATCTTGATGCGACCGACTTCGGAGCGCCCTATCGTGGCCACGTCCTTCGCGCCCTGCTCGAGTTGCCGAAGCGCTTTTCGCGCGTGGCGCGCGAAGCGCTGTCCAGCCAGAGTCAGGAAGACCCCACCATTGTGTCGCTGAAACAGCGACGCTCCCAAGTGGTCCTCAAGATCTCGGATGCGGCGGCTTACTGCCGATTCCTGGATCCCGAGAGCCGAGGCGGCCTTTCGGAAGCTGCTATGCTCAGCCGCTGCAAGGAAATACCGGATCTGCCGGAGCTCGATCATCGATCGTCTCAAGTAATCCCTGGAGCCGATCGGGTTTCCAAAACAATGCGACCCGTCGATGGATGGCTGCATTTGCGACCTCAATCAGATCGCGTTGCCGGTGAGCGCCGATCGTGCTGCAGCCGCAAGCGCGCGAATATCTCGACAGGCACGTCGTTTGATCATCATCGAGCGGGCCAGGGAGAGCGCCTTGGCCTCACATTGCGCGCGGACGGACGGCTCGCAGATCGTCTCCATATCCTCCACGTGGGAGATACCGATAATCCTTCGGATCATCTTTGCGCCGGCAAACCCGATCGTGTCCGATAGGATGGCTCTAAGGCGGGAATTGATCAGCGACGCAGCTATGGACGACTGGTTGAAAGGCTCGGAAGGAAAGAGCTCACCGCTGTGCTCGATTACCAAGCATCGTAGTCCGGCTTCGAAAGTCTCCCATATCTCTTCAATCGTCGCGAGAAGCCACTCCTGGTACGATATCCGATCATTGTAACCGGTCGCATGCCCAGGCTGGCTGAAATAGGCCAGAAGCAAATTTCCGAAGACCGCTCCGAGATCGAAGCCCATCGGCCCGTAGCGCGCCCATTCCGAGTCGATAATCCGCGTATCCGCTTCGCTTACCATGAGCGATCCAGTGTGGAGGTCGCCGTGGATCATCGCCTCGGTAGAGGTGCGCAACATGAGCTTCAGTTCGGCGGCCGCCAGCTTTAGTTCGTGATCTGCGCGTATAGCCGCGACAGCTGAATCGAGGTAAGGCGTCGTCCAGCGATTAAGCGACACGGCGGCATATGGCCCTGTGAAGATCACGTCTTCCGTTGTGGCGCACAGTTCTTCATTGCCTTCGAACCGCGCCATCAATTGGCGTTTGTCGCGGGTACTGAGGAAAAAGTCGGAGGTGAAAAACAGCGTCCGCGCAAGGAATGAGCCGATATGGTTTGCGAAAAGGGGAAAAATCCGCCCGTCCACGAGGCCCTGACGCAGTACGAGGTGTGGTGTCAGATGCTCCATGACAATGATGGCGAGCTCCGGATCATAATACAGCACCCGGGGTACGCGCCCCGGCACCAGACGCGCGTAGATCTGCAGCGTTTCGTGTTCGAATCGGATGCGTTCCAGCGGAAAGGGCCAGCTCTCGCCAATTACTCGGATGAACGGCAGGGCCTGCTTCACCACCACAGATCCATTTGGTCCAGAGGCGGCGAAGACGAGATTCATATTTCCATCGCTGATTTCAGCAATCAGCCAATCGCTCGGATCACCGCCGAGGTGACAGCCAATCTCCGGCAACGCTGCAAGCAGATCCGAAAGTGTAGCGGGCGTTTGCCTACAGTAGCCATCGCCTCCGAAAGCGCGGCGCGCGCTCACGCATGTCTCGACGGTGTCAAGCGGCATCATCACAGAACGCCTCCCAGCGCTGGAAATCCTCAGGCCGGTCCAAATCCCACAAGGTTTCGGGTTCTGACCAAGTCAGGTTCCGTTCCTCAAGGCGCCAACGCGTCACTTCCATCACTGCTGGACCGCCCCATGCGATGTCTTCGAACACGCGCGCGTCGGGCTGGCGCAGGCCGACGAGGACGTAGCCACCGTCTTCGGCCGGTAGAAACACTGCGTCTTTGCTCCGCAGGTGGTCGGCACAGAGCCTCAGGTGCATCGGCGTTAGGGGTGGGCAATCGACGCCGACAACTAGGGCAGGAGCGAAAGTCGCCTCCGCGACGAACGCGGCGTGCAAGCGCTCGCCTAGCGTTCCTGTGCCCTGATCACGCAGCCCGACGGGGTGCTGGCGAGCGAGGTCCGCGAAAGCGGCGTGCCTGGAGTCCGGCGCACACCATAGATGGACCGGGCCGATGGCCGCTTTGAGAGCAGTCGCGATCGTCCGCGAAATAAGACGATCCTGCAGCCTGGCCGTTCCCTCCGCGCCGAGGAGTGGAATGAGCCGAGTCTTTGCAAAGCCTGGAATGGGCGCCTTTGCGAACACGGCGACGGTGACAGGATTGTTGGGGTCAAGGTTCATAGCCATACCGTCGCGCCAGCTTCCAAGGGTCGGTGCCTGCCCAATATTCGAAACGG
>JBFWYV010000188.1:0-10101 GCA_050186055.1 Hyphomicrobiaceae bacterium | reverse complement strand
GGGTTCGTGCGGCTGGACCGCCAGACGGCGCGCCCCTGATCGTCGAGGATTTGCCAGAAGACCTCGCCCAAACCAAGGCTCGTCGTATCGGCCAGCTTGAGGCGGTAGATGCCGGCCTGCGCCTCCAGCCTGATCTCGACAGGCGGACCCGCCTTGACCTCCGCCTCACCGATGGCCACGGCATTCTGGCGCCCGATCCTGCACTCGAAACGATACCGGCCCGGGACCAGTTCAACGGATCGTTCCGCGCCGCCCGTCAACTGCACGATGCTGGCGATGCCGTCGAGCCGTTGAATCCGGTAGGTAACGGGCAGACCCTCGGGGATCTCCTTCCCGATTCGCGGCAGCACGCGGACGCTGGCTCCCGACAGCGGCATCTTATACACGGTTTCCGCGCCGGCTTTCACGATCAGCCGCTCGTAGCTCTCGGCCGTCCCCCGCCGCGCCGTGACGAGATAGGTGCCGGCCGGCAGCAGGGCATCGAGCCTCCAGGAGGCGGTACGCATGATCTCGCGCCGGCCGCTGGGGCGGTCGGGATCGTCCTCTTCCACGAGGAACTGGCTGCCGCCGGGAGAACTGCCGTCACCGGGCGGTGCTTCCACGATCAGCCGGCCCGCCTCCAGCGGGACCGCGGCGACCTGGCTCTTGCCGATCTCAACCCTGACGACGCGCTCGCGCCGGACCTGCCCGTCGGTCGCACGGATGCGATAGGTGCCAGGCGGTACCACGAGATGTCTGGCGCTGGTCTGTTCGAGCCAGACCGGGGTCCCGCCCGGTCCGGCCTCGGCGGTATCGACGCGTTCGACCGTCAGCAAGGTCGAAGGCGAGGCGGCGCCTCCCGCTGCCAGGGGGGCCGCAATCTCGAGCAGGCCGGCATCCAGCACCATGGCGAGGCTCACCGGGTCAGCCGAAGCGATGTCGATGGTGCGACGCCTCGTTATCAGTCCGGCCCTGGCCTCGATCACATAGCGGCCGGGGCGGAGCTGGATGTTGAACGTCGGCTGGCTTGCGCTCGCCAGCGCCGGTCCCGGCGGACCTGCGTCTGCGCGCCAGATGTGCCACTGCACATTCTCCCCGAGCCGCGGCTGCCCCGGGGCAAGGCGCGCCGAAAGGTTGAGGCCGGGCAGAAGCACGTTCTCGGGCAGCGGTGCGCCGGATTTCTGCGACCGGGGCCGGACTGCCGCGATCGGTTTGGGCGCAGACTTTGCCACCGGCGCGGCAAGTGAAAGTTTGACCGCGTCGGCAATGGCTTGCGCCGCCGCATTCGGCTCACTGGCGTCGAACAGCCTGCCGCCGGTCTTGTCGGCGACGCACTGCATCACCTCTGCCTCGCTTGGTTTGAGACCAAGCCCGATGACGTGGATCGTGAGCGCGGGATTGTCGCTTTTCAGCTTTTCCGCCGTCACGCACGGATCCTCGGACCGGCAGCTTGCCAGATCATCGAGAAGCAGGACGATCGTCGATTTCCCGCCCTTCGGCAGCGCGCCCGCCGCAGTCTGCAGAGCATACGCGACGGGGCTGTAGCCGCCGGGCCGGAACGTATCCAGCATCTCGACGACAGGCGTGGCGGCAGCCGTTGGCGGCACCAACACCGCAGCATCGGTGCAATCGCGTTGACGCCGCGCACCGAATGCCGCGAGCCCGACACTTGCCCCTGGCGTGATGCCCGCCAGCGCCGACTTCAGCGCCGCAACCGCGGTCACGTACTTCTGTGATGTGTCGCCTTCGAGCCGCCCGTTCATGGAGTTCGAGCCGTCGAACACGATCATGGTCGTGGAGGCGCCGGTCCCGGTTTGCGCATGGGTGGATTGCGCTTGCGCGGACAATGCCGGCAGAGCCAGCCCGACAGTGACGGCCAAGGTCCGCATCCAGCGCGTCATCTGCCTCTCCGGTCCCTTTCCGATCTTATCAGGGAAACTTGCGGCAAACATGTGATGCCTCGCAGCGGGATCGGCAGTGCCATTGTTCCCGCCGGCAATATACGGTAGCGAGTGTCATGAGCTGGCATGGAAGGTCAAGAGCAACACGATGACGAACCCGACATTGGAACTGCTGCTGACGAGACGCTCTGCGAAAACAGCGGAGTTGATGGCGCCAGGTCCCTCTGCCTCGGAGCTCGATACGATATTGAGCGCCGCGGCACGGGTTCCCGATCACAAGGCGCTCGCACCTTGGCGCTTCATCGTGTTCGAGGGTGGCGCGCGCGCCCGTTTCGGCGAGGCGCTGGCCGCGATCGTGCAGGCGGAAGAGAAAGAACCGCCGTCGCCGGTGCGGCTGGACACCGAACGCCAGCGCCTGATGGGGGCACCCGTGGTGATCGCCGTCGTCAGCCGCGCGAACGATGTGCCCGGGGCGCCCGAATGGGAGCAGGTGCTTTCGGCCGGAGCCGCATGCCAGAACCTGGTGATCGCGGCCACGGCGCTAGGCTACGGCGTGCAATGGGTGACGCGCTGGTACGCCTACAGTCCAGCGGTTGCCGCACATCTCGGCCTTGCGCCCGGCGAGCGTATCGCAGGCTTCATCCACATCGGAACCGCACCGGCACGCCAGGCGGAGCGCAAGCGCCCGGCTCTGTCCGAGGTCGTGACCCGATATCCGGGATAGACGTATCGGCCGCGCCCGCAGCATCGGCCATTCGGCAGGACTACTCGAGTCCCATCGCCTTTTTCATCCTGGCGATTTCCTCAGTCGTGGAGTTCATCACGTCGCTGATGTACTTCTGGATCTCCTCGCCGGGGATCGGGTCGATTTCGAACGTCCTGGCGGCGGCGTCCTTGACGAAGTCAGGGTCGCGCAACGTCTTCTGATAGGCCTCGCGCAATGCGGCGACGCGGTCCTCCGGCACTCCCGGCGGCACCGCCATGCCGCGATCGGCAATACCGGTCTGCACCAGCGAGAACATCCTCTTCTCTTCCGCGTTCCTTGCGAACGCCGAGAGCTGAGGAACGTCTCTGAGGTCGGGAGAGGGCTTGCTGGCAAGCTGCACGAGGTGGACGAGCTTGTCGTCGCGCACCCAGTCCGGCCTGCCGATCTTCCAGCCCTCCCACTGTCCGCTCCAGCCCTGGACTTCGCCCTTCTCGATCGCCAGTCGGATCTGCGAGCCGCCGCGATAGCCGGTGATGATCTTGAATTTGGTCCCCAGCGTATTGTTGATCATCGCCGGCACCAGATAGGGGAACGACGACTTTCCGATCGCACCGAGGATGACCTCCTTCTCCTTTGCCTCCTGCAGGCTCCTGACCGGGGTGATCTCCTTTCGCAGCGACAGGACGCTGACCGCTTCGCCCCAGCCGCCGATCCAGGTGAATTTCGATGGATCGTAGACGGCTTTATCGATGCCAAGCACGATCCGAAGAGCGATGCCCGAATTCGGCGTTATGACGGCGGTGCCGTCCTTGGGGGCGACGTTGTAGACGTAGGCAACGGCGACCGAACCTCCGGCCCCCGGCTTGTGCTGTACGACGATCGACGGGTTGCCGGGCACATGCTTCTGCATGTGCTCGGCGAGAATCATCCCGAATGTCGAATAGATGCCGCCGGGTGAGACGGCGACGAAAAGGTTGATGGTCTTTCCTTTGTAGAACTCGGCCGGCGTCTGCGCCCACGCCGCGCCCGTCTGTGCGGCTGCCGCGAGCACGAACGCCATGGCGAGACGGCACGATCGTCTCAACGTGTGCGGCATTGCGCTTTCGGCAGTCATCGCTTCCTCCGGCCTTATCCTTTTGAGATTGGAGTTTGCTGCGGCGAACACTATGGCCGGGCCGCTCAAGCGGCAAGTAACCAGCCGCAATCCGGTTTTCAGGTCCCACCGTGTTCCAGGGCGACACGATGGACGCGCCCGGCGGCTTGGCAGCCGGCGCCCAATCGGTGACAGTCGTTCTGCGGCCCGATTGATTCGCCTGCGTTCGGCCTGGACACACCGGAAAGCAGCCGGAAAGAAAGATGCAGGCTCACACGCTGGAGCGCGAATTTGCCGGTCGGCAGGTTGCAGACCTGTTCGCCGCGCGCGATCGTGTGTTCGCCATCCACTATGCATCCCAGCAGCTCCGTCGCGACCAGCGCGAGTTGACGCCGCCGGTGGCTGCCATTGCCGTGCGCAACGTGGGGACCGGCGTCGGCCGCGTATTTTCGATCAAGGCTGAAGCGGACAACGCCGGCATCAACCTGTCGCCGGCGCTGGTACAATCGACACTGCGGCGACTCGAATACAGCCTGCTGTTCAATTTCAACGACTTCCTCGCCTCCAATCCCGACGCGCGTTTCGTGCACTGGTACATGCGTGATGACAAGTTCGGCTTCCCCGCGCTCGAACATCGCTATCGCAAGGTCCAGGCCGATCTCAACCATGACCTCCTGGGACCGCGCAGCGTCGCGGTGGCTGCGCCGTTCGGCTATTCCAGCAGACAGGCACCGTTTCCCGTCGTGGTTGCGGACGATAGAAAGGTCGACTTGGCACGCCTCGTGCGGATGCTGCACGGTGGCGGCTTCATCAGCCTGAAGGACCTCGCCGACCGCAACGGATTGTCCCACGCCGAACTGATCGACGGGCAGCACGAACCCGAAGCCTTCGAGGCGGGCAATCACGCACGCCTGCAGTGGTCGACCTCCACCAAGGCGCGCCTGATCGCGGAATTGCTGAGCCTCGTCCGGCAAGAAGGGCTGCGCATCGAGCCGCGCCGCACCCGCGACTCGAATGCGATCCGCATCTTCATCAACTATCGGCGGGAGGACACCGAAGCCGCCGCCGGACGCCTGCACGACAGGCTGTCGCTCGACTTCGGCAACGAGCACGTTTTCATCGACACCGACGACATTCCTGCCGGAACGGATTTCATCGAGCACCTGTCGCGCCAGATCGATCAGTGCGATGTATTCCTGGCGGTGATCGGCCGCGGCTGGGTCACAGCAGCCGACGCCGCCGGCAACCAGCGGCTGGCAGATGCGGGAGATTTCGTGCGCCGCGAGATCCATTCGGCGCTGGCCCGCGGCATTCCTGTGATCCCGGTGCTCGTCGATGGAGCCTCGATGCCGTGCGAGGACCAGATGCCGGCCTCTCTCTCGCCATTGCGGCGTCGCCAGGCGGTCGAGATCCGAAATGGTCAGTTCGCTGCCGATGCCGCCCGCCTGTCCGGCAAAGTGCGCGAAGCCATCGAACTGGACAGGCAGGCCGACCGGCGCAGGATGTGATCCGGTTGCCGCGAGGGCCGGAAGCTTACGCCTTTTTCGCCATCTCCCGCAGACGGAATTTCTGGATCTTGCCCGTCGAGGTCTTGGGGATCTCGGCGAATACGACATGGCGCGGGCACTTGTAGGCGGCCAGCCCATCGCGGCACCACGCGATGATCTCCTCGGCCGTGGCGGCCGCGTCCGGCTTCAGCTCGATGAACGCGCATGGGGTCTCGCCCCATTTCTCGTCGGGTTTGGCGACCACCGCACAGTGTGACACCGCCGGATGCTTGTACAGCACGTCCTCCACTTCGATCGACGAGATGTTCTCGCCGCCCGAAATGATGATGTCCTTGGAGCGGTCCTTGAGCTGGATATATCCGTCGGGATGCATGACGCCGAGGTCGCCGGTGTGGAACCAGCCGCCTTCGAAAGCCTCCTGCGTGGCTTTCGGGTTCTTGAGGTATCCCTTCATCACGATGTTGCCGCGCATCATGACCTCGCCCATGGTCTCGCCGTCGGCCGGCGTCGGCGTCATGGTTGCCGGATCCATCACGGTCAGGCCCTCGAGTGCGGTGTAGCGCACGCCCTGCCGCGCCTTCCTGGCCGCCTGCGCCGCGGTATCGAGCGCATCCCACTCCGCTTTCCATTCGTTGACGACGGAGGGACCGTAGACCTCGGTCAGTCCGTATACGTGCGTGACGTTGAAACCCGCATCGCCCATCCGCGCCAGCACGGCCTCGGGCGGCGGCGCACCGGCGGTCACGAACTCCACCCGGTGCGGCAGCGGGCGCTTCTCGCTCTCCGGCGCATTGAGCAGCATCGACATCACGATCGGCGCACCGCACATGTGCGTGACCTTGTGCGCCTCGATCAGTTCGAAAATCGCTGCGGCCCGCACCGCCCTCAGGCACACGTGCGTGCCCGCGATCGTCGACAGCGTCCAGGGGAACGCCCACCCGTTGCAGTGGAACATCGGCAGCGTCCACAGGTAGACGGGATACCGGCCCATGCCGGCGGCAAGAATGTTCGAGTAGCACATCAGCGCCGCGCCGCGATGGTGGACCACGACGCCCTTGGGATTGCCGGTCGTGCCGGACGTGTAATTGAGTCCGATCGCCTCCCACTCGTCCGCCGGCATGCGCCAGGCGAAGTCAGGATCACCCTGGGCGAGAAAGGCTTCGTAACCGACCGTGCCGAGCTTCTCGCCTGTCTGCGCAAACTCGGGATCATCGTAGTCGATCACCAGCGGCTTGACCTTGGCTGCCGCCAGGGCCGGTTTCATGATGTCGGCGAACTCCCGGTCGGTGATCACGACCTTGGCCTCGGCATGATCGAGCATGAATGTGATGACGGCCGCATCGAGCCGCGTGTTCATCGAATGCAGCACCGCGCCGGTCATGGCGATGCCGTGGTGCGCCTCCAGCATGGCCGGCACGTTCGGCAGCATCACCGACACCGTATCGCCGACGCCGATACCGTGTTGGGAAAGCGCCGAGCCGAGCCGCCGGCAGCGCGCGTAGAACTCCGCGTAAGTCCACTTTTGATGGCCGTGGATCACCGCGGTGTGCTGGGGCCAGACGGCGGCCGCGCGCTCCAGCAGCGTGAGCGGGGTCAGCGGCTGATGGTTTGCCGGATTGCGGTCGAGGTTCTGATCGTAGGCCGACATGAGCGTTTCCACTGAGATCGTGCCGGCTATCGCGGCATGGAATTATCCGCGCCAACGCTATCGCGGGGAGCGGCGGTGGACAATTGCACAATCGCAGGCTCCCACCACGCAATCGTATCGACTGCCGGCATGCAGTGCGTTAAAATGATTGTGTCGAATCCGGTGCAGAGCCCGGAGACGCGCTGACGGAGTTTGAACGATGAACCGCTCCCAAGCCGAAAAAGCGACGTTCTGGGTGCTGGTGACGCTGCTGCTGCTGACACCGTTTCTGATCGAGTGATGTCAGACCGGGCGGTGATGCGACGCGGCCGGGCCTGATCAGCCCGTTGTCCAAAGCTGCCATGCCCCGTCCCATAGCAGCTTGAGTGAGATCACGAACAGCGTCGCATAAGCCAGCCGGTAGAACGGTCCCGGCGGCACACGCCGCACCAGCCATATGCCGACCATCGTCGAGGCCCAGGCCACCGGCAGCAACACCGCCGATGTCAGTAGGTTCTCGGAAGAGAATTGGCCGAGCATGAAGTACGGCGGGACCTTCAGGATATTGATCAGCGCATAGAACATGATCGTGGTGCCGGCATAGACGAGGTTCGGCAGCCGCTGCGGCAGGATATAGACGGCATAGGGCGGTCCGCCGGCGTGCGCGAAGAAGCTTGTGTAGGTGGACAGCCCGCCCCAGAACAACCCGCGCCCCCAGCTTGCTTTGGTCGGCGCGTGTCCCCCTGGCGGTTCCCGTTTCAGCCAGTAGTTGAGCGTGAAGGTGACGCCGATGATGCCGACCAGCGTTCGGATCATTCCATCGGTCACGATCGATGCCGTCGCCCAGCCGGCAGCCGTTCCGATGAACGCCGCCGGCACCAGGATCTTGAGGTTCGCGCGGTCGTAGGTTTTCCGATAGCCCAGCACGCCGATCCAGTCCGTCGCGATCAGCAGCGGCAGTTGAATGGCGGCCGCCTGGACCGGCGGTATGGTCAGGGCCATCAGCGGGACCCCAAGCATGCCCGCGCCGATCAGAAACCCTGACTTCGACATTCCGATCAGAAACGTGCCGACCAGGGCGGTCGCATAGAACCAGGGGTCAGTGATCATGGGAAAGGTGGAGGTCCCGGGCGCGTTGGGCGCAACGATGTGATCCCCGAGCTTATACGTGGCGGACGGTTCTCGGCCAGTGCTCTCGGCCTTCGAGCGAGCCGCAGCCCGCCGCGCTGTGACGTCCCCGGGATGGACACGTCCTCGGCGACGGCCCTAAATGACCGGAAACAGCCGAATGGCCTGAAATACCGGAGGAGGACGCCCATGAGCCGCTATCATGAGGTCTATGCAGCCTGGAACAAGGACCCCGAGGCATTCTGGGCCGAGGCGGCGCGCGACATCTCCTGGTACAAGCCCTGGGATCGCGTCTTCGATCCTTACATGGGAGAGTATGGGCGCTGGTTTGCCGGCGGTGAGTGCAATACCGCCTACAATTGCCTCGACCGGCACGTCGAGCGCGGACGCGGCAGCCAGAAGGCCCTGATCTATGATAGCCCCGTCACGGGGACGACCAAGGCGTTCACCTATGCCGACCTGCTGCATGAAGTGGCGATCTTCGCCGGCATTCTGCACGACCTCGGCGTGGGCAAGGGCGACCGCGTCATCATCTATATGCCGATGGTCCCCGAAGCTTTGATCTCGATGCTGGCATGTGCCAGAATCGGCGCGATCCACTCCGTCGTGTTCGGCGGCTTTGCCGCGCCTGAACTCGCGACCCGGATCAGCGATGCCAGGCCGGACGTGATCCTGTCTGCGTCATGCGGGATCGAGGCCGCCCGCACCGTTCCATACAAGCCGCTGCTGGATCAGGCCATCGAGATCAGCGACTACAAGCCGAAGCACTGCGTGATCCTGCAGCGGCCGCAGGTCGAAGCAGCCATGACGCCCGGGCGCGATCATGATTGGGCGACCCTGGTTGGTGCCGCCAAGAAGGCGGGCCGCAAGGCCGGCTGCGTGTCGGTCGCCGCTACCGATCCGCTCTATATTCTGTACACATCAGGAACGACCGGGTTGCCGAAAGGCGTAGTGCGCGACAATGGCGGCCACATGGTCGCGCTCAAGTGGTCGATGAAGAACATCTATGCCGTGGAGCCCGGCGAGGCGTACTGGGCCGCTTCCGACGTCGGCTGGGTGGTCGGCCATTCCTACATCGTCTATGCACCGCTGTTGCACGGCGCCACGACCGTCCTCTACGAGGGCAAACCGGTCGGCACGCCGGATGCCGGCGCCTTCTGGCGGGTGATCGCGGAGCATCGCGTCGCCGCAATGTTCACGGCGCCGACCGCCTTTCGGGCCATCAAGGCGCAGGATCCGGAAGGCAAGCTGATCAGGGACTACGACCTGCGCTGCTTTCGAACGCTGTTCCTCGCCGGAGAAAGGGCGGACCCGGAGACGATCAAGTGGGCGGAGAGGCACCTCGGCGTGCCGGTGATCGATCACTGGTGGCAGACGGAAACGGGCTGGTCGATCTGCGCCAATCCGCTCGGACTGGGCGCGCTGCCGGTCAAGCACGGTTCGCCGACCGTTCCGATGCCTGGCTACGAGCTGCATGTATTGGGCGAGAACGGCCAGCCGGTTGCGCCCGGAGCCACTGGAACGCTTGCCGTCAAGCTGCCGCTGCCGCCCTCCTGCCTGCCTACGCTATGGAACAACGCGGAGCGTTTCCGCTCAAGCTACCTGTCGGAGTTTCCAGGCTACTACACCACGTCCGATGCCGGCTATCGGGACGCCGATGGATACGTGTTCGTGATGGCCCGCACGGACGACGTCATCAATGTTGCCGGCCATCGTCTCTCGACCGGCCAGATGGAGGAGGTATTTGCGCGTCACAAGGACGTCGCCGAATGCGCCGTGATCGGTGTCGCGGATCAGCTCAAGGGACAGGCGCCGGCGGGGTTCGTGGTGCTCAGCGCCGGCGTCAATCGTCCGGACACGGATATAGCATCCGAGATCTCCGAGCTTGTCCGCAAGGAAATCGGGCCGATCGCGGTGCCGAAGAGCGTGATGGTGGTCAAGCGCCTGCCGAAGACGCGGTCGGGCAAGATCCTGCGCGGCACGATGCGCCAGATCGCCGACGGCGAGACCTGGAAGATGCCGGCGACGATCGAGGATCCTGCGGCTCTCGACGAGATCGCCGCTGCACTCGGCGCAACCGGTTGATTCGTCCGGCGCCGGACTAAACATTTAGCCCAGCCTGCGCAGCCGCAGGCCGGGCTGGGTCGAAGGCCGGCTTA
>JBFWYV010000187.1:0-10102 GCA_050186055.1 Hyphomicrobiaceae bacterium | reverse complement strand
AGGAGCTGGATGCTGCCGGAGCGTGCGCCGACGATGAGGTCGGTGCCGGAGATGGTATCGGCGAAACTGGTGCGGGCGCCGGTCCGGACCTTGTCGACGCCGAGCAGGAGCATGACGCTCAGCGCACTCGAGAGGATCGTGAGTCCGGCCGTTACCCGGCGGTTCCAAAGCGATTGCAGGGCGAGGCGGGCAATGATCATCGTGCCGTCTCGACCATGCTCAGAGGTGCGGCGATCTCATCGAGACGCAGCACCTGGTCGAAGCGGGAGCCGAGCGTCTCGTCGTGGCTCACCATCATCAGCGTTGCGCCCGCCGCTTCGACCTCGCCGAACAGCAGATCGAGGAAGGCCTGCTGCCGGTTGCGATCGAGCGCCGATGTCGGCTCGTCGGCGATCACGAGATCCGGACGGCCAATGATTGCGCGGGCCGCAGCGACACGTTGCTGCTGGCCGACGCTCAGTTCGGCCGCCTGTCGCTTGTCGATGATGGAACTCTCGAGGCCCAGGCGTTCCAGAAGGCGCCGGGCCTCCTGTTCCGGGCGATGATCGCGCCCGGCGCGCGCCCGGCGCGCGGGAGCGAAACTCAGCGGGAGCAGGACATTGTCGGCCAGGGACGCGTACGGCAGCAGGTTGAACATCTGGAAGATGACGCCGATGTGCTCGGCGCGGAAGCGGTCGCGTGCTGACGCCGACAAGCCGGTCAGATTGGTGCCCTTGAGAGAGATGCGCCCGCTCCGCGGCACGACGATGCCGGCGATCAGACTGAGAAACGTGGATTTGCCGCTCCCGGAGGGACCGAGGAGCAGGACTTTCCGGCGTTCGGGCAGAGCGAAACTTTCGATCGAGAGGCCGAACGCTCCTTTGCCGGGCCAATGGAAAGTCACCGCGGACATCTCGACGACATTCGACATGTGCGAGCCGATGCCCCCCGCCGAATTGAGATCTGCGCTTCGCGTTCGAGCAGATCGCGTTCTACATCAAGCTTCTGAGATCGAGCTGCGGCTTATCGCGCGTTACCTCGAACTTCGACTGGCCCTTGGGGGAGCTGATATTGACGTCGAGGTCCCGCGCGCCGGCGAACGCCTTGAAGTAGTCGAAGCCGATGACGGTCAACCGTTCCGGACTCGCACACGTGAAGCGATACGTGGCGTGGAACTCGGAATGATGCATTTCGCCGGCGTGGGCGTGGTCGTTGTCGGCCTTGCCTTTGTCGCCGTCGTGCGCATGACCATGCGCGTCGCCCCCTTCGATCTCGACCTTTGCGCTGACGAGCCGGCACCTGGCGGCAGGCGAGAGGCGGAACAACCCGGCAGGTTTGGCGAGCGAGCCTTTCGCCTTTTTCAAAGCCGCCTTATCGCCCGCTGTATGGGCGGCGTGCTCGAAGCCAACGATGTCGGCGCCGGGCACTTCGAGCTCCATTTCAACGGTCTTGCCCTCGATTGCGATATTGAGGGTCCCGTGGCCGTGAACGTGCGCCTTGAGCTGCCGGTGTTCCTCCTGCGCAACCGCCGAGAGGCTGATCGCAGCGAGACCGGCGGCTGTGGCGAGTGCAATGACAGAGGATTTCATGATGCGTGCTCCCCTTCGGCGTTCGACACCACATCGAATATGTAATGATATAACGTCATTTTTGTGTTGATGCCAATGCCGTTGGAACGGCTTTTCCAATCGTGTGCGTTACATCGATGGGGCCGTGCGTACGCTGGAATGTGGGCTGCAGTTCGCATAAGGTCGCGTGTGTCCGGCCTTGATGCGTCACAATGGCCCGGAGCAGAGGATGGGCGTCACCGGCAGGGGTACGCGCGTCGCTCATGCTCGCCGCCAACCGGACGCACAGCGGGCATTTGCCGATGAGACAACAAGACTTCAGGATGGGGCCAGGAGGCACGGGCAATGGATGGTGCGACCGCCAAGTGGAGTGGCCGGATCGAGGATGACGCGCTGTTGCGCGGCCAGGGCAGATACGGCGATGACGTCAAGCCGCAAGGGACGGCAGCGGGTGTCTTCGTGCGTTCGTCGCATGCGCACGCCAGGATCAACGGAATAGACACGACGGAAGCTGCCGGGATGCCGGGTGTGCTTGCTGTCCTGACCGCCGGAACCCTGGAGGGCGCCGGACTGAATTCCGTGACGGGGGCAGTTCCAATCCCGGGATGGACGGGGTCCAAGCCGGCACAGCCATTCAGGCCGGCGCTCGCGGGCGACCGCGTGGTGCATGTCGGCCAGCCGGTCGCGCTGGTGATCGCGGAAACGGACATCCAGGCGCAGGACGCGGCCGAAAAGGTGGCTGTCGATTATGACCCGCTCGAAGCCATCATCGATGCGGAGAGAGCGGCAGCGGCGGGATCGCCGCAACTGTGGCCGCAGGCTCCCGGCAATCTGGCGCTCGACTGGTCGGCGCCGAACGATCCCGACGGCACCAGGCGGAAGGCGGTCGAAGACCTGTTCGCGAAGGCGGACCACGTCACCAGGATCAAGCTGACGAACCAGCGGGTTGCCGCCGTGTCGATGGAGCCGCGCGTGGCGACGGCGAGCTATGACCCGGCGAGCGACCGCTTCACGCTGCGGGCGGGAACACAAGGCGTGGCCGGCATCCTGATGCAGACGGCGATGGCTATGAAGCTTCCTGCCGGCAAGCTGAGGGTGCTGACTGACGATGTCGGCGGCGGCTTCGGCATGAAGGCATCGGGCTATCCCGAATATGTCGCCCTGCTGATGGCGTCGAAGGAGGTCGGCCGGCCGGTGCACTGGTCGTCGACACGTTCAGAGGCTTTCGTCAGCGACAATCAGGCGCGAGACCAGATCTTCGACGCGGAGCTGGCGCTCGACAAGGACGGCAGGATCCTGGCGATGCGCATGAAGGTGCTCGCCAACCTGGGTGCCTTCCTCACCGGGGTCGCGCTCTACTGCAACACCGTGCATCTCACGGGATGTCTGCCCAGTGTCTACGACATTCCGCACATTTTCGTTGAATCGAAAGGGATCTTCACGAACGAAGTGCCGATCGGTCCCTACCGGGGCGCCGGCCGGCCGGAGATCAACTACCTGGTCGAACGGCTGGTCGACAAGGCCGCGCGCGAAATGAAGATCGATCCCGCCGAATTGCGCCGCCGCAATCTGATCAAGCCGTCGCAGATGCCGTACACGACGTTTGTCGGCGGCAGCTTCGATAGCGGAGATTTTCCCGGCGCGTTCGAGAAGGCGATCGAGGCGGCCGATTACGCCGGCTTCGCCAAGCGCAGGGCGGAATCGGAAGCGCGCGGCAAACGGCGCGGTCTCGGTCTCGGCTGTTTCCTGGAGATCTCCGGCGGGCATCTGGACGAATCGGCGGCGATCAAGTTCCCGGGCGGCGGCATCATCCATGCGAGCATCGGTGCATCGCCGCAGGGCCAGGGCCATCGGACCGTATTCGCCAAGCTGGTGGCCGATCGGCTCGGGCTGCCGGCTTCAGCGGTCGAGATCCAGTGCGGCGATTCAGACCGGGACGTGCCGGGCATGGGGGCAGTCGCGTCCCGCTCGGCGATGCTGGTCGGGAGTGCGCTGGCGGATACCGCGAAGATGGTCGTCGAAAAGGGAAGGGCGGCTGCCGCCGTGCTTCTGCAGGCCAGCCCGGACGACGTCGAATATGCCAACGGCGCGTATCAGGTTGCCGGCAGCAATTCGAAGGTGTCGCTGCTCGAGGTGGCGGAGCGGGCGAAGGAACTGGTGAGCCAAGGCGCCATCAAGGAGACGCTCGATACCAAGGGCGATACCCATACCGGGCCGTCGTTCCCCAACGGCTGCCATGTCGTCGAGGTCGAGGTCGATCCCGATACCGGCGGCGTGAAGATCGTTCGCTACACTGCGGTCGGCGATTGCGGAAACATCCTGGATACCGTGATCCTCGAAGGTCAGGTGCACGGCGGCGTGGCCCAGGGGCTTGGGCAAGCGCTGCTGGAGCAGATGGTCTACGACACCGACAGCGGCCAGCTCCTGACCGGTTCCCTGATGGATTACGGACTGCTTCGGGCGGAGGACATGCCGAACGTGAACGTGCTGCATCATGGCGTTGCCTGCACGACCAATACCGTCGGCGCCAAGGGTGTGGGGGAATCGGGGACGACGGCCGCGCCGAGCGCTCTGGTGAATGCCGTCATCGATGCGCTGCCGCCGGGTGCGGAAGCGACGGGGGTCGAAATGCCGCTTACGCCGGAGAAGGTCTGGGCTGCCTTCCAACACAACAGGTGATCAGGTGATCCGGGCGGCTGTGCCGCCGGCTGGTAAACAAAACCTTGCTGCGGCCGCATGGTCGTCCGGACAAGGCCGATAGCGGTCGTGTCCTGGCATTCGGCCGCTGCGTGATTTTTACGATCCCTTGAAACGGCTCGATTATACGCGTATCTGATCGCGTTCGGGCGATATGCTCCGACTCGTGCCCTCCTGATGGGACAGATGACCATGGGCTACAAGGTTGCCATCGTCGGCGCTACCGGCAATGTCGGGCGCAAGATGTTCGAAGTGCTGCATGAGCGGAAGTTCCCGGTCGACGAGATCGTGCCGCTGGCTTCGCGCAAATCGATCGGCGTCGAGGTCTCGTTCGGCGATGCAACGCTCAAATGCCGTGATCTGGAGAGCTTCGATTTCACGGGAACCGATATCTGCCTGATGTCGGCAGGGTCCTCGGTCTCGAAGGAGTGGAGTCCGAAGATCGGCGCCAAAGGCGCGGTGGTTATCGATAACTCGTCGTGCTGGCGCTACGACCAGGATGTGCCGCTGATCGTGCCGGAGGTCAATGCCGATGCGATCGGGGGCTTCGCCAAGAAGAACATCATCGCCAATCCAAACTGTTCGACCGCGCAGCTCGTCGTCGTGCTGAAGCCGCTGCACGACATTGCGCAGATCAAGCGGGTGGTGGTGTCGACCTACCAGTCGGTATCGGGCGCCGGCAAGGATGCGATGGACGAGCTGTGGGCCCAGACGAAGGGCAAGTACGTTCCCGGCCAGGAGGTCGAGCCGAAGAAGTTCCCGAAGGAGATCGCCTTCAACGTCATTCCTCACATCGACGTCTTCATGGAGGACGGATACACGAAGGAGGAATGGAAGATGCTGGTCGAGACCAAGAAGATTCTCGATCCGAAGATCCGCCTCACCGCCACCTGCGTGCGGGTGCCGGTATACGTCGGCCATGCGGAAGTGGTGAACATCGAGTTCGAGCGGCCGATAACGGTGGCGGAGGCGCGGGCCACGCTGCGCGAGGCTCCGGGCGTGCTCGTCGTCGACAAGCGTGAAGCCGGCGGTTACGTGACGCCGATCGAGGCGGCGGGCGAGTTCTCGACCTACGTGTCGCGCATCCGTGAGGACGCCACCGTGGAGAACGGACTGGCGTTGTGGGTGGTGTCCGACAATCTCTTGAAGGGCGCGGCCTTGAATGCCGTACAGATTGCCGAGGAACTGGTCGAGCGTCAGTTTCTGCGCAAGGCGGCTTGAGCACCAGAATCGGCGACCGTCGCGGCGAGAGAAGATCTGCGCCGCGGGACCTCGAGGCAAGCGTGAATTCGTTGACTTCCGCTGAGCCGGTGGCGACCGCAGTCCTGGCGCCGGTCGCGGGTTTCGTCTGCTCCGTCGTCAGGAGCGGTCCTTCGGCGCCTGCGGCGTGAGCGCGCTCAATGTCTTCACGATCTTGGAGAGATCCTGCAAAAAGCGCTCGCGCTCCGATGCGGTCAGAACCGACAGCACTTTCTCATCGACGCGACGTGCAACCGGCTCGGACATCTTCAGAATGCGCCAGCCTTCATCCGTCAGCTTGACGGAATAGGCGCGGGCATCCTCCTTCGTGCGCCGACGCTGAAGCAGGCCCTTCTTGAGCATACGGCGGATGATGTCGGCCAACGTCGAGCGGTCGATGCCGGTTTTTTCGACCAGGTGAGTCTGACTCAATCCTTCGTTCTGCGCGACGGTCTGGAGCACTGTGAACTGGCGCGGCGTCAGGACGCCGTCGATCATTTCGTTCTGGAATACATCACCGGCGCATTGGCCTGCGCGATGCAAAAGATGGATCGGTGATTTTTCCAGTCTTTCCGGTGTTCGTTCGCGAGACATCTTTAGTATTTTTCTCTCGTTTCGAAGGATTGCCATGCGGCGACGGTCCCGGGAGCCGGATCGTCCAAAGCGCGCAAAACTCCCCCGGCTGGAGAAATGACTCTACGCAACCTACAAATACGCCTGCGGCTCAAACGGAGATCCATCCGACTTGCACAACGGGTGCGACCGCGATTTATTCCTTGCGCGTCGAAATTGATTGGTGCGCAGAAATAAAGGGTGCGGCGTGGATGCCGCCAGCGGCGATTCGGGCTCAGCTTCCGGAGGTCTGGCCGCCCTGTTCATAGCGTTTGAGCAGGCCGACTTGCGAAATTGCAAACACCATGGTCAAGGGCATAATGCCCCAGATCTTGAAGCCAATCCAGAAGTCGGTCGAGAAGGTACGCCAGACGATTTCATTGAGCAGCGCCAGCACGAAAAAAAAGCAGGCCCATCGCAACGTCAGTATGCGCCATCCTTCCTGAGTCAGGCGAAACACTTCACCGAACAAATACTTCAACAGAGGTTGTCCATAAATGAGGCCGCCAAACAACGTCGCGGCAAAAAGCGCATTCACAATCGTCGGCTTCATCTTGATAAACAGCTCGTCCTGGAGCGCCAATGTAAGGCCGCCGAACACCAGGACGAACGCGCCGGATATCAATGGCATGATGGGAATACGCCCGAACATTGCGCGCGAGGATACGAGCGCGATGACGGTCGCAATCATAAATGCGCCGGTCCCCCAGAAGATGGCTTTGTTCGGATCATCGATGTATTTGCCGGCCTGGGAATTGACCACGAAGAAGACGACGAGCGGGCCGATCTCAAGAAGCATCTTGAGGAGCTGCTGCGGCTCAACCTGTGTTTCCGCCTGCTTCGAAGACGATTGATCGGTCATGCCTGGATTTGCCTTGTTGTTCGGTCCGGCGTCTCAGAACAGGCGAGACCGGATCGTTTGCCCTTGGTTCGAGGCATGTCGTCATTTCATTCCGGCGTTGGGCGAGCCGGGGCGAAACCCGGCCGCACGTGCCTGTGGCTGGAGGCCTTGCTGCCGGCGGCGACGGCAGCAAGGTGAGGTGAATCGAGCCGGTGACGCTGCATGAGACGGGTCAGATACCAGGCGTAGATGCCGCTGAGAGGCATGATGAATGCGATCTTGAACAGGATCCAAATGTTGACGCCGTTCATTTCGCCCAGCAGCGGTACCGTATAAGGCATTTCGGGGACGAAGGACTGGCGGACGATCTCGTTCAGGACGGCGGTGAACACGAAAAACCAAGCGAAGCTGAATGTGAAACGGTCCCAGCCTTCCTTGGTGTAGTGGAACGTGCCCTCGAAGATGTACTTGAAGAAATTCTTGCCCATCCACAGGCCGCCGAACAGGAACAAGGCAAACATCGCGTTAAAGATCGTTACCTTGATCTGAACCCACATGGGGTCGCCGGTAATCAGGGTCATGGTGCCGAATGCAACCGTCACGCCGCTGGCGATGATCGGGAACACGGGCAGGCGGCCGAGCACCAGTCGCATGACGATCATGGCGATGATGGTCGAGATGATGAGCGCCCAGGTGCCAGCGGTAATGCCGGCCATGGCGTTGACGACGAACATCGCCACGAGCGGGCCGAACTCGCTGAGGATGTTGACCGTCTGATGGGCGTTGAACGGATAGATCCGTCGCAGAAAGCTCATGATCAGCGAGACCCATTCGATAGCGCCGTGCTGTTTTCAGCACTGCGGCGCAGCCAAGTTGCAGTCCTAACTCAATGCTATTGCCTGTGCAAACTCCCGGGCATCGAATGGTTGAAGGTCGTCGACCCCTTCTCCGATGCCTATGGCGTGCACGGGCAACCCGAATCGGGCGGCGATCGCCACCAGGATTCCACCCCGAGCGGTACCATCCAATTTTGTCATTACCAGTCCGGTAACGCCCGCCCGCTCGCCGAAGACCTCGACCTGCGACAATGCGTTCTGGCCCGTCGTCGCATCGAGCACGAGGATGACGTCGTGCGGAGCCGACGGATCGAGCTTGCGGACGACGCGGATCATCTTTTCCAGTTCGTCCATCAAGGCTTGCTTGTTCTGGAGACGCCCGGCGGTGTCCATCAGCAACACGTCGCAGCCCTGGTCGCGGGCAGCCTTCAGCGCGTCGTAGGCGAGGCCGGAGCTGTCGGCGCCGACGTCCCGCGCGATGACGGGTGATCCCGTCCGTTCGCCCCAAACCTTGAGCTGATCGATGGCTGCCGCGCGGAATGTGTCGCCAGCGGCCAGCATCACCTTGCGGCCCTCGGAGGAGAACTTGTTGGCGAGCTTGCCGATGGTCGTGGTTTTGCCGCCGCCGTTGACGCCGACCACTAGAATGACGTGGGGTTTGTTGGCCGGATCGATCTGAAGCGGCCTGGCGACGGGTTCCAGAACCTTGGCGACTTCGGCCGCCAGCACCGACCTGACCTCGCCGGGATCAAGCGTTTTGTCATAGCGTCCCGCGGCGAGCGCCTCAGTGATGCGCATGGAGGTCTCGACACCGAGGTCGGCCTGGATCAGCAGATCCTCGAACTCCTGCAAGGTGTCGGCGTCGAGCTTGCGGCGGGTGAAAACGCCGGTGATGCCCTCAGCGAGACGCGATGATGTCTTTGTCAGGCCGTCCTTGAGGCGCCGGAACCAGGAGCGCTGCGGTTCAGCGGCCTGAGGCTCGCCCGGCGAGGGAGGAGGTGCCGGCGGTTGAGGCGCAACGGGCGGGGCATCGACGGTCGCGGTTGTGTTGGCGGCGGCGTCGCGCGCTTGCGTCGCGGGTGATGAGTCGGGGACGGTTTGGGCGGACGTATCGGTCTCGGCATCCTGTGGCTTCTGGCCGCCGGATCCGAACAGCCTGCCGAAAAGCGATTTCTTTGCCGTCTGCTCGCTCACGTGGATGCCTCCGCCTGCAGCCGCGCGCCGTCGCTGCCGCTGACTTTCGCTTGCATAAGAGATCCCGGCTGCACCGCATCGCCTGCGCCCTGCACGACGATTTGAGCGTAGTGGGGTGTACGGCCCACGACACGGCCTGCTTCGGCCTGTTCGACCACAACGTCCTTGCGCTCTCCGACCTGGTCCGCAAGCCAAGCCGCCAGGATGTCATCGGCCTTTTGTCTCAGCCGTGCAGCTCTCGCCTTGATCTCGGCGCGCGGGAGCTGAGGCATTCTGGCGGCCGGCGTCCCCGGGCGCGGCGAGAATGGAAAAACGTGCAGGTAGACCAGCCCGCACTCGTCCACCAGGGACATGGTGTCTTCGAAGCGGCCTGCGGTCTCTGTCGGGAAGCCGGCAATCAAGTCGGCGCCGAGGGCGATGCCCGGCCTGAGGCGACGGACTTCCCGGCAGAAGCCGATGGCATCGGCCCGCAGATGGCGCCGCTTCATGCGCTTCAGGATGAGATCCGAACCGGCTTGCATGGACAGGTGGAGATGGGGCATCAGCCGGGGTTCGTCGGCGATGGCATCCATCAGGTGGCGGTCGACCTCGACCTGGTCGATGGAGGACAGCCGGAGCCGGGCGAGTTCGGGAACGTGCCGGAGGATCTGGCGCACAAGCCAGCCCAAGGAGGGCGCGCCGGGCAGGTCCGTGCCGTACGAGGTGATGTCGACGCCGGTCAGAACGACCTCGCCGATGCCGTCCTCGACGAGGCGACGGACCTGGGCGACGACCTCGCCGGCGGCGACCGAGCGGGAGGGGCCGCGGCCATAGGGAATGATGCAGAACGTGCAGCGATGGTCGCAGCCGTTCTGGATCTGCACGTAGGCGCGGGCGCGGGTGCCGAAGCCGTCCAGCATGTGCGGTGCGGATTCGCGGATGGCCATGATGTCGTTGACCTGGACGCGCCCGAGATCGCCGGCGGCCAAGGCATGGAACGTGTGAGGCGTGGTCTTTTCGGCATTGCCGATGACGTGATCGACCTCGTCCATGGCGGAGAACTGGCCGGGGTCGATCTGGGCGGCGCAGCCGGTCACGATGATACGCGCACCGGGGTTGTCTCGCCGCGCCTTCCGGATCGTCTGCCGCGCCTGGCG
>JBFWYV010000186.1:0-10260 GCA_050186055.1 Hyphomicrobiaceae bacterium | reverse complement strand
ATGGTTCGCGCCGTTAAGCGTGGCGTTTCAAATGATGAACTTGAGGCCGTGCTCAAGGCGTACTAGGTCAAGAGCTTTCGCCATGTCGCTGCGGAACATCGCCGCGCGGTTATCCTTGAGCTGAACAAATTGCGAGCTGAACAGCCGGAACACACGGCCGATCAGGTCTGCAAGCTGTTTCCGGGGAGGGAGGAAGCGTAAACGCGCCGGGTGACAATCGGAGCAGAAAAACACAAGGATTTACGGCTTAATAGCGATATGGCCCCCATACTGATTAAGCCGTTGCATTTCGTACCATAGCGATGCAGCGGAAATAGCGACGCCCACGCGGACGGCAATCCGAGCGGGCGTCTAATCTTGAACCTCATCTAGCGAGGCTAAGACTCCAATGCTTAAGAGCATAGGTAAACCGAGTTGTAAAGGCTCTCACGAAAAGCCTAATTCCACCAACGTAACTAGCGATGTCAGCTCAAAATCAGCTTACGCACTAGCCACTATCGCCGCGGCAACGCTAGTGATTTCGTCCGCCGGATTCGGGGCCTTGTTTGGATACCGCGTCGGTATCGAACACGGCGCTATCATGGCGGGGCTGAGTGTTGGCTTTGCCATCGCGCTGGATATCTGTAAGCCGATCGCCTTGGCTGGCGCGCTGCAGCTTATTTTCCGGCTCGATATCATCCGCGGCGCCGCTCTTGCCCTGCTGGCCATCGTGGCGATTGCCTACAGTCTCACGGCTGAGCTTTCGTTGATGGCCGGCGCGCGGGGCGACTTAGCAGCCCAGCGCCAAGCCGAAGCGAGTAGCGCGACGGCGGCAGACCATAAGCGGCAACGGATTGAGGCCGATCTTAAGGCGTTGGGCACCACGAGGCCATCGGGCGAGATCCAAGCTGAGCTGACAGCCGCTATCAGCCGGGACAAGCGGTTGACAGAATGCGACGCCTGGCAGCCTTCCAAGTGGGCGCGCACGATATGTGTCGAGCAAGTCGCGCCGCTCAAGGCAGAGCTAGCCAAGGCAGAGCGTCGGGAAGGGCTCGAAAGGGAGCTGTCCACGCTGGCAACTGGAAAGCCTACGGCGGCCGTTCAAGCAGATCCGGGCGCCGAAGCCTTGCATGCTTATTTGGGCGCGCTGGGCTTCGTGGTGCCCGTTGCGGCGCTGTCCAAGTGGTTGGTGTTGGTGCCCGTGATTGCACTTGAGCTGGGCTCAAGTCTGAGCGTGCTACTCGTTAAGAGCCTGGCCCCGCCCGCCCGCTGCGCAGCCCCGCAACCGGCTGTCCGTACGGACGAAGCCGAACAAGCTAAAGAGCCCACGATTGCGGCTTCCGAGCCGTACGTACGGCCCGCTCCAGAACCGCTTGAACTGATCGCCGACAACAGCGGGGCAATCGTTAAACGGTCGCGCCGCCCCCGTGCCCTTGGCAGCAACGGCCGGACAGATCGCTCCGCGGTCGAGGGCGCCATAGTCGAGACGTTGCAGCGGTCGGGCGGGAAACTGCCAGCAAGTGTACGTACGCTTGCCCAGCGCGTTGCTGCCAGCAAGACGACGACGCACTCAGCACTCGTTGCCCTGCTGGCCAGTGGCGCAGTCGTACAAGTTGGGAGTGATCTGGCGCTGCGCACGGCTGCGTAATAGCCCTGTCAACTAGAAACAAGGCTGGGTGCATTATGTGCGCCCGGCCTTCATTTTATCCGGAAATATCTTGCCCTTAGAGATTTTACTTAACGAAGATTTCCAGCGGCCATCGCAGTATGGTGTAAGATCAACTATATTATTACTGTGCAGCACCAGCTCGCTTTAGCTGTGTGGAGCTGGCCTTACACAACCGATCATCTAGTTTGTTGCGCGATTGCGAGGATTGATCGGTGCTTGGGACAATTGTGGCTACCATCAAACGGGCCGCTCTGCCTCCGGTGATTTGCGTTTAGCCGCGCCGAAGGCACATCCCATGATCTCAACTGTTCTCCAGGGCAGTTCCGTCTTCGTTGTCGAAGACGAAGCGCTGATCGCTTTGGACATAGAAACCGCCATGATCGAGGCTGGCGCTAAAGTGGTTACTGCAGCCACGGTCGCGGAGGCTCTTGCGCAGATCGAAAACGGGGAATTCTCAGCCGCTATTGTCGATCATGCGCTTGGCGAGGATAGCAGCTTAAGTATTTACCAGCGACTCAGCGAGCGTCGAATTCCGTTCCTAATCTACAGTGCCGCCGAGTCACTAGACGGCGTGAACGCAACGATTGTCGCCAAGCCTGCTGCGCCAGAAGAACTTGTGCGACGCGTTGTTGATCTGGTGCGGTCGGATTGACGCCAGTCAGCGGGATCGCAATCGTTTCGACTTTCCTGCTAACGATCGTCAATCCCGTACGGCTTCGGCGCGCACCATCCCTTTTTCTCACCGCATTTTGAGCATCTGAGCGCCTGGCTGATGCGCAGCAGCGGCGTCCGGTGATCCAGCCCGTGCCGATCTGCGAACGAAAGCGGCTCGACGTAGCAGTTGCGACCGCACGCGCAGCGCAGCCACAGCATCTGCCCGAGCGCATCGACGCTGGCGGGGCTCACCTGTTTCCAGGCGTCATCGCGCGGGATTTTGTGCCAGCTCACGACCGCGCCTCCGTGACCTGCAGGTTCTGCTTGTCAGTCCCGCTTTGCACGATCCGCATTCCCGCCGCTGGATAAGCTCTGATCAGCCCCCGCGCATCCTCAGTCGTGCCAGCCATCCATTGCTCTTGCGCTTCCTCCCCAACTAGCATCACCGGCATGCGTTGCGGGTGAACGGTGGCAACTAGTTCGTTCGGCGTCGTGGTGAGGAACGCGTGCACGTCTAGCTCGACGGGCTCGCCGTCTTTCTTCAACGGCCCATTGTAGCGGCGCCAGATGCCGGCGAAGGCGAACGGCTCGCGTGCCTCGTTCAGCGCGAACCAATGCCATGTAGCCGGGTTTCTGCCTTTCGGTTCAGCAAACGAGCTGACCGGAACCAGGCAACGGCGTTCTTCAAACGATCCGCGCCAGAACGGGTTCCCGAGCTTGTCGTCTCGCACATTGGTGACGCGCTTTGGCGCCAAGCCCTTCTGCAGCAGCACGAAGCCCCAAGACAGCGCTACAAGCTCGCGCTCACCATCGTTGGCCATGCGCACAACCGGAGCTGTGCCGCCGGGGAAGATTGCCGGCTTTGGCTCGATACTAGCCGCGCGGTTGTCGCTCACGCGGAACAGTCGCAGCATCGCCTGTCGTGCCATCGTGGCTGAGTAGAGATTGCACATTGATTGCCCGCCCTTCCCGTTCCTTTGTGTGAACCGATCGGCCAGCCCTTGACAAGCAGTCTGTCAAAGAACAAAAATAGAACAACTGTGAAGGGGCAAGCGATGGCCAGACGTTCCAGAATCAATATCGATCCGTTCAAGCATCCCGACGAAGCGGACTTCGACTATGATGCGTTGCTGGAAGCCATGCGGGTCTGCCGGATGCACGTCATGAGGTTCAAGAGCGCGTGCGGCGGTCGCAACCCGGCAGGCGAGGAAGCGCAGCGACTGATTGAACAGATCGGCGCCCTCGCCCGGCTGACGCGGGTGCCGAATGCAGAGTGGCGGGTGCGGGACGGCTGCGCAGACGATACGAAGCCGGGGTATGGTAGCCAAGTCGTTAAATGTACCTAGGCTGGTACCTAAATCGAGTTTCGTTCTTAAAAGTTCAATTAAATCAACGGTTTCTGGCGGAGAGAGTGGGATTCGAACCCACGGTACGCTTGCGCGCACACACGCGTTCCAGGCGTGCGCCTTCAACCACTCGGCCATCTCTCCGGGGCGCTGTGGAAAGCGCCGCACTATAGCTGCCGACGCATCCAACGCAAGGCCTTCGGCAGCCGTTCGCCACCGTGGCCGCCTGTTGCAGCGCAGCCTTGAAGTCGGCGGGCCTCTCGCGGCAGGATGAGCCGGTGGCCAGGATCAGCTCACCGGACGAGAGGATCGCCGGCAACCCGCAACGTCTGTTTGGAAGGGGATGAGACATGACGACACTGGTGATAGGAGCGGGGCTGGTCGGCTCGCAGATTGCGCGGATCCTGGTCGAGGACGGCGAGAAGCCGGTGCTGATGGACCACGCAGCCCAGCCCGATGCGATCGGCCAGATCGTCGACCTCGGCCGCGTCGAACTGATCCGTGGCGATGTCCTGCAACCGCTGTCGATCGCCGATGCCATCCGCAAGCACGGAATCACCTCGATCATTCACACTGCCGCCTATCCGCTGCTGACGCTCGGCGCTCAGCGCGAGCCTTATGCCGCCATCAACCTCAACATCATGGGGACCGTGAACGTGCTCGAGACGGCACGCGTGCAGGGGATCAAGCGCGTCATCGTGTCGAGTTCGAGCGTGCTCAACAATTTCCTCTCCGGCGGTGAGGACAACACCGACATGATGAAGGAAGAGGCGTTCCCCCGCCCGATCACGTTCTATGCTGCGACCAAGCAGGCGGTGGAAAGCCTCGGCATCAACTACGCCCGTCACTGCGGGATCGAGTTCGCGGGGCTGCGTTACGGGGCCGTGTTCGGACCGTGGAGCGGTGCCGGCGGTGGCGGCCCTTCGAACATGGTGCGGGATGCCATGCGCCAGGCGCTTGCCGGCGGCGAGGTCAAGCTGCCGGCCGCAGCTCAGGAGTGGGTCTACTCGAAGGATGCGGCGCGTGGCACGGTCATGGCCCTTCGTGCGAAGGAACTCGGTACTCGCATCTTCAACGTTACGATGGGAGGTCTGGCAACGCCGGAGGACATGGCCGCGGCGATCATTGCGGCCGTGCCGGGCGCGAAAGTCAGGCTTGAGAAGCCTGCAGCCAACGTGCTGGCGACATCGAATGCGCGGCGCAACGCAAGCCTTTTCCGAAGCCGTTCCGTGCTCGGCTACGAGCCGCAGTTCAAGCTCGGCGCGGCCATGCAGGACCTCGCCGACTTCATGCGCAAGCATCAGGGGTGAGCAAGCAATACGCCGCGCGGTGAGACCTTTACCGCGCGGTCTTTGCGTTCGCTGGAAAGCGTTCGGCGCTTGTAGACGTTGAGGCTGCCCGTCACATGTTGTTGGGCAGCACGAGCGAGATCTCGGGGAATGCGATCAGAAGCCCCATGATGAGGACCTCGCAAGCCAGGAACCAGCTGACGCCCTTGAATATCGTCTCCAGCGGGATCTCGTCGCCGACCACGCTCTTGATGATGTAGACGTTGAAGCCGACCGGCGGCGTCAGCATCCCGATCTCAAGATACTTGACGACCAGCACGCCGATCCAGATCAGATCGAGATCGAGCGCCTCGAACATCGGCAGCAGGATCGGCAGCGTCAGGAGAAGGACGCCCAGCGGATCGAGGAACATGCCGAGGAACAGATAGGCCAGCGAGAAGCCGATCACGACCACGATCTTGTTCACGCCGAGAGCGGCGATTGTTTCGCCCATGTAAGCCGGCAGGCCGCTAAACGCCAGGAACTTCGAGTACATGACTGCGCCGACGGCAATGAAGAAGATGCGTGCGCTGCCGCTTACCGCCTCTTCAAGACTGCCCTTGAGACCGGCCCAGCCGAGGCGTCCTTGAATGAAAGCAAGGACAAACGCCAGAAGGGCACCGGCGGCGCCGGCCTCGGTCGCGGTGAAGAACCCCGCATAAAGTCCGCCGATGATGCCCAGGATCAGCACCAACAGCGGCCAGATCGGCATCAGCGCAGACCAACGCTCCCGTCGGCTGGCGGCGAACTCGGCGGCATCGATGCCTGGGGCCAGCGCCGGATTGATCCGACACCGGATGATGATCATCAGCGTATAGACGGCAGCCGTCAGCAGTCCGGGAAGCAGTCCGGCGATCAGCAGCTTGACAATCGAGACCTCGGCAAAGATGCCATAGATCACGAACAGGATGGACGGCGGTATCAGCGCCCCGAGAGTGCCGGCGCTGGCAACAACGCCGGTCGCAAGCGACTTGTCGTAGCCCAGGCGCAGCATTTCCGGGATCGCGATCCGCCCCATGGCTGCCGCGGTCGCTATGCTGGAGCCCGAGGCTGCGGCAAATCCGGCGCAAGCCAGATTTGCCGCAACTGCCAGCCCCCCAGGCAGCGCCCCGAACCAGAGTCGTGCAGCCCGGAACAGGGCGCCCGACAATCCGGCGTGGTGAGCGATCGATCCCATCAGCAGAAACATCGGGATCGCAGTCAGATCCCAATGCGCCGCGAAATTGAACGGCGTATCCTTGGCAAGCCCCAGGGCGACATCGACAGAACGCACTATCGCCATGCCGACAATAGCCGTTCCGCCGAGCGCGACGGCGATCGGCACCCTGACGGCAATCAGCACAATCACCACCAGGAAGCTGATGGCGCCTATCGCGAGTGGTGTCATCTGCCTTCCACGGAGTCTTCACCAGAGAGCCTGGCGATGCCGAGCATGAACTGGGCAACGAATTGCAGCGCCAGGCAGCCGAAGCCGACGACCAGCATCCATCGGCTCGGCCACATGGCAACGAAGCCCAGTGCGGTTTCCCATTGTTCCTTGCGTGCGGTCTGCTCAAAGGCATTTATGGTGGACTGCCACGCTAGGACGCTGACATAGGCAATGCTGAAGACGAGCACGATCGTTTCCAGTCTCAGCAGCGAGCGTCCTTTCAGGTTTCGCGTGAACAGCTCGACAATGATGTGCCCCTCGCGCCCGACAAGCCAGGCAAGCGGCAGGAACGTCACCGCCACCATGTAATAGCCGGAGACGATCTCGATCGTGCCGAACAGCGAGCCCCCGAAGAAATGGCGCGCAGTCACGTCGGCGGCGATATGCACCATCATCAGCGCACCGATGAACATCGACAGCCACATTGCCCAACAGCTGAGCGTATCGGAGAACCGGACGAACAACTTCAGCATCGTGCCCCATCGCGTCTGTTGCATGAGGAGCGCAGCGAGCAGGGCTCCCCGGAATGTTCATATGCCCCCGGTATTCCGGCAGAGCCCCGTCCGGCTGCTACAGCTTTTCCGGATCAAGCTTACTGTAGATTTCGCGCTGAAGGGCCTCGGTGAACTTCTTGGTATCAGTCCCGATTTCCTTCGAGAGCGCGCGCCACTTCTTGACCGCGGCCTCATAAGCGTCGAGCACCGGCCCGGGATTGGGCACGTTGAGGTTGGCTGATGCCTTGATATTGGCTTCGCGCTGCTCGGCCTCTCGCCTGGTCGCTACCGCTTCGAATTCGGCGCCGCCCTTCACGAACTTCACGCCCTTTTTCTTGGCTGCCTCGACAATTGTCTTCTCATACAGAATGTAACCGTCGATCGTCGCAATAGCCGCCGCTTCGGCTGCCGCATCCACGTGCGCCTTGCGCTGCGCCGGCGTCATCGCCCGGAACCTCGTTCGATTGATCGCGAGATGAATGCTTGGGCCCGACATGCCGAGCGGATAATCGATGACGGTCTTTACGACGTCCTGGTATCCGTAGGAGCGCAGCCAAGACGCCGCGCCGAGCACGCAATCGAGGCCGCCGCGCTGCAAAGCCTGTGTCGCATCCGCCGGCGACATCGTCACCGGCGTCATCCCGGCCAACCGGGTGACCCCGATGCCGCCGCCGGCGGCGCGCACCTTCAAGCCCTTCAGGTCGGCAAGGGTCGCGACCGGCATGCGGCACATCAGAAGGAAGGGTGACGTGCTGTAGCTGCCCAGCGGAATGAAGTTCATCTTGCGGGCTTCTGCCAGGCACTGCGGGCATCTGAGCAAGACCAGCTCCGACTGGGCGCCGGTAGCTGCGACGGGGTCGTCCCCGAAGACCTGCGTGTTGAACACCAGGCTGGTCGTCGGCGTGTAGCTCGGGCCGAATGACGGGATCACGAACCCGCCATCGATCAGTCCGTCCTTCAGCCCCGGCACGGTGCCCTTCGCGTCGACCAATTGCCCGCCACCCACAATCTTCCAGTTGATGGTGCCGTTGGTGGCTTTCTTGACCGCCGCGAAGAACGGCGGCATCGCCGTGCGCATGACGCTATGCTTGGGGCTGACCCAACTGCCATAGACAAGATCGGTGGCCGAAGCCGCGGTTGCGCCGAGGCTGCCCACGGCGCAACAAACCAAAGCCGCTACACTCAATCGAGGCGCGCTCATTCTGATCATCCCTTTCCTGACGATTATTGCTCAGCACACCTCGTGTGCACGTCATAGCTTCTCCGGATCGACCTTGCTGTAGACCTCGCGTCTCAATGCCTCGGAGAACTTGCCTTTGTCGAGACCGATGTCAGGCGAAAGCTTCTGCCATTTTTTCAAGGCTTCGTTGAACGTATCGAGAATCTTGCCGGGCTCCGGCACATTGAACTTCTTGGCGGTTTCGATATTTGCTTGCCGTTGCTGCGCATCGCGCTTGGCGACCAGACCTTCGAAGTCCTTGCCCCCCTTGACGAACTTCACTCCTTTCGACTTGGCTCCTTTGATGATCTCGCGGTCATTGAGGATATAGCCGTCGATGGCTGATATGGCGACGGATTCGGGTGCTGCCATCACGTGCGCCTTGCGTTGCTCGGGCGTCAGCGCCAGGAACCGCTTGCGGCTGAAGGAGAGGTGCAGGGCGGGTCCGGACATGCCGAGCGGGAAGTCGGTCACGTACTTTGCAACGTCCTGGTAGCCGTACGAGCGCAGCCATGAGGCAGGGCCATGCACGCAGTCGAGGCCGCCGCGCTGCAGCGCCTGCGTGGCATCGGCCGGAGACATCCCGACGGGAACGGCGCCGCCGAGAGCCATGGTCGGAACGCCGCCGCCGATTGAGCGGATCTTTTTGCCCTTCATGTCGGCGACAGTGGCGACAGGTACGCGGCACATCAGGACATACGGTGTCGTGCTGAACCCGCCGAGTTCGACGATGCCGATCTTCTTTGCTTCGGCGGCGCAGGCCGGGCACTTGAGGAGCATGAACTCCATCATCGCGCCGGTAGAGGCTACGGTATCGTCTCCGAACACCTGCGTACCGAACACCAGGTTCAGTGCCGGCACATAACTCGGAACGAACGGCGCGATGAGGAAGCCACCGTCGATCAAGCCATCCTTCAGGCCGGGAACTGTGGACTTGACGTCGACGAGCTGGCCGCCGGCCACCATCTTCCATGTGATGCCGCCATTGGTCGCTTTGGCGACGTTGGCGAAATAGTTCGGCATGGCGGTGCGCATCACGGAGTGCTTTGGACTGACCCAGCTCCCGTAGACGAGCTCCGCCGCCTGGGCAGCACCGGCCGACGTCATCGCCAGCCCCGAGAAAGCGGCACAGGCCGCGTGAAGGGATCGCTTCACGGCATCCTCCCCATGTTGGCTCTCGCCGCCCGCGACGTGATGTCCAGCGCGCTGGAGCCGAGTATCCAACCAGTTTTAGGGCCTCAGGCCCCTCCATTCACTTCTGGCCGGGCCCGCAGCATCGTTGAATTGAAGGCCAGTGTGCCCAATCGAAGGCGGGACGCAAGCAAATTCATGCGCAAATGATGCGGCGAATGCTGGCCGAAGTCGTCATGCGAGACGTTCTCCGAAGCCGTGAATGAGCGATCGTCCGGCCACTTACCGTATGATCACTTGATTGATTGCAATTTCCCTCACAATGCTTGCTGCACGGCGACAGTTATTGTTACGCTCGGATACGGCGAAGCGTCGGATGCTGCTTTTGCGAACCTGATCGCGTCGTATTGTGCCATGCGCTCTTCCGCATGCGCATTCGTCCGCCTACCCGATCGACATGGGCGTGCGGCTGGTCTTGGCACTCGAGAACTGAAAGAGGAGGTGGAAGATTATGAAGTTGCTACGCGGATTTGCGTTGGCCGCGCTGATGAGCACAGGCTTTGCCGGCGGTGCCTTGGCGCAGACCATGGGTATCGCCACGAACCCGCAGGGATCGCTGTATTATGCGGTGGGCTCTGCAGTGTCCCAGGTCGTATCGAACAAGACGAAACATCGGCTCAGGGTTCAGCCGATGGGCGGCTCGTCAACGTACGTGCCGACTATCAACCAAGGTCAGATCGAGTTCGGCTTGCTGAATGTGATCGACCCGGTCTTTGCATGGGATGGTATCGAGAATTTCAAAGGTCAGCCTCCGGCCAGGAATTTGCGGCTCGTTGCTGTGATCTTCCAGCTGCCGATCGGTATCGCAGTGGTCGACAACTCTCCGTACAAGAAGCTGTCGGATCTCAAGGGCGTCCGGATGCCGTCGGAGTTCACGGCGCAGAGCACGATCCGCTTCGTGCAAAATGCTTTGCTCGCGAGCGCAGGACTGTCGCCAGACGGCATGAAGAA
>JBFWYV010000185.1:0-10287 GCA_050186055.1 Hyphomicrobiaceae bacterium | reverse complement strand
AGGACGCGACCGCCAATGTGTTCCGCGTATCCCAGCAGCGGGCTGCATGCGGCGACAGGTTCATTCAGCTCTCGGGCGAGGACGGCACGGCGCTCGGGTTCATGGCACATGGCGGACAGGGCTGCAGTTCGGTGACGTCGAACGTAGCCCCGCGGTTGTGCGCGGATTTCCAGAATGCCTGCATGGCTGGCGACTTTGCTGCGGCGCTGAAGATCCAGGAAGTGCTCACGCCGCTGCATGAAGCGCTGTTTGTCGAGACCAATCCGGGACCGGTGAAGTACGCGGCTTCCCGTCTTGGCTTGTGCGTCGAGGACGTGCGGCTGCCGATTGCACCGGTCGGCGAGGCGGCCCGCAAGACAGTCGATGCGGCTATGGCCATGGCTGGCCTGACGCGGCAGGCTGCGGCCGCGGAATAGCGGTTGGGGCAGGCGCAGCCGCGCCAATACGAGGAAGAGGCCGATGGCGGCCAGGAAAGCTGATGGGCGCAAGCTCGTCGCCGAGAACCGGCGTGCACGCTATGAATATCATATCACCGATACCTACGAGGCCGGCATCGAGCTGAGGGGCACGGAAGTCAAATCGCTCCGACGTGGGCAAGCCAATATCGCTGAAAGCTATGCCTCGCCCGAGCATGGCCAGATCATGCTCGTCAACGCCTACATCCCCGAATACCAGGATGCGGGAAAATTCTTTCAGCACGAACCGCGCCGCTCGCGCCGTCTGCTCCTGCATGCGGCTGAAATAAAGAAGCTGTCGGAAGCCGTATCGCGCCAGGGCATGACCATGGTGCCGCTCGAGATCTACTTCAACGAGAAAGGCCGGGCCAAGCTCAAGCTCGCGCTGGCGCAAGGCAAGAAGCTTCACGACAAGCGCGAAGCGAGCGCCAAGCGCGACTGGCAGCGCCAGAAGGCCCGGCTGATGCGCGAAAAGGGCTGAGGCCGCGCGCAACTGTTCCGCAAGACCGGCTCTGCATCGTTGCATCGCGCCGCAACGGACAAGAGCGCGCCGCATGTCAATTGAGTCTTTGACCGTGAACAGACTTTTCCAAACTTAGTGGCGCTTGCGCATCATTGCCGTTCTTTGCCGCACCTCGGCGGCGGCCTTTGTGCTAGATGTGACCAGGGGTTGGCCCCGCCGGGGGATTCATTTTTGTTCCGGCATTAGCGTCCCGATCATGTGGAGGTTGGCAGATGTTCGTGAAGCCGATGCGTGTTCTCGCCGTCAGCGCGACAGCGACGGTTTTGTTGTGCGCACCAAGCTTGGCAGCCAAAGAGTGCAAGGATGAAGTGAAAGCGACCGGGGAAGCGTCAGTCTCGCGTTCGCTTATTGCCTATCCGAGCTCGCTGTTGGCTTGGCGCAAGGCCGCCGAGTCGGCCTACGGAGCGGAGTACCGGGCTTGGCGCAATGCGTCAGACCGCAAGATTGACTGCAAGCAGCAGTCCGAGGGCAAGAAGCTGTGGGTTTGCACCCGCGTCGCCAAGCCGTGCACGGGCGAAGGCATCCTCAGCATCGTGACTGGCGGGAGCAAGCCAATCCTGACGGAGCGCCTGAAGCTTCGTGACGAGGGCGATCAGGTGAAGGTCCTGCAGCAGCTTCTGCGCGCACAGGGATACGACCTGGAAGTCGATGGAAACTTCGGAAGCGGCACGTTGAAGGCTGTTCGTGACTTCCAGTCTCGCGAAGGCCTCAAGGTGGACGGGATCGTAGGAACGGCGACCCGCGACCGGTTGATGAGCTAAGCTCATAGCCGGCAGGTCGGGCGACTGTTCGGATGCCGCGTTCCGCTGTTGCGGGATGCGGTATCCGATTGCGTCACGGGCATCTGCCGGGAAGGACTCGGCGTCGTATTCGCCATGACACGAACGCCGCGCGGGCTTGCGGCAGGGGCCGGCATTCGTGCTACCGTCCGAAGACATGATTGGCGCACGCCAATTCTCGTTCGGTTCAGGACGTAGCCATGGTCTCGGACGCCAACCCCGATCTGATGTCGGTCGACTGGACGAAGATTCCAGCTCCCGTCGACGACGGAGGTGCGCGGCATCTGCTGGGTCTCCGGATTCCCGATGTCGCTCTGCCTTCGACTGACGGAGCGACGGTGTCGCTCGCCAGCACGGCGGGCCGCGTGGTGGTCTATGCCTACCCCCGCACGGGGCAGCCCGGCGTTCCCGGCCTAACCGACGATTGGGACGCGATCCCGGGTGCGCGGGGCTGCACGCCGCAAAGCTGCGGATTCCGCGATCATCTCGCGGATCTGAAGCGAACCGGAGCGGTTGCCGTATTCGGGCTATCGACCCAGTCCACGGAGTATCAGCAGGAAGCAGCCACGCGCTTGCACCTGCCATTTGCTCTGCTGTCTGACGAAAGGCTGGTGCTCGCCGATGCGCTGAAGCTGCCGACCATGGAGATAGCCGGGGTCCGGCTGCTCAAGCGCCTGGCCATGGTGATCGACGACGGACGAATTGCGCAGGTCTTCTATCCGGTATTCCCGCCGGATCGCAGCGCCGAGGATGTACTGGCCTGGCTGACGGCCGATCGGGAGGCGTGCGGATGATCCCCTGGCCCTGGCCTGCCCCGGCTGACGACGGCGCGGCGGCTCACCTCGAGCCTGGCATGCCGATGCCGGATATCGCCTTGGCCACGACCGCCGGTCGGAGCCTGTCGCTGGCGCGTGTGTCCGGCCGGGCGATCGTGTTCATTTATCCATGGACAGGTCGTCCCGGCGTTGCCGATCCTCCAGGATGGGACGATATTGCCGGCGCTCACGGGTCGACGGCCGAAGCCCAGGGCTTCAGAAACCTCCACTCGTCGTTCGCCAGCCTCGACACCGCCGTGCTGGGATTGTCGAGCCAGGATTCCGCATGGCAAGGTGAACTGGCCCGGCGCCTGGCTCTTCCCTTCGAGATCTTGAGCGATCAGGACTTCAGGATCGCGGAGGCTTTGCACCTTCCGACCTTCAGCGCAGGCGGCCAAAGGTTTTACAAGCGGATCAGCCTCCTGGTACGCGATGGCCGCATCGAGGTGCCGTTCTATCCCGTGCATCCTCCGGATGCGCACGCGCGAGATGTTTTGGCCTGCCTGACGGACCTTGTCGGCTACGAGCTGGAATCCCGCATCAATAGCTGAGCGCCGGATGGCCGCACTGCCCCGCCGCCTTGCGCAAGCGGATGAGAAATTACGCGCGCAGGTCCGCGGAAATTGCCTCGAAGACGGATTTGAACATGTCCGGCGTCAATCGCCTCGTGTTGGTGTTGTAACGGGAGCAATGGAAGCTGTCATAGAGCGTGATGCTCGAACCAAGTAAATGTCTGGCGCCGTGTGCGAACGGAAACGCCGCACGCCGCTGTCCCAGCGCGGCGAGCGTGCTGTCATGGGCGATGCGTCCCAGCGCGAGTATCGTGTGCAGCCGCGGAAGTGCTCCGATCCGCGCCGTCAGGAAGGCGCGGCAAGTGCCGATCTCGGCTGGCGTTGGCTTGTTCGCCGGAGGCACGCAGCGAACGGCGTTCGTGATCATGCAATCGCTGAGGCTGAGGCCATCTTCGGGATCTGCCCGGTATGTGCCTTTGGCGAACCCGAATTCGATGAGCGTCTCGTACAGGAGATCGCCGGCGTAATCGCCCGTGAACGGCCGGCCCGTCCGGTTGGCGCCTTTGAGGCCGGGTGCCAGTCCGACAATCAGTAGCCGCGCGTCGCGATGTCCGAACGAGTGCACAGGAGCATTGTGCCAAGCCGGCGCAGCCTCCCGATTGGCAGCCCTGTATGCAACGAGGCGGGGACAGAGAGGACAGTCGAGAGGGGGCTCCGCGTCCCCGTCGCTGTCGTCCGCCGGCTCGATCAACCGGGAACTGACAGCACCACCCCCGCTGCCCATGGCGGCCCTCATATCCGCATGGCCCAATTTCCGCATCGGCCGCGCCGCCGTCTTCCTTGCTGAAGGAGGACGGCGTTACAACCTAATGATCCTCGACACGCTCGTCCTGATCGGCGTCGTCGAACGGCACCGGATCGGAAGCGGACCGGCCGTAAGCAGCCTCGCCGCGGCGCGGGGAGAACCGCTCGGCCCGCTCCGGACGTGCCGGACGCGTCGATGGATCGCGACAGATCATCTGCTCGAGGTCGGCAAGATCAATGAATTGGTCCGACTGACGCCGAAGCTCGTCGGCAACCATCGGCGGCTGCGTCTGCAGCGTCGAGACCACGCTGACCCGCTTGCCCATTTGCTGCAGCGCCGCCACCAGGCTCTTGAAGTCTCCATCGCCTGAGAACAGGACGATATGGTCGAGACTGGCGGCCAAACGCATCGCGTCGACTGTCAGCTCGATATCCATGTTGCCCTTGATCTTGCGGCGCCCCATCGAGTCCGTGAACTCCTTGGTCGGCTTTGTCACCATCGTATAACCGTTGTAGTCGAGCCAATCGATCAACGGCCGGATGGACGAGTATTCCTGGTCCTCGATAAGAGCAGTATAGTATAAAGCCCGAACCAAGTGGCCTTTCTGCCGAAACAGGGCCAGCAAACGCTTGTAGTCTATATCGAACTGCAGTGCTTTTGCTGTCGAATACAAATTCGCACCATCGACAAACAGTGCGATCCGTTCATGCTGATAAAAATGCATATGATTCCTCTAAAACCCCAAGCTCCTCCGAAGCGAAACGCCGCAACTTTCACCGACCCGACAATTGACTTGCGATCGGCAAAAAGCTCCCGCCACCTCAGTCCAAGAGACATTTATGAAGGAATTCTGAACGTGACAAGGGCGTCGAGACCGAGTCAATGGTATAACAGCTATGCCGGCAAAGCGAAGATTTGGTCAATCATAGGTCTCGGTGCCAATATCTCAGGACAATTTGGCGCACCGCTCGACTCTCTGCGAGAATGCTTGAATATTCTGGCCCAGGAAGGGATGTGTACCAGCATAAACTCATCACTATACTTAACTCGGCCGTTCGACGGTCCGCCGCAACCTCGTTATTATAACGCGGTCGCGGTCATAGAAAGCGATGCCCCCCCGTCCCGGCTGCTTCGCCTGTTGAAATCGATAGAAATCCAGGCCGGCCGGCGACATGGCGTGCGTAACGGTCCCAGATCGCTCGACCTCGATCTTCTCGACTACCGCCACCGGGTGATCGGCTGGCCGGCCGGCCGGCGGCGCAGGCATCTGGTGCTGCCTCATCCGGAGATGCATCGCCGCCGCTTCGTTCTGGAGCCGCTGGCCGAGATCGGACCGTGTTGGCGCCATCCCGTGTTCGGGTTGACGGCCGGCCAGCTTCTCAGGCGGCTCCCCGAGCGACGCGGCGAAGTCGAGCGTTTCCTTGATCGCGACTGGATTTCGTGCGACAAGCAGGCAATCGAAGGAAACGCTTGATCCAATGCCAGGGCGGTACACCTGACCGGTGTGTCGGACCGGTTGATCGAGCGCTTTGCTTTTCAGCAGTGGTCAACCATCTCAGCTTGTTTCTGGATGCAGGTTGCAGGGATGAGCAATGCTCATTTTCAAACCGGCTTCCTGTAAACGCAAGATTGTCGGTCCAGGGCGCTGACCGCCAGTGTCCGAGGCAGCCAGAATCACTGGGGCGTTATCACCGGTGAATTCGTTCTGCCGCTTGGGTGCTGGCTGAACGGATGTCTGGGACCCGGCCGTCAGCGAGATTGCGCTGGTGATCCACGGCTGGAACTGGAAATCGAAAGGAACGGCAATGGCTCGAGTTACCGTAGAAGACTGCGTCGACAAGGTTCCAAACAGGTTCGAGCTGGTATTGCTGGCGGCCCACCGCGCGCGCCAGATCTCCACCGGAGCGGCGATCGCCGTGGAACCGGAGAACGACAAGAACCCGGTCATCGCCTTGCGCGAGATGGCGGACAGGAAGATTCCCGCCGACGATATGCGCGAGGGGCTCATCCACGCCCTGCAGAAGAATGTGGAGGTCGATGAGCCGGAAGCCGTCGCCGCGCCGATGCTGCCGGTCGAGCGTCGGGCTCCGATCCTCGGACGCGACGATCAGGCGAGCGACAACCAGTTCGATGTCATGACCGAGGAGCAGTTGCTGAGGAACCTCGAGAGCCTCACGCCGACGGAGCCATCGGCAGCTATCGGCGGCGGCAGTGGCGGGGGCGGAGGACGCGGCTCGCGCTGAGCTAAGTCCAGCGGCGAGCAGCTTTTCCCCCGGCCGCCACCGGCTGCATGAAACAGGCGGGCTGTCTCCGGATCCGGTGACTCCGCCGCAATGCGCTTGGCATGGGCTCGTTCTGCGTGCACACCCGCGAAAATTGGTCGGGCCCGGGAAGGACGGCAACACAGATGATGCGCCAGTACGAGCTCGTTGAGCGCGTCCTCGCGTATGACCCCAAGGCGAACGAGGCGTTGCTCAATCGCGCCTACGTCTACGCCATGCGGGCGCACAGCGATCAAAAGCGCGCGTCCGGTGATCCGTACTTCTCGCATCCCCTCGAGGTTGCCGCGATTCTCACCGAGCTGAAGCTCGACGATGCCACCATTGCCACCGCCCTGCTGCACGACGTCATCGAGGATACCGATGCCACGCGTGCAGAGATCGACCAGATGTTCGGCTCCGAGATCGGCACGCTCGTCGACGGCCTGACCAAGATCAAGAAGCTCGATCTGATCTCCAAGCGCGCCGAGCAGGCGGAGAACTTTCGCAAGCTCCTGGTCGCGATCTCGAGCGATATTCGCGTTCTCCTCGTCAAGCTGGCCGACCGGCTCCACAACATGCGGACGCTGGAGCACATGAAGGCCGGCAGCCGCGAGCGCATCTCCCAGGAGACGCTTGACATCTATGCCCCGCTGGCCGGGCGCATGGGCATGCAGCATCTTCGCGAGGAACTGGAGGATCACTCGTTTCGCTGGCTGTTTCCGGAGGCGTACCGGGCGCTGCGCGAGCGGCTTTTTCAACTGGAGAACAAGAACCGCGGGCTTGTCGACGAAATCAGCGCGGCTTTGAAGTCGAAACTTCGTGAGGCCGGTATCGCCGCGGATGTGAGCGGGCGCGAGAAAAAGCCCTACTCGATCTGGCGCAAGATGCAGAACAAGCAGATCAGCCTCGAGCAGCTCTCCGACATCTACGGCTTTCGTGTCATCGCCGGCAGCCTGGAGGACTGCTACCGGGTTCTCGGCGTGGCGCATGCGACCTGGAGCGCGGTCCCGGGACGCTTCAAGGACTACATCTCGACGCCCAAGCAGAACGGCTATCAATCGATCCACACCACGGTGGTCGGGCCGCGCCATCAGCGTGCCGAGCTGCTGATCCGCACGCGCCTGATGCATGACGTCGCCGAGTACGGCGTTGCCGCGCACGCCCTCTTCTTGGATGCGATCGTCGTGCCGGCCGGCGCGCTCAACGGCGAAGGCGCGGGCGGGCGGAATGGAGCGGCGGCCAAGGAGATCGGTCCCTACGTCTGGCTCAGGAAGCTCGTCGAAACGCTGCTCGAAGGCAACAATCCCGAGGAGTTCCTCGAGCACACCAAGCTCGAGCTGTTTCACGACCAGGTGTTTTGTTTCACCCCCAAGGGTCGGCTGATCGCCTTGCCGCGCGGCGCGACGGTGATCGACTTCGCCTATGCGGTCCACACCGATATCGGCAATTCGGCGACGGGCGCTCTGGTCAACGGCCGCCATCTTCCGTTGACGACGACGCTGCGCAACGGCGACGAGGTGCAGGTGCTGACCTCGCGCAACCAGTCGACGCCGCCGTCCGCCTGGGAGCGCATGGCAGTGACGGGCCGCGCGCGCGCGGCAATCCGCAAGGCCACCCGGGACGCGATGCGCCGCCAGTATTGCGAGCTTGGCCGCCGGCTTGTGTTGGCCCGCTTCGAGCGCGCCGAGGTCGTCTACAGCGACGACAAGGTCAGGCGTGTGCTTGACCGGCTCGCGCAGCGCTCGGTGGAGGACGTGCTGGCAGCCGTAGGCCGCGGAGAAATGCCCGTCAACGACGTCGTGCGGGCTGTTGCACCCGAGGCGGCGGCGAAGCTTGCGGGCCCGGCCAACGCCCACAGGCCCAAGAACCGCTACGACCACGCGCACGGACAGGAAGGCTGGTTCAATCTCGCCAAGGTGATGAACCTGAAGTTCCGCTTGGCCGGCAGCGGCGAGGAAGCGGTGCCCGATCCGGCCCGGCCCGGCTTCGGTGTCCCGATACGCGGCGTCAAGGGTGATCTTCCGGTGACGTTTGAGGAGGGTGGCGCCGTGCCGGGAGACCGCATCGTCGGTGTTCTCGTTCCGGGCGAAGGAATACGCATCTTCCAGATCCACTCGCCGCATCTCGCCGAGCACCAGGAAGCGAATTGGATCGACGTGACCTGGGACATCGATCCCGAGTACCCGGAGCGGTTCCCCGCCAGGATCTGCGTCACCGCCGTGAACGAGCCGGGCTCCCTGGCTCAGATCGCGCAGGTCATCGGCGATGAGGACGGCAACATCGACAATTTGAGGATGCTGCAGCGTGCGGCCGACTTCACCGAGATGATGATCGAGCTTGAGGTATGGGACCTCGAGCATCTCAATCGCATCATTGCCCGTTTGAAGTCCAGGCCGGTCGTCAGCAATGCCGAGCGCCGGTTCGATTGAGCATCCTGCCGCAACCCGCATAATAATGAGAGCCGGGCCATAGCCCGGCTCCATTCACATCGACATCGGCTCTTGCCGGGGGAACGTCAGGCCGCAGCCTCGCTGCCGCTGACCTTCTTCGCGCCCGTGTCGATCTTCGAAACTTTCGCTGTGCCGCCAGGACCTTCCGGCTTGAATGTCAGGTTGCCCTTGATCTGCGCGCCTTCCTCGGCCGAGAACGACTTCTGAGAGATGTCGCACTCCACTTCGGCAGTCCGCTCCAGCCTTACGCGTTCGGCGTCGATGTTGCCCTTGACCCTGCCGCGCACGATGACCTCGGTGGCCCTGATCCCGCCTTCGACAAAAGCTTCGCGGTCGACGATCAGCAGGTTGCAGCTGATGTTGCCGATCACCTTGCCCTTGACCATGATGTCGCCTTCGCTCTCGAGGTCGCCCTTCATCGTCAGGTTTTCGTCGACGATGGAATGGTTGGGACCGTTCGACTTGGAAGAGGCGTGAACTGATGATGCCGCCGGCGCCGACGGATAGCTCGGTGCTGGAGCATCGGAGCTCTTGACCGGGCCGGGCGCGGCGCTTGGCTCGCTCTTGAAAGAATTGAACATCTGCATCTCCGGTAGGGGTTCGGACGAAGCCGTCTGATTCGTGGCGCGGATCGAATCCCGGATATTGAATTGAAGCCGCAGTGTCAATTGAATGGGTTCAATGAAGAAAACGAACGTCGTTAATGCAAGGGCATCCTATTCCGCACACGGAATCATGCTCGCCGATGCGCCTCGGATAAAACACAAAAATGCCGTCAGTGGAATTTGCGATGCAAGACGAGTCGCGTGAAGACAACTGTGGATAAATGAGCCGGAAGCCGCCGATTGCGCCGGCAAACTGCCGGTCACGGCCAGTGCCAATGCAATATCGTCTGAATGCTCGCGGGCAAATGCAACGCGGCGGCGACCGCATCGGTCTGCAGCGTGAGCAGCACTGCACCGGCAACCGAAATGACTGTGCCAATTATGACATGCGAATCAAAAATCTCATAATCGCGCGTGAGTATCCACGAGAAATAGATCCGGAAAATGGCTTGGATCCGCATGATTGGCGCAACCACGGATACCGGCGCGACGGCCAGAGCCATGTATCGAAACAGTTGGCTGATGAACACCATGAAGCCCGCAAAAATGAACCAGTGCGTTGCGGAGCGGTTCATTTCCCTGACGTGCTTGATGCGTCCGGGCGTCGCCAGCATTGCCAGCACGATGATCGTCGCCGTGATGTAGGATATGAGTCCTCCCGCCAGGCTCTGTCCGATGCTCGCATGCTCCAGTCCGGCCCGGACGCAGATCGGGCTCAGCCCATAGCCGAAGATGGAAAGGAAGGCATAGGTGTAGCCCTCGGCGTAGCGCGGCTCGAATGCCTTTCCGCCGGCACGTCCCGGTGACGATCCAGAATGGCCGCCGCTCGACTTTTCGACACGGGTGGAAATCGCGGGGCCCAGCAGCAGCAGCGCGGTGCCGAGCAGCTTCATCGGCGTCAGCACTTCTCCCAGCAGGATCAGAGCGACAGCGAGCGAGACAAGCAGCTCCCATTGCTGGATCGGGCTGGCCATATTGGTGCCGATCGCGGCGATCGCGCGGTAATTGCAATACCGGCCGAACACAAAGTGGAGGAAGCCCGCCACCGAAAGCCAGACCACCGCCGGCTAAGAAAACGAAGT
>JBFWYV010000184.1:0-10353 GCA_050186055.1 Hyphomicrobiaceae bacterium | reverse complement strand
GAGAGCGTGGGATGCGGGAACACGGTGTGGATCAGCTCTTCCTCCGTGGTCTCGAGCTCCATGGCGATGACGAACCCCTGGATCAGCTCCGTCACCTCGGCGCCGATCATATGTGCGCCAAGCAACTGACCCGTTTTGGCATCGAAGATCGTCTTTACCAGTCCGTCCGGTTCGCCCAGCGCAATCGCCTTGCCGTTGCCGATGAACGGGAAACGGCCGATGCGCACCTCGCGCCCTCCGTCCTTGGCTTTTGCTTCCGTCAAGCCGACGCTCGCGATTTGCGGAGAGCTATACGTGCAGCCGGGAATCTTAGCTTTGTCCATGGCGTGCACGGCTTTGCCCTTGATCGCTTCGACGCACAACGCACCCTCATGCTCAGCCTTGTGAGCGAGCATCGGCGGCCCGGCCACGTCGCCGATCGCGTAAATCCCTTCGGCGCTGGTCCGGCCCAGACCGTCGGTCACGACAGTCCCTCGGTCGAGCCTGACGCCGAGTTGCTCGAGCCCCAGCCCCTCGACGTTGCCGACCACGCCGACCGCCGAGATCAGCCGTTCCGCCGTGAGAGTGAGCGATTTTCCCTCACCCGTTTCCACGTGTGCGGTTACGCCACTTGCGGACGTCTCAACCTTCTTGACCTGAGCCGACGTCATGATCTTGATGCCCTGCTTCTCGAACGCCTTACGGGCAAGGCCGGCGATCTCCGCATCCTCGACCGGCAGGATCTGCGGCAGCAGTTCGATCACCGTCACCTCTGCACCGAGCGTGCGATAGAACGAGGCAAACTCGATTCCGATGGCGCCCGATCCCATCACGATCAGGGATTTGGGCATTGTCTTCGGCACCATCGCCTCGAAATAGGTCCAGATCCGATCGCCATCCGGCTCGATACCGGCGAGCACGCGCGGACGCGCACCGGTCGCCACGATGATATGTTTCGCCTTGTATGTTCCAGCACCGAGCACACCCTTGGGCACCGGATGCTGCGGTTCGAACGCCTTCTTTTTCAGCGTTGCGACCGTGACCTCGCCGCGGCGGGGGATCGTTGCTTCACCCCAGATGACGTCAACCTTGTTCTTCTTGAGAAGAAAGCCGACGCCAGTATTGAGCTGGCCCGACACAGCCCGCGACCTGTTCACGATGGCAGATGCATCGAAGCCGACCTTGCCGTCGATCACCAGTCCGTACGACTTGGCGTGCGTCGCATAGTGATAGATCTCGGCCGACCGCAACAGCGCCTTGGTCGGAATGCACCCCCAGTTGAGGCAGATGCCGCCGAGATGCTCCCGTTCGACCACCGCCGTCCGGAATCCCAATTGAGCCGATCTGATCGCCGTGACGTACCCGCCCGGACCGGCGCCGATCACGATGACGTCGTATGTCGTGTCTGCCATTGATGAAAGGCTCCTGGGACCGAGGTGTCACGCCTGAGCGCATAGACCATTGCCCTCTGGCATGCGAAAGGGCCCCGCATGCCGCCGGGCCCCCGGTATTCAAGCGCAAACCGCCACCGCCTGCAAAGCCGCATTCCGCGACTTAGGTGTGGCACTGATTGCCCAGGTAGACATTCAGCAGTTGGTTGTAGCGATCGACATCCGCGCGTGCAGCCGGCGACAACTTGGCGCCGCGGCTTTGCGCCTCGATTTTCGATTGCGTACCCTTCGCATCGAGACGGTTGAGCTCCGCACGCACCGACTGGCAGCTTTGGCCTACCGGCATCGCCTTCGCGCCTGGCGGACCATAGCTATTGTCTGCGCACCCCGCGATCCCCATCACACCGATAGAGAGAGCAGCCATGATGATTTTCGTATTCGGCGCCACAATCACCTCCAGAAACCTCCTTCGGCTGTGAGGAGCTCCGGGGCCTCGCCCCCGCGAAGTTCATTGACCTAGCTGGGACCTATCAAATTGGGCGAATGAATGGCAATGGTGTGATGCGTTAAAGCGTGGGCAGCACGACCATTTCCATCTGTGTCGTGCCCTTCCTGCACCAGCTTTTCGTCTCACGATTGTGACCAGCACTTATGCTACGTTGCAGCCATACTGCATGCGCTGTTCACACTCAAACGGATCGTAAGGCGCGGACGATTGGATCCGCCTATTGCGCCTTCGAAGTTGGCGCGCCGTTCGCAGGCGCTTTCGTTGCCCCCGCCACCGGAGCGACCGAAGCCGTACGTGGCAACGTCGAGCACTTCGACTGGAAGTCCGCGTTGGCCTTGGTCAGTTGATCGACCTTTGTCAGCTCACCCTTCTTGAACCTGTACTTGCGGGCGGCCGCCTTTTCGATCTTCGCCTCGATGCCTTCGCCTCTCAGCGACTCGATCTGCGCCGCAAGCGCCTGGCACACCGGATCAACCTTCGGCTTCTGGGCGAGCGAAGACGTCGAGACCGGATCAACAGCGCCGTTGAACAACTCGTTGTTCGCGCATCCAGCGATGACGATTGCAGGTGCCAACACGAGTATCGGCAAGCGCAGCTTGGCGAGCATGAGAGGACTCCCAGAGTTGATATAGCAAGCGCATACAGCGGCGCTGGACTCAGGAACCAGACTCGGCGCTGCAATCTCCCTACGGCCTCCGCATGCCCTCCGGCAAGAAGACTGCATCTGCCTAGCATCAAGACAGTGGGGACAACCAGATCGCCGGATACGATTGCGAAGCATGGGGTGGCAGCGAAAGCACACCCAGGTGTTGCAGATCACACCAGCATGCGCACGGGATCTTCGATCAATTGCTTGAACGCATTCAAGAGTTCAGCACCAAGAGCACCGTCGACCACACGGTGGTCGCACGACAGCGTACACGACATGATCGTCGCTGCCTCGATCTGCCCGTTCGCGCCCACCACAGGCTGTTTCTCTCCGGCGCCGACGGCCAGGATCGTTGCATGCGGCGGATTGATCACTGCATCGAAGCTCTTGATGCCGTACATGCCGAGGTTCGAGATCGAGGTCGAACCGCCCTGATACTCGTGCGGCGCCAGTCGCCGGTTTCGCGCCCGTTGAGCGAGGTCTTTCATCTCGTTGGAGATTTCCCCAAGCGTTTTGAGCTCGGCATGGCGGATAACCGGCGTGAACAGCCCGCCTTCGATGGCGACCGCGACGCCGACGTCCGAATGACGATGCCGCAGCATACCGGCCTCCGTCCACGTCGCATTCGCTGCCGGCACCTGCTGCAGCGCGAGCGCAAGAGCCTTGATGATGAAATCATTGACCGACAGTTTGTAGGCGCGCGGACCTGACTTCGGCGCGGCCGCATTGATCCGTTCGCGCGCCCGCAGCAACTCGTCCAGCCGACACTCGAGCGTGAGATAGAAGTGCGGGATCGTCGATTTGGATTGCGTCAGGCGTTGCGCGATCACTTTGCGCATGCCGTCGTGCGGGACGACCTCGTAGCTGCCCTGCTCGTAGAGGGCGAGCACTTTGTCGTCCGCCATGGGCGCTACCGCAGGCGGCGTGGCCGGCGTGAGCGGCACCGCAGGCTTCTGCAGTGCGGTCCCGGTGACCGGAGCGGCGCCGCCCTTGAGCACGGCCTCGACGTCACGCTTGATGACGCGGCCATGCGGTCCCGAACCCGCCAGCCGTGCAACGTCAAGGCCGGCCTCCGTCGCAAGCCGGCGTGCCAGCGGCGAGGCCACGATGCGATCCCCGGCATGGCCGTTCGGGCGCGGCGCATCGGGAGCTTTTGCAGCAGCACGCGGCTGTTGGACAACGCCCGCCGGCGAAGCGGCGGCCGCTGGCTTCGCCTCGCTCACGCCCGCAGCGGAACCGGATGCCGGCGCGGCAGCGGGAGGCGGCGCGGACGACGCGCCGGATATCGCCGATGCGCTCTCGCCTTCCTCCAGCAGCACCGCGATCGGCGTATTGACCTTCACACCCTCGGTGCCCTCAGCGACCAGAATCTTGCCGACCGTACCCTCGTCGACCGCCTCGACCTCCATCGTCGCCTTGTCGGTCTCGATCTCGGCGATTACCTTGCCCGACTTGACGACATCGCCTTCCTTGACGAGCCAACGAGCGAGCTTGCCCTCCTCCATGGTGGGCGACAAGGCAGGCATCAGGATCTGGGTCGGCATGAGGTGGCTCTCAAGTCCTACAGGTTGCGTTCGGGCCAGCGGTAGAGAAACGTCAGATAGGCCAGCACGAGATACACGGTGACGGCGACCGCCCATCCCACGCCGACGCCAATGTCCTGCTGATTGATGCCGGCCATCGCGATGCTGCCGATCGGCAGCGGATTGCGCATGTCCTTCAGATCCAATAGCGGGCTCGACAGCCGAGTCCAGGCGACGAAAAGGCCGTCCTGCAGACGCTGAACGACGGCAGCCGTTCCTCCGAGGAACACGAGGCCGACGGAAAGCAGGGCGAACGCGACAAGGCGCAGGAGCAGCGGCGCCGTCTTCAGGAACAAATAGAGCCCGGCGATATAGGCCGAAACCAGCGTGAAGAAGATCGAAAAGATCGTCAGCACCGTCTGGATCGCGTCGAACATGCGCTCGATGATGTCGGCTTCGCTCATGAGGCTTGCCCGCAGCGGTTGACGTTGGCGTTTACACGTAGCACACGCCCTTTGCCGCCTCGACCACCAGTTCGACCGACGGCAGGGCCAGTTTCTCCAGGTTCGCCGCATATGGCATCGGCACGTCCGCACCCGACACCTTGGCCGGCGGCGCATCGAGATGGTCGAAGCAATCGATGGCAACGCGAGCGCAGATTTCGGATCCGACCGAACACACCGGCCATGCCTCCTCTACCGTCACGATCCGGTTGGTCTTGCGCACGGAAGCGAAGATCGTTTCCATGTCGAGCGGACGCAGCGACCTCAGGTCGATGACCTCCGCCTCGATGCCATCGTTTGCAAGCGCATCGGCGGCAGCCAGCGCATACTGCATCCCCCGCGAGAACGAGACGATGGTGACATGGCGCCCTTCCCGTGCAATCCGCGCCTTGCCGATCGGGACCAGCCACTCCTCCATCTTCGGCACCGGCGCCGAGGTCCCATAGAGCATTTCGTTCTCGAGGCAAAGGACCGGGTTGGGGTCGCGGATCGCGCTTTTCAGGAGGCCCTTCGCATCCGATGCGTTCGAGGGCGCAATGACTTTCAAACCCGGCACATGCGCATACCATGCCGAATAGCATTGGCTGTGTTGGGCCGCGACGCGCGCGGCCGCGCCGTTGGGACCGCGAAACACGATTGGACAGCCCATCTGACCGCCGGACATGTAAAGCGTCTTGGCCGCCGAGTTGATGATCTGGTCGATCGCCTGCATCGCGAAGTTCCAGGTCATGAACTCGACAATCGGCTTCAGGCCGGCCATCGCCGCACCCACGCCTACGCCGGCAAACCCCTGCTCCGTAATCGGCGTATCGATCACGCGCCTGTCGCCGAATTCATCGAGCAGCCCCTGGCTGACCTTGTACGCCCCCTGATATTGGGCGACCTCCTCGCCCATCAGCAGCACATCCGGATCGCGACGCATCTCTTCGGCCATGGCATCGCGAAGCGCCTCGCGCATCGTGATCGTTGCCATCTCGGTGCCTTCCGGAATGGCGGTATCCCTGAAAACCTCGGCTTTGGGAGGAGCAGGCGCCGCGCTCCTAGCGACCGCAGAGGCGGGACCGGACGCTCCGCCGTCGGCTTTCGGCCTGGCCTCGCCATCAGGGACAGACGCCGGCGCTGATACAGGGGCAGCCGCCCCGGCCGCTTCGCCATCGCCCATGATCAACGCGATCGGCGTATTGACCTTGACGTTCTCGGTGCCGGCGGGAACCAGGATCTGGCCCAGCTTGCCCTCGTCGACCGCTTCGACCTCCATCGTCGCCTTGTCGGTCTCGATCTCGGCGATCACCATGCCGGACTTGATATCGTCGCCTTCCTTGACGAGCCACTTGGCGAGCGTGCCCTCCTCCATGGTCGGCGACAACGCGGGCATCAGAATCTGGGTGGGCATGGGCTGGCGAGTCCGTCTTGGTTCGTCGGCTGCGAGTCGAAGGAGGCGGTTGCGGCATCAAGCCTGGGGCGGGAGAATTTCAGCGTTCCGGCTTATCCCGATGAGCCGGAATATGCCAGTACGCACGAACTTATCAAGGCCTGGAGCGATCCGCCAAGCCGTGTCCGCATACCGGCCCCGGCCATTGCAACCCTCATATTGTGCAAGACTCCGCTGCCCGGAATCATCGTTTGCTCCGGGGCGGACATGTGGGACCAGACCATGGCGGCTGATGATCAGTGCAGGACGTCTGTCCAAAGCTCCGCCGGCGCCGGTTCAGGGTCGTTCTGTGCGAACTCCGCGGCCGCATTGACCAGGGCGCGGGTTTCCTGATCGATCCTCTTCAGCTCATCCTCGGAGGACCAGTTCCGCTCGATCAGACGGTTACGTACGCGCTCGATCGGATCGCGCTCCTCCCTGACCTTGTCGACCTCCTCGCGCGTGCGATACTTCGCCGGATCCGACATCGAGTGCCCCCGATAGCGATAGGTCAGCATCTCCAGGATGTAGGGGCCGTTGCCGGCCCTGACCCATTCCGCCACCCGTCGGCCCGCGGCAGCGACCGCCCGCACGTCCATGCCGTCGACCTGCTCGCCGGGAATATCGAAGGAACGTCCGCGCTGCGAGAAATCGGTCGTCGCCGCCGCCCGGTCGATCGACGTCCCCATCGCGTACTTGTTGTTTTCGATCACGAATACGATCGGCAGATGCCAGAGCTTGGCCATGTTGAAGGTCTCGTAGACCTGTCCCTGGTTGGCTGCGCCGTCGCCGAAGTAACACCAGCAAAGGTTGTCGTTGCCACGATACCTGTTGGAGAACGCCAGCCCCGCGCCCAACGGCACCGATGCGCCGACGATCCCATGCCCGCCGTAGAAGTCCTTCTCCTTCGAGAACATGTGCATCGAGCCGCCCTTGCCCTTGGAGTAGCCTCCCTGGCGGCCGGTCAGCTCGGCCATGACGCCCTTCGGGTCCATGCCGCAGGCCAGCATATGCCCGTGGTCGCGGTAGGTGGTGATCACCTGGTCACCGGGCTTGGCCGCGAGCTGCAGGCCCGTCACCACCGCCTCCTGGCCGATGTAAAGATGGCAGAACCCCCCGATGAAGCCCATGCCGTAGAGCTGGCCCGCCTTCTCCTCGAAGCGCCGGATCAGCAGCATGTCCCGGTAGGCTTGAAGCTCGACATCGCGGCCGAGGTCGGGAACCGGTGCAGCAGGCGAGCCGATCGGTGCGCTGCCGTTGCGTACGGCGGTCTCAGCAGGCGCCATGTATCCTCCTCGTCGCAGAAGCCCCACCGGGGGCTGAAATCCGGTAACGGATCGCTCGACGATAAGGTCTCCGATGTCAAGAGCCAAGGTGGCAAGGCAGGTCCCCGCCGGACGATTCCGCAGGTCCGGCCGACCCTCCAAACGTCACCAGTTTGCCTTGCTCAGCGCCGGTCACGCACGGTCCAGTCACGCACGGCAATGTCACCCGGTCGGGAATAGCCGAGCACGGACCTTGCGACCTCTTCGACAATGTCTGGATGGGGCGGATCGGTGCCGAGCGCTGCCACATCGCGCTGCAAGCGGTCACGCACGATCTCCAGCCCGGCGATGTCGCGTGCGAGCATGCTCGATTGCGACGTCAGCCGGTTCTTCGCGAGGAGACCGTGCGTGCCATTGACGGCGTGATAAGCGAAGTAGGTGGTTGCAGCCAGGCAGCCAAGCAACACAACGGGCGTCGGCCGGGACCTTCTCGTTCGCCGCCTTTTGGGATTTTGACGCAGCACGTTCTTTGAGCAGTTGGGTGAAACGCGGTTAACCCGGACTTGATACCGCCGACGGATTAAGACGGGGTAAAGGCCCGCTCGAAATGAAGACGCGCCGCCTGACCGGCCTGTACGGTCAGGACACAGCCTTGATCGCTGCCTTGCCCGGATAGCTTGCAACGTCGCCCAGCTCTTCCTCGATGCGAATCAACTGGTTGTACTTCGCCAGACGGTCGGACCGGCACAGGCTCCCAGTCTTGATCTGACCGCAATTGGTGGCCACCGCGAGATCCGCGATGGTGGCGTCCTCGGTCTCGCCCGACCGATGCGACATCACCGCCGTGTAGCCCGCCCGCTGCGCCATCGAGACGGCGTCAAGCGTCTCCGACAGCGAGCCGATCTGATTGACCTTGACGAGAATCGAGTTGGCTGTCCCAGTCTCGATGCCACGCGACAGCCGCTGCGTGTTGGTCACGAACAGATCGTCGCCCACGAGTTGGCACCGCCCGCCGATCTCCGAGGTCAGCAGCTTCCACCCCTCCCAGTCATCCTCCGCCATCCCATCCTCGATCGAAACCACTGGATAACGATTGACCAGATCGGCAAGGTATTTGGCCATCCCTTCGGCATCGAGCGTCTTGCCCTCGCCTTCCATCCGGTATTTGCCGTCCTTGTAGAACTCGGTCGAGGCGCAATCCAACGCCAGCAGCACGTCTTCGCCCGGCCTGAAGCCGGAAGCTTCGATCGACTTCATCAGGAAGCCCAGCGCATCGTCCGCGCTCTTCAGATTGGGCGCGAAGCCGCCTTCATCGCCGACGTTCGTATTGAGCCCGGCATCACGCAGGCTTTTGGCCAGCCGGTGGAAGATCTCCGCTCCCGTTCGAATTGCATCGGCACAGGTTGGGGCCGACACTGGCATGATCATGAACTCCTGGATGTCGATCGGGTTGTCGGCATGCTTGCCGCCGTTGACGATATTCATCATCGGCACCGGCATGACATGGGCGGCCGTACCGCCGACATAGCGGTAGAGCGGCAGCGCGCTGGCGTCCGCCGCAGCCTTGGCGACAGCCAGCGACACGCCCAGGATCGCGTTGGCGCCGAGCCGGGACTTGTTCGCGGTGCCGTCGAGTTCGATCAGCACATTGTCGATGCGCCGTTGGTCCTCCGCATCCATCCCCGCCAAAGCATCGAAAATCTCCCCGTTGACGGCCTCCACCGCCTTCAGCACACCCTTGCCGAGGTAGCGCGATGTATCGCCATCCCGCAGCTCAACCGCCTCGTGCGCGCCGGTCGATGCCCCCGACGGCACAGCCGCGCGCGCCTGGCTCCCGTCCTCCAGCACCACATCGACCTCAACCGTCGGATTGCCGCGGCTATCGAGGATCTCCCGGCCGATGATGTCGATGATGGCGGTCATGACGTGTCCTTCCCCTGCTGAATGGCCCGTGCTGATTAGTCGAGGCCCGCGGCCACGATCTGGTCGATGCAGCTTTTAGCGGAGCGAGGGGATCACGCAAAGTGGACGGACGGACACGGCCTGCGGCAGCAGGCCCGGCCCGGACTGACCCGTCAGGTCTTCAGCCCGATCGTCACCGTGGCCAGATATCCCGCATCCGGCGAGCCCGTCATCACCAACGTCTGCGCTTTCAACTGTGCCGGCGTGTTGTCGGCGAAGATGCCGTCACGCTCTACGGGTGGCGTTCGCGCCAGATTGGCCAGACTGACCCGATAAGCCGGCGCCCTCTCATAGACCGCTTTGCAGTCAGTCGTCGGAATAGCCAGTTGCGACGTCAGCAGCCGCTGCTTGTAACTCGTAGCCTGCTTCAGGTCCGGGTAGACCTCGAAATGCATGTGCGGCGCGCGCCCCTGGTAGCACCCGGGAAAAATCGTCGTGAAAACCACCTGCCCGTCTGCATCGCTGACGCCGACGCCGCGCAGATAATCGGCTTTCGGCAGGTCATAGACGGAGTATTTGCCTTCGGCGTCGCAGTGCCAGAGATAGATCACGTGATTGGCCAGCGGCATGCATCCACGGTTCACATCCACCAGGCGGGCCGTGAGTTGCAGATCGACACCTTGTGCCACCGTCCCGCCGCTCACGCTGGACCTGATATCCCTGCGCACGATGCCGCTGTCGTCGAGGACGTTGGCCAGCGTGCCGTGCGCCCGGTTCGACCCGTCAGCCGGAAACGGCCCCGCCGTCTCCACCGGATGGGCGACACACGTCCCATCCGGACCGGTTCCGATGGCCTCTGCCTCCGACCGCGAGACGAAGGGCAAACCGTCGCAGGCCGACACAATCGCGGCCGTTCCTGCAGCACCCAGCAACCCCAGCGCCCGGCGCCGACTGATCAAGGCCGTCAAATCGCGCGCCAATCCTGCATGATGCGTGGCACCGCTCGTCGCCATCGTATCCTCGCCCTATTCAATGATAGGCTGCCAACGGTGCCGCTCGGCCGTATCCGTCGCCACAAGCGAGCGACAATACGTTGCATCGGGCGGAAGATTGGTGATCGCCGTACGATCGGAGGACCTTATGCCGGAGCCCAAGTCCTACACCGGCGGATGCCACTGCGGCGCCGTGCGGTATGAAGTCGACCTCGATCTGACAGGCGCGG
>JBFWYV010000183.1:0-10364 GCA_050186055.1 Hyphomicrobiaceae bacterium | reverse complement strand
CACCCTCCCGCCGCACAACGTGGAAGAGCTGGCCAATGCCACGCTACACCTGATCAAGCATCCGACCGCGACCATCGAGAAGCTGGTCGAGTTCATACCGGGACCGGACTTCCCGACCGGCGGTATCATCGTCGAGCCGCGCGAGAGCATCATCGAGGCCTATCGCACCGGACGCGGAGGTTTTCGCCTGCGCGCCAAGTGGGAGAAGGAAGACCTTGGGCGCGGCACGTGGCAGGTGGTCGTCACCGAAATTCCCTACCAGGTACAGAAAGCCAAGGTCTATGAGCGCATCGCCGAGCTGATCGGCGACAAGAAGCTGCCGCTGGTCGGCGATGTGCGAGACGAGAGTGCGGAGGAGATCCGCCTCGTGATCGAGCCGAAGAACCGGTCCGTCGATCCCGTCGTGATGATGGAGAGCGTGTTCCGGCTGACGGAGCTGGAGTCGCGCTTCGGCCTCAACATGAACGTGCTGTCGGCCGGGCAGGTGCCGAACGTGCTGTCCCTGCGCGACGTCCTCACCCAATGGCTCGAGCATCGCGTCGATGTGCTGGTGCGCCGCTCGCAGTGGCGCCTGAAGAAGATCGAGCATCGGCTCGAAGTGCTCGACGGTTATCTGATCGCCTATCTCAACCTCGACGAGGTGATCCGGATCGTCCGGTTCGAGGATGATCCGAAGAAGAAGCTGATGGCCCGCTTCAAGCTGAGCGAGGTGCAGGCTGAAGCGATCCTCAACCTGCGTCTGCGGTCTTTGTCGAGACTCGAGGAAATCGAGATCAAGGCCGAGCACGAGCGGCTGACCGCGGAGAAGCTCGATCTCGAGGCGCTGCTCAAGTCGGACGATCTTCAATGGGAGCGGATCGCGACCGAGATTCGCGCCATCCGGGAAAAGTACTCGAAGAAGACCGAGTTGGGGGGCCGCCGGACCGAGTTCGCGGAGGCGCCTGAGATCGAGTTCGAGTTGGAACAGGCACTGGTCGAGAAGGAGCCGATCACGGTGATCCTGTCCGAAAAGGGCTGGATCCGGGCGATGAAGGGTCACGTGGAGGACACTTCGAAGCTTGACTTCAAGCAGGGCGACGAGTTGTGGACGGCGTTGCCCTGCTATACGACCGACAAGCTGATCCTGTTTGCAACCAATGGCCGCTTCTTCACGCTGGAAGCGAGCCAATTGCCCGGCGGACGCGGTCACGGCGAGCCAGTCCGGTTGATGATCGATCTGGAGGCCAATACCGCGCTGATCTCGATGTTCGTGCACCAGGCCGGGCGGAAACTGCTGGTGGCTTCGACGGCGGGCTATGGCTTCATCGTGCCCGAGGACGAGGTTCTTGCCTTCACGCGCAAAGGCAAGCAGGTGCTCAACGTCGACGGCGCCGACGAGGCCAAGGTGTGCGTGCCCGTCCCTGCCGGCAGCAACTATCTGGCGACGATCGGCGACAACCGGAAGATGCTGGTGTTCGCGCTCGATGAGGTCAATGAGATGACGCGCGGCAAGGGGGTCATCCTGCAGCGGTTCAAGGATGGTGCGCTGTCGGATGCTCGCGCTTTCATCAAGGCGGACGGGCTGACATGGCTCGACGCGGCCGGGCGCACGTTCACGCTGTCGTGGAGCGAGGTCCGTGAATGGGTCGGCAGCCGCGCGCAGGCCGGCAAGCTGGCGCCGAAGGGCTTCCCGCGTTCGAACTCGTTCGGACCGGCATTCTGATTCTCCCTCGGGGCTTGGCGGCGCCTATGATTCGGATCGCGTCGATGCCGTTCGGATCGCCTCGACGATGCGATGCGGCGTGACCGGCGAGACGAGGAGTTCCGCGCCGAGTCCTTTGAGGGCATCGTTGATGGCGTTGGTGATGGCTGCCGGCGGCGCGATGGCGCCGCCCTCGCCGATCCCTTTCTGGCCGAACCGTGTGTATGGGGACGGCGTTTCCATATGCACGATCCGCATACGCGGCACTTCGAGAGAGCCGGGCAGGAGATAGTCCGCCAGCGTGGTCGCCAGCGGCTGGCCCGAGTCCCCGTAGAGCATTTCCTCGTAGAGCGCCGTGCCGATGCCCTGTGCGACGCCGCCCAGGATCTGGCCATCGACGATCATCGGATTGACGAGGGTGCCGCCGTCCTCGACGACGACGTAATCGAGGATGTCGACGGCACCGGTCTCGGGATCGACTGCGACGGTTGCAGCATGTGCGGCGTAGCTGAAAGTGCCGGTGTCGCGCTTGGCTTTATAGCCGGCAACGACTTCGAGGCCTGACGGATCGACACCGGCGGGCAGGTCCTGCGGCTTGCGGTACCAGGTGCGTGCAATGTCGGCGATGTCGACGCGCCCTGCGGATGCAACGACGGCGCCGTTCTGCAAGGTGACGTCCTCAGGGCGCGACTGCAGCAGACTGGCGCCGATCAGCTTGACGCGCCGGGCAAGCGCATCGCAGGCCTCGGCAACCGCGCCGCCGGACATGATCATGCAGCGGGAGCCCCATGTGCCGGTCGAGTAGGGGCTCATGCCGGTGTCGCCGTGTACGACCTTGATGCGGTTGTGCGGTACGCCGAGGATCGTGTGGGCGACCTGGGACAACGTCGTCTCCAGCCCCTGGCCATGGCTGTGCGCGCCGATCCGGATTTCCAGCCCGCCGTCCGGCGTGAAGCGCGCATGGCACTGCTCGTAACCGGGCACGAAGGGGATGCCCCAGGCGGCATAGACGCTGGTGCCGTGACCGGCCTGCTCCGAGTACATTGCGAGGCCGGCGCCAAGCAGGCGTCCGTCGGGCTGGGCCTGACGCTGGCGTTCGCGGAAGCCGTCCAGATCGATGGCATCGAGTGCGGATTGCAGCGCCTGCGGATAGTCTCCGGAGTCGAAATGCCGCTTGGCGATATTGTCGAAAGGCATTTGCTCCGGCCGCACAAGGCTCTTGAGGCGCAGCTCTTCGGCCTTGACGCCGGCCTCCCGCGCAAGAGCGTCGAGCGTGACTTCGAGCGCAAAGCAGACGCCAGTGCGTGCGACGCCGCGATAGGGAAGGATCGGCGGCTTGTTGGACGCGATCGTGTAGGTACGGCAGCGGTAGTGCGGAAAGTCATAAAGCCCCGGCAGGATCGATCCAACCTGCCCCGCCTCCAGGCAGGCGGAGAACGGATAGGCCGAGTACGCGCCGGCATCGACGGTGGCCTCGCAGTCCAGCGCCAGCAGGCGGCCTTCCGAATCGGCGTAGGCGGTCAGCAGGTAATGGTGCTCCCGGCAGTCGGCGCCGGCGGTCAGGTTCTCGCGGCGATCCTCGATCCAGCGCAGCGGACGGTCGAGGCGGCGCGTGGCCCAGGCCAGTGCGACCTCCTCGGCCAGAAGCACGCCCTTATAGCCGAACCCGCCGCCGACATCGGGCGCGATCACGCGAATCAGACCCTCGTCGATCTCCAGGCATTCGGCCAAGCCGGAGCGGACGATATGCGGCTGCTGGGTGGCGCTCGTCAGCAGCAGTTGTCCCAGGCGGCTGTCCCACTCGGCGACCACGCCGCGGCCTTCGATCGGGCTCATCGCCTGCCGTGCAGTCTTCAGCTCCCGCGTCACCGAGAACGCGGCCTTGGTGCGGGCCGACTCGAAGTCGACGTCCATCTCGGTGGTGAGAAAGACATTGTCGCCCCAGTGCTCGTGCAATAGAGCGGCGCCGGGCCTGCGGGCCTCGATCATGTCGGTGATGGCCGGCAGCTCCTCGTAGTCGACATCGACCATAGCTGCGAGGTCCTCGGCCTCCGCTCGGCTGTCGGCCACGCACATGGCGACCGGCTCGCCGACGTGACGGACCTTGTCCGCCGCCAGAATCGGCTGCAGCGACGACTTGAACCCCGGCAGAGCGGTGTCGGCGCGAATCGCCTTGACGCCGTCGCGCTCAATGTCCGCTGCAATGAATACGCAATCGCGGATCTGCGGCGGGATGGTGATGGAGCGGATGCGGGCGTGCGCGACCGCGCTGCGCAGAAAGGCGACTTCGAGCATTCCGGGCAGAGCGATGTCGGCGACATAGCGACCGCGCCCGCGCACGTAGCGATCATCTTCCTTGCGCGCAATTCTGGCGCCAATTCCCTGGCCGGCCACGTGGCCTCCTTGCATGCTGGACACGTCGTCAGCCGAACATAGACGGGTATTGATCGCTTCGCCAAGCCGGCTCTGATGGCGATGGCTTCGACCCGCTCGCACTCCGTGCCGGCCCGTGCTAGCTTTTTGGATCAGAGCCAATGGAACGGAGATCCGAGATGAGCGCGGCACCGGCGTATGATGCCATTCTGAAAGGCGGGCACGTCGTCTGTCCGGCCTCCGGCGTGAACTGCATCATGGACATTGCCATAGCCGACGGCAAGATCGCGGCGGTCCAGAAGGACATTCTGCCGACCTCCGCGAAGCAGGTGATCGACGCCAAGGGCAAGGTTGTTCTGCCCGGCATGATCGATACGCACGCACATGTCTACAAGTACGTGACCGGACGGTTCGGTCTCGATGCGGATATGTGCGGTGTCGAGAGCGGCGTTACGGCGCTGATCGACCAGGGCGGTCCGTCGTGCATGACGCTGCCGGGGTTCCGCCATTTCATCGTCGAACCGGCCAAGACCCGCGTCTACGCGTTCATCTCCGCATATCTCGTCGGCGGCATGGAGGGGCATTATTACCCGGAGCTGTATGCGCCCAATCTTCTCGATCCCAGGGCGACCATCTCGGCGGCGAAAGCCAACGCCGACCTGGTGAAAGGCGTCAAGGGCCACGCTGAGATCGGCGGCTTCGCGCGGTATGGCACGAAGGTGATCGAACTGTCGGCCTCGATCGCACGCGATGCCAACCTGCCGCTTTATGTGCATTTCGGGCAGCTCTGGAGCCTGCCGCCCGAGGGCGCAGGCGGCTTCGACGCCGATACGATCATCGAGCAGGTCGTGAAGATCCTGCGGCCGGGGGACATCCTGGCTCATCCGTTCACGCGCCATCCCGGCGGTTTCGTGGACAAGGACGGCAAGGTGCATCCGATCGTGCGCAAGGCGCTGGATATGGGGCTGAAGGTCGATGTCGGCCACGGCAGCCACTTCTCCTACCGGCTGGCCCGCATTGCGCTCGCCGCCGGCATCGTGCCGGATACGCTGGGCGCCGATATGCACGGTTACAACACGTACGTTCCGCCACCGCCAGGCACGCCGGGCGGTCTGCATCCGGACGATGAGAACCACCCGTTTGCCGGCCAGGCACGGTTCAGCCTGACCCAGGCGATGAGCTCGATGCTGGCGCTGGGGCTCACGCTGGAGGAGGTGGTGCCGATGGTGACCAGCAATGCGGCCAAGATGATCGGGCTGGAGTCGGAACTCGGTGCATTGCGGCCGGGCATGACGGCCGATATCTCGGTGCTCAACGATGTGCGCGGCCGGTTCAAACTGATGGACAACGAGAAGACGGAGGTGGTCGCCGAACGGCTGCTGATGCCGGCGTTCTGTCTGCGCGCCGGCACGCGCTATGACGCCACCGCGCCGATCCTGCCTGCGGCGATCGCGGCCTGAGCCGGAGCGAGGTTAACGCGATGGTTGCAGACTGGCGCGGCGGATGGGCGGCCCTGACCAAGGCCGAGCGCAATGCCGCCTATGACAACAATAGTGCGGTTGCGGACAGTCCCAGCCTGATCGCCGCCCGTAACGAGGCCGCCCAGGCGTATCGGGCCCGCTATCCCGCGGGGCTGGATCGAGCGTACGGCGAGCTGCCGCGCCAGAAATGGGACCTGTTCCCCGCTGACGACGTCAACGCCCCGACGCTGGTCTTCATCCATGGCGGCTATTGGCAGCGCAACTCGCGCGAGGATTTCGCGCATCTCGCGGAGGGAATCCGCGCGCATGGCTGGGCGGCGGCGCTGCCGAGCCACACGCTGGCGCCCGAGGTGTCGCTGTCAGCCATCGCGGAAGAGATCAACCGGGCACTCGACTGGCTGCACGACAAAGGCCCGTCGGAGGGGATAGCCGGCGGCAAGATTGTACTATCGGGGTGGTCGGCGGGCGGACATCTGACCGCCCATTGCCTCGCACATCCCGCAGTAACGGCTGGACTTGCGGTGTCGGGAGTCTACGAGCTTGGGCCCATTCGCGACACGGGCCTCAACGACAATCTCAAGCTGACGGACGAGGAACTGGCCCGTCTGTCGCCGCTGCGGCAACCGGTTGTGCAAAAGCCGATGTCCATCGCATATGGCTCGCTTGAGCTGCCCGCGCTTGTCGGCGATGCACGCGCGCTGCACGAAAAGCGGGCGGCGGCGCATGCAGTCGGGGATCTCATCCCGGTGGCCGGGGCCAACCATTTCACGATCCTGGACGAACTGCAGCGGCCGGACGGGGTCCTGGTCAAGACCGTCCGGGCCCTCGCCGGCTGATCGGGTCTCTCCAAGCCTTCGGGCGTCGGTCACGATCGGAGCCGGTGCGCCGCATGGCCGGCTCGCCAAGCCGTGCGTAATGTGCTTGAGAGGGGCTATCGTCTTCCAGCCTGCAAGGTTTCTCAATGCCCAAGACCAAATCCTCCCTTCCCAAGCGCTCTTACCCTGATCTGCACGACCATATCGATGCCCTTCGCCGCGCCGGCGTGCTGGTCGAGGTGGACCGCGCGATCTGCAAGGACACGGAGATGCACCCGCTGGTGCGCTGGCAGTTCCGCGGCGGGTTTCCGGAGCATGAGAGAAAGGCGTTCCTGTTCACCAACGTCAAGGATGCGAAGGGAAAGACGTACGACATTCCGGTGATCGTCGGCGGACTGGCCGCGAGCCGAGAGATCTATCGCATCGGGCTGGGCTGCCCGCTCGACCAGATCGCGGAGACTTGGGTGCGGGCGGAGAACAATCCTATTCCGCCGCATGTGGTCGAGAGCGCGCCGTGTCAGGAGATCGTGATCCAGGGCGCCGATCTCGATCGCGAGGGAATGGGGCTCGATCAGATTCCGGTGCCGATTTCCACGCCGGGATGGGACAACGCTCCGTATACGACTCTGTCGCAGTACATCACCAAGGATCCGGATACCGGCGTCCAGAATCTCGGGAACTATCGCGGCCAGATCAAGACGCGCAAACGGATGGGCATGAACCCATCGCTGGAGCTGCGTCCGGGCATCTACACGCACTGGCTGAAATACAAGAAAATGGGCAAGAAGATGCCGGCAGCCGTGGTTCTCGGCGCGCCGCCCTGCATCACGTTCACCTCCAACCAGAAGCTGCCCGAGCACGTCGATGAACTGTCCGTCGCAGGTGGGCTTGTCGGCTCCCCCATCAATGTGGTGAAGGCGAAAACCGTCGATCTGCTGGTGCCGGCGGAGGCCGAAATCGTCATCGAGGGCTATATCGATACGGAATGGCTGGAGCCGGAAGCGCCGTTCGGCGAGAGCCACGGCCATGTCAACCTGCAGGAATACAACGCGCTGATGGATGTGACCTGCATCACGCGAAAGAAGGATGCGATATTGACGTCGATCATCTCGCAGGTGACGCCGTCGGAATCGAGCCTGATCAAGAAGGTCGGCATGGAGCCGATGCTGCTCAATGCGTTGCGCAATGGACTAGGGCTCAAGTGCGTCAAGCGCGTGTTCCTGCACGAGCCATTGACCAATCTGAGGAAACTCGTCGTGCTGGTAATCGAGCGCGACGCCCCTTCCGTCGAGGTCTGGCGCGCGATCTACGGCCTGCTCGGGCAGAACCGTGCGATGGGCAAGTTCGTCGTCGCCATCAATGACGATATCGACCCGGAGAACATGGATGCCGTGTGGTGGGCGATGGCCTACCGGTGCAATCCGGTGTTGGACGTGCAGATCCTGCAGCATCGCGACCAGGGGCATGGGCCGCGCAGCCAGCGTAACGGCGGTATCGATGCTTCCGTCTGCTTCGATGCCACGCTGAAGGAGGATTTCCCGCCGATCTCGCTGCCCAAGCGGGAGTACATGGAGCGGGCAAAGGAGATCTGGCAGGAGCTCGGCCTGCCGGAGGTGAAGCCGCAATCGCCGTGGTTCGGCTATTCGCTCGGGGATTGGACTGAGGATTTCGAGGTGCAGGCTCAGCGTGCCGTGAAAGGCGACTATTGGACGACAGGCGAGATCATCGCACAGCAGCGGCGCAGTGACGTGGGCATGAATACCGAGATAGGCCGTGGCAGCACGAGGAAGAAGGACGGCGGCGGAGGCCATTAGCGCTCAGCCTCGGATCCGCAAATGCAGCGCCGATGCCCGGGTGCGCTCCGTATTTATGCCTCGTTCTGCTGGTTCAGGGGGAGCCGCGTGGCGGTCCGCCGCCCCAGATCCCTGCGCGACTGCGCTACCCATCAGGGCTGGGGTATGCGATAAGCCGGCGTGACCGGTCTGTATTGAAACATCATAGGTTGGAGATCCATGAGGCTCATGAAATTCCCTGGAGCAGCGGTCGCTGCCGTTTCTATTCTGTTTGCTGCAGCGCCTGGAGCACAAGCCGATGGCGTCGCTGATTTATTCAAATCGAAGGGCGTCAAGCTGCTGGTGTCGCATCCTGCCGGCGGCGGATACGACATTTATGCCCGTTTCTATGGCAGGCATCTGAAGCGTTTTCTGCCTGGGGAGCCGAACGTCGTCGTACAGAACATGCCGGGCGCTGCCGGCATCGCCATGACGAACTCGATGTTTACGGCGCAGCCGAAGGACGGAAGCGTAATCGGCCTGGGGCCGGGTCAGCTTGCAACGAACGCAATCCTGGGAGCGCCGGGTGCGCGCTACGAGGCTGCCAAGCTGTCCTGGATCGGCAGCCTGAATGCGGAGGTGGCGACGGCAATTGCGTGGCATACAAGCCCCGTGAAGACTGCTCAGGATCTTTACACGCACGAGCTTGTCGTCGGTTCGGGCGGAACCACCGACATCTCGACGATCTCGCCGACCGTGTTGAAGAACCTGCTCGGCATGAAGTTCAAGGTGATCACCGGGTATCGTGGCAGCGCCGGCCAGGTGCTGGCGGTCGACCGCGGCGAGGTCGCGGGCATCGGTGGCTACAACTATGGTTCCCTGAGGTCGGTGAAGGCCGACTGGCTGAAGGAAAAGAAAGTCAACATCCTCCTGCAATACGCGTTCGAGCCGCATGAGGAAATGCCGAACGTTCCGACGCTCGACAAACTCGCCCGGAGCCAGGAAGAGAAGGACGTGCTTGCGCTGGTGTTCAGTCCTCAGAAAATGGGACGCGCGATCTTCGGGCCTCCCGGCATGCCGGCCGAAATGCTGGCGGCGCATCGGGCTGCGTTCGACGCGATGGTGAAGGACAAGGAGGCCCTGGCCGAGGCTCAAAAGATCCAGCTCGAAATCTATCGTCCAATGTCGGGCAAGCAGATGGAGCAACTGGTCGCCGACCTGCACAAGTCCTCACCCGCCGTCATCAAGAAGGCGGCGGAAGTGATCGTGGTCTCCGGCGCCGGAGCTGCCAAGAAGAAGTAAAGCCTATTGCCCTGGCGTCTCAGCAACCGCTGAGGCGCCAGGCGTATATCGTGTGAGGAATGGACGCAGACAGGCCGTACTGCTGCGGATCGAAGCGACGCAAATCCTTGATGCGCGCTATCTCGTCAGTATCCCGGACACGGATGGCCGGGCTCTTCAGGCCGGTCAGATGAGGCTTGAATACGCGCACGTCGTGCGTGATGTGCCGGCCCAGATCGATATCCCAGTCGATGATGAAGCGCACGCCCCGCCGGCATAGCAGACCGCGGACATCACCGGTTCGGGCCACGACGTCGTAGTATTCCTTATCATTGACCTGCCGGTCACCAGCAGGGCGGAAAGCTGCGGCAAGGCCTCGAGGACGGCGAACAGACCGCACAGTAGGATATGCGTGTGCAGCCTTCGCCGGGATGACTGTCCGATTTCCAGCGAGATGTCCAGCGCGACATCCTCCCCGGCGAGCAGGATCTCGCGTAACGCCGGCCAAAGTTGCGAAAAATGACTCAGTCGGCATCATGCCGTGTACCGGACGCAGCCGGCGTTTTGTGCGACGGGCAGTTTGGCGTCGCCGCGCAGACTGCTATTTTTCCTTCTTGAGTCCGAAAAGACCGGCAAGCCATGATTTCAATGCAATCCATAAGATCGAGAAAGCCGACACGGGTCTGGCAGCCGCTGCGGGAGTCGGTGGACGCTCGCTGGCAACCGGAGCCTGGGATACGGTGGAAGCGGCCGCGGTCGCTGGCTGCGGCGCCGAGACTTCAATTTCCTTGCGCAGATTATCCGCAAATTGGGACAGGATCGCTCCGGCGATCTCCTTCATCAGCCCGGAAGCCCGGCCGTACTGTGCGACGGCTCCGGTCATGTTGAGGTCAGTGACGACTTCGACCCGGGTACTGCCCCCGTCCGGCTTGAGGGAAAAGTTGACCATCGCGCTGGCCTG
>JBFWYV010000182.1:0-10375 GCA_050186055.1 Hyphomicrobiaceae bacterium | reverse complement strand
CTCGGGCATAGTCTCGGAAACCGTCACGGCGAGAGCAGGGAGCAACGTGCGGCCCGACGCCTGATGCTGCCCAACACGATTGTGGGAGATCCGATGGCAGTTGCCGAGCAAGCCGCGGTCAATGCGGCCGACGACACTGTTCCCGCGATTCGCATGATCGGTGTATCCAAGTGGTTCGGCGAGTTCCAGGTGCTGCGCGAGATCGATCTCGAGGTCGTGCGGGGCGAGCGCATCGTGATCTGCGGCCCGTCGGGCTCGGGCAAGTCGACGCTGATCCGTTGCATCAATCGCCTTGAGGAGCACCAGCGGGGCAGGATCATCGTCGACGGCGTCGAGTTGACGGCAGATGTCCGCAATATCGATCGGGTTCGCTCCGACGTCGGCATGGTGTTCCAGCAGTTCAACCTGTTCCCGCACCTCACCGTCCTCGACAATCTCTGCCTGGCTCCGGTCTGGGTGCGCAAGGCGCCGCGGGCGCAAGCTGAAAAGGTTGCGCGCCAGTATCTGGAAAGAGTCCGGATTCCGGATCAAGCCGACAAGTATCCCGGGCAACTTTCGGGCGGCCAGCAGCAACGCGTAGCGATCGCACGGGCGCTGTGCATGAATCCTCGTATCATGCTGTTCGACGAGCCGACGTCGGCGCTCGATCCGGAAATGATCAAGGAGGTGCTCGACGTCATGATCGAACTGGCCGAATCCGGCATGACCATGCTTGTCGTCACACATGAGATGGCGTTCGCGCGCCAGGTCGCCGACCGCGTGATCTTCATGGCCAAGGGAGAGATCGTCGAACAGGCGCCGCCGGAGACGTTCTTCTCGAGCCCGAAGTCCGAGCGGACACGGATGTTTCTCAGCCAGATCCTGGAACACTGAGTGTCCCGCCAATGCGGAATGCCATGACCGTTGCTCTTCGGCGTCGTCAGCCGGCCCGCGGGAGCACCTGTAAAGGAGGGATGAAATGAGCAGATTGTCCGCAGCAGTCATCGCAGCACTGGCCTGCGCCGGCGTTGTCTTCGGCGTATCCGGATCAGCGGCCGTTGCCGGTGCGAAGCTCGATGCGATCAAGAGCCGAGGCCAGATCGTGTGCGGAGTCAACACAGGGCTGGCAGGTTTCGCGCTGGCGGATTCGTCGGGCCGCTGGCAGGGTCTCGATGTCGACGTGTGCCGGGCCGTTGCGGCTGCTCTGTTCGGTGATCCGGGCAAGGTCAGGTTCGTGCCGCTCAACGCCCAGCAGCGCTTCACGGCGCTGCAGTCAGGGGAAGTCGACGTCCTGTCCCGCAACACGACCTGGACGTTGAGCCGGGATACGCAACTCGGTCTCAACTTCGCGGCCGTTACGTACTACGACGGGCAAGGGTTCATGGTACCTAAGAAGATCGGTGTGAAGTCGGCAAAGGAGCTGTCCGGGGCGACCGTGTGCGTCCAGCCAGGGACGACGACCGAGCTCAACCTGGCGGACTATTTTCGCGCCAACAACATGCAGTTCAAGCCGGTGGTGATAGAAAATCTGCAAGAGGTCAATGCAGCTTTCTTCTCCGGCCGGTGCGACGTGCTTACGACGGACGCTTCAGGCCTGGCATCGGTGCTCACAAAGGATGCGCCGAACAAGGGCGCGGACTACATGATCCTGCCGGAGGTCATATCGAAGGAGCCGCTGGCAGTTGCGGTGGCGCAGGGCGACGACCAATGGCTGGACATCGTGCGCTGGACCATCTTTGCACTGATCGAGGCCGAGGAGCACGGCATCACGCAGGCCAACGTCGCTGCCATGGCCAAGGAAACAAAGAATCCGAACATTGCGCGCATCCTGGGCAAGACGCCGGGCATGGGGAAGGCGATGGGGCTGTCGGAGGACTGGGTCGTCAATATCGTGAAGGCGGTGGGCAACTACGGTGAGATCTGGGACCGGAACATCAAGCCGCTCAACCTGACACGCGGACTGAACAATCTGTGGACCAACGGCGGGTTGATGTACGCTCCACCTATCCGTTGACGGACGAACGAGCGTGCGAGGCGGCCGTCGGGCATGACAATGAGACCGGGAGATGCGGCGCCGGGGCCATCATCGCAGTGGCCTGCTGCGCGTTTGTCCCCGCTCCTGCATGACCGGAACGTCCAGGCCGTCCTCTGGCAGATCGCCGTCGTCAGCATCGTGATCGCAATCGGCGTGTTTCTCGTTGCCAATACGCTGCACAATCTCGAGACCCGTCATATCAAGACCGGTTATGATTTTCTGGAACGAGAAGCCGGCTTTCAGATCGGCGAGAGCCTGATCGGCTACTCGCCGGCGTCGAGCTATGCCCGCGCGCTCGAAGTCGGTTTCCTGAATACGATCCATGTGGCGTTCCTCGGCATCGTGCTTGCGACCGTGCTCGGTGTTCTCGTCGGCATTGCAACGCTGTCGGGCAACTGGCTCGTGGCCAGGCTGGCCGGAGGATATATCCACTTTCTTCGAAACATCCCGGTGCTGCTGCAGATCATCCTCTGGTACACCATTCTGATCTCGGATCGGTTTCTGCCGGGGCCTCGACAAGCCAGCTCGGTGCTGGGCGTTTATTTCACGCAGCGCGGCATCTATTTTCCGGTTCCGGCCTGGTCGCCGGAATGGAATTACGCTTTGATCGGGCTTGCCGTCGGACTTTCCTTTCTTATCGCACTGATGCGCTCTCCGGCGCGGACCCCGAACAATGCCGGATTATTGACGCGTCGGATCCTGGGATATGTGGCGATCCTGATGCTTGTCGTGGCGGCGCCTCTGGTGCTGCGGCTGCTGCTCATTCCGTTGAGTTGGGGCATCGATGCACTGCAGGAGCTGTTGGTGTCCATCGATATCGGGGTGTCCTGGCTCGCCACGTTCGGGAGTTTTGCCGGCTATCTGGTGGCGCGGGCAGCCGATGTCGTCGGACTGGCATGGCCGGTGGCGCTTGGTGCGCTCGCGGGTTCGTTTTGTGCGCATATCGCGCAGAGGCGCCAGGATGTGACAGGACGGCGTCCGCCATTGCCGGTGATCGGAACCACGGTAGCGCTGGGCCTGACACTCGCGGGTTGGCTTGCCGCCGGGGCTCCGACAGCCATTTCGTGGCCGGGTCTCAGCGGCTTCAATATTGCGGGGGGCTCGCGCATCACGCCTGAATTCGCGGCAGTGCTGTTCGGACTCACTGTCTATACGTCAGCCTTCATCGCGGAGATCGTGCGATCCGGTATTCTCGCGGTGCCGCGCGGGCAAACAGAAGCTGCACGCGCGCTGGGCATGAATGAAGCAAAAATCCTTCGGCTGGTGACGCTGCCGCAGGCGCTGCGCGTGATCATCCCGCCGCTTACGAGCCAGTATCTCAATCTGACCAAGAACAGCTCGCTTTCCGTCGCGATCGGTTATCCCGACCTGGTGAATGTTGCCAACACGACGATGAATCAAACAGGACAAGCCATCGAAGCCATCTCGATCATCATGCTCGTCTATCTGGCCACCAGTCTCGCGACGTCGGCATTCATGAACTGGTACAACAAGAAAATTGCGCTGGTCGACCGATGAGGGTGCCGACATGACAGCACCGACGGCAAGTCGGGATTCATTCGGCAGGCTGGTGAACGCCTGTGCGGAACTGTTGCGGGCACGGTTGTTCGACTCTCCCCTGAACACCGCGTTGACGGTCATCGTCGGTCTGTTTCTGGCATGGTGCGTTCCCAAGCTGATCATGTGGGGACTGGTCGATGCGGTATTCCTGCCGGACCCGGAAGCTTGCCGGGCCGGCAAAGGCGCGTGCTGGGGGTTCATCGTCGAAAAGCTGCGGCTCATGACGTTCGGCACCTATCCCAGTGCGGAGCAATGGCGGCCGCTTGCGGTGATGGTGATCCTGCTGGGCTTGATCGGCTCGACCATGAACCTGGCGCTTTGGGGGCGCCGGTTATGGATGAGCTGGGCGATCGGCGTCCCTTTGATGTGGCTCCTTATGCGGGGAGGCGTCCCAGGGCTGTCTCATGTTCCGACGGAGCAGTGGGGCGGTCTGCCGCTGACTCTGATCCTGTCGGCAAACGGCATCGTGTTCTCGTTCCCGCTCGCCGTGCTGCTGGCGCTGGGCCGCGCATCGGACCTTCCAGCGATACGCGCGCTCTCGATAGGTTTCATCGAACTCGTGCGCGGTGTGCCTTTGATCACCGTGCTGTTCATGGCGAGCCTGATGATTCCGCTGTTTCTCCCCGAGGGGATCGACATCGACAAGGTTCTGCGCGCGCAGGTCGGCTTCATCCTGTTTGCGGCGGCTTACGAGGCCGAGGTCATCCGCGGCGGGCTGCAGGCCGTGCCCCGGGGGCAATATGAGGCGGCGGATGCGCTTGGTCTTGGATACTGGCACAAGATGGGGTTCATCATCCTGCCGCAGGCCCTGCGGATCGTGATCCCGCCGATGGTGAACACCTTCATCGGCTTCTTCAAGGACACGAGCCTGGTGATCATCATCGGGCTGTTCGATTTTCTCGGTGCGATCCGCCTCGCAGCCAGCGATGCCGAGTGGCGCAAATTCTATGTCGAGGGGCTGATATTTGCCGCCTTGGTTTATTTTGTTTTTTGCTACGTGATGGCGGCCTATGCGCGTCATCTTGAACGAAAGCTCGATACGGGCCGGCGGTGAGCAGCTTTTTGCCGGGTGTGCGGCTGTCAGTGATCCGTGCCGGAGGGCAGGGGGAAAGCCCGCTGCCGTTTCTCCCCCCACGTCTCCATGGCCGTCAAACGTCTGCATACGCCCGGTGAGCGGCGCCGGTTGAAGTTTTCTGCGGTTCTGTCGGGATGACCGGCAGGCTCCTGAACGCCTCGATCGCGCGGGTATAACGATCGTATTCGCGCGCCCTCGTTTCCGCGATCGCAATCTGGCGTGTCTGTTCGGCACGATGGCTGGCAAGCGGATTAGGGGAGTGGGCTGAGTGCTCTGGCCGAAGCTTGTGCACGAAACCGCCCTGTACGGCATTGATCATTTAAGTGACTCTCCAGATGGGACGCGATGGACACTAGCGAAAATCTGTTGGTGTCCGGCAACTGCGACCACGAGAAGTTTCATAAAATTGCATGGACCTGAGACGCAGCTCAGCGGGCGTGGTGGTGATGCACCCGGAAACGGCGGGAAATCGCCGGATCCGTGGCCTGAGGAATCGTTTCCGCGACGGGCTGTCGCACGGTGTCTCTCATGGACTCCTGGCGCGTCTGTCCCGGCCTGGATGGCAGCGACGTATGCTTGACAGTGCTGGGATGTCCAACTTAGCTGAGCATAGGTCAAATGCTTGATTCTCGCAGTGACGTCGGGCGTTTGCGGTTCCCGTGCATGTAAACGAGCCCTTGCGTGGCGTTTTGGGTCGATCCTGGCGGCCTGGAGCGTGCGGGGCCAGTTGCGGCTCCGTTGCCGGGTGTCAGGCGACAGCGTGTGCGTTTTGCAATGCTCCGATGTTCCCGTTACGGCGCCTGCTTCAGCGGCAGGCTTAACCGGGTGTTGACAGTCCGGGAGATTGGCTGAGAAGCGGGGCAATCGGAGGGACCGGTGACGGCGGCACAGATTCACTATAGCGGTCCGCTCCACGAGCAGGTGCACAATGTCCTCCGATCACGGATACAATCCGGCGAATGGAAGCCGTTGGATCTGCTGCCCGGTGAATTGAACCTCTCGCGTGAGCTCGGCGTCAGCGTCGGCACGGTGCGCAAGGCGATGGATCAGCTTGCGCGCGAGAATATCGTGGTGCGGGAGCGCGGCCGCGGCACGTACGTCAAGGATGGCGCGGAGTGGCGATCCAACTCGGTATTCCGTCTGGCGGGACGCGACGGCAAGCCGCTGGCGCCGCGAATCACTGTCGTCGATCACGGCATGACAATCGCCACGCCGCGGGAAGCCGGTGCATTGCGACTGGCTGGGCGCATGTCGATGGCGACGCGGGTCTTGAAGCTCAGCCGCGAATGGAAAGAGGCGGGCCGGTTGTTGTGCCGGGAAACCATCATGGTCGAAGAGCCGCGTTTTCCGGATCTGCTGCGGACAATTCAGCCTTCGGCCGAGAACCTGTTCTCGACCTATGATGAAGTCTATCGCGCGAAAGTCGATAGACTTAGCTGGGAGATCGGGAGCTCGATCCTGCGCGACGAGCGGACCGGCTGCCACGAATTGATGTCAGGAGATCCGACACTGCTGATCAGCCGGGTTGCGCTCGACGTTCGGGCTATCCCGATCGAGGTGTGTGAGCAACTGGTTTATCTTGCCAATTGCCGTGTACAGATCAGCCGCTGATTCGTCTGAGGCAGAACATCGTCGTCAGACCGCCCTGGTGCGGGGCTCAAGACCCTCACTCTCTCCCGCTTGCAACTCATCCTGGCGCAAAAGCTGAAGGTCGAGCGTCAGCAGATACAGGGCCGACGACGAGGCCAGCGGGCTGCCGGCAACAATCACGGATGGCGCCGACATCGACGGGCGCAGCGGAGGCGTCGGGGGCGGCCTGTCCCCCGGCGCAGCAGCCGGTGTGGCCCTTTCGGTCAGCTCTGGGGCCGAGGCGAAGTTACCGTCGGCGTTTGTATCGCGTGGCTGTTGCGAGGGGGAGGACGCCGCGGGCGATTCGACACCGGATGAGACAGCACCGGTTGGTCCTGCGATCCAGGTCACCTCTGCGAGGCGGCGCCGTACCAAGCCGGGCAAGTCCTCGCCGCCTGCTTTCGTGTAGGCGAGAAATTTCTCCCGCACGCCGTCCACATCGTTGTTGCGAACGGCCTCGCCAAGGCCACTCGATGCCCATTTGGTGCCGGCGTTGAAGGTCAACGAGGTCAAGGCGGCCTTGGTCCCTTCGTCCCAGTTCCGGGCATGTTTCTCGACGAATTCCCGGGCCTTTTCGATCTCGGCTGTAAACCGGCGATGGGCTTCCGCGCGATCGATCTGTTCGCCGGGAAACAGGGCTTTCGTTCCAAACCCATTGGTGTGCTGAGCGTAGTCCCATTTCGCCTGCTGGGTGAAGCCCTCAAACGATTTGATGGCGTTGAGATAGTACTGGTGCATCCTCTGGCCTTTCAGTACCGGGCTGCCATCTCCCGATTGTATCGGGGCTCGGGCGGCGGCAATCGACTGCTATCGTCGCGTGGCATGCTGGGCCAGGCCGCGCTGGGACGGTGGGGGCGGGCGTGCCGATTTGGCTTCGCCTGACTGCGACTCTTCCTGTGACCGCAGTTGCGCCAACGCGGCTGCAAGCTCGTCGAATACTTTCGTCGACGGTTGATCTCCTGGGAGCTGGGTCAGGAAGCGATAGAGCATCGGGGTCAGTGCGACGGCCTGATCGAGATCTGCGTCGGAACCCGGCTTATAGGCGCCAAGTACACGGAGTTCTCTCGTGTCCTCGAAGTTCGAGATCAGTGCACGCAGCCGCCGCACGAGCGTTGCTTCTTCTGCGCTCCAGACATGGGAGGCGAGGCGGGAAATGGAGGTTAGCGGATTGATGGCGGGGTAGCGGCCCTGGTCGGCTATGTTGCGGTCGAGGACGATATGGCCGTCGAGGATACCGCGGACGGTGTCGGCAACCGGATCGTTGTGGTCGTCGCCGTCGACCAGCACCGAGAACACACCCGTGATCGAGCCGGTCGCAGCGGTTCCAGGTCCGGCGCGTTCGAGCAGTCTCGGCAACTCGGCAAAGACCGAGGGCGCATAGCCCCGTGCAACCGGCGGCTCGCCGGCGGCAAGCGCGACCTCGCGCAATGCATGAGCGTATCTGGTCACAGAGTCGACGATCAGCAGCACGTCGTCGCCGCGATCGCGGAAGTATTCGGCCACCGTCATCGCCGTCTTGGCCGCGAGCTTGCGCATCATTGCGCTTTCCGAACTCGTCGCCACGACGGTTACGGCGCGCGCGCTGCTCGGCTCGATCACGTCCTCGATGAACTCGCGCACCTCGCGTGAGCGCTCCGCCACCAGAGCAACGACGATCGTCTTGAACGAGCTGGAACGCGTCAGCATGGAGACGAGCGTCGATTTTCCGACGCCGGAGCCGGCGAAGACGCCGATGCGCTGTCCGGCGCAGATGGGCGAAAAAAGATCGACGGCACGCACTCCGGTGGCAACCGGCTCGCGCACGCGCTTGAGACTCATCGGCGCGAGCGGATCACGGTCGATGGGATAGATTGCATTTCCATCGTGCAGCGGCTCCTTGCCGTCGATCGGTTGTCCGATGGCATTGATCACGCGCCCAAGCCAACTTTGATCGGGCTTGATCGCCAATTCCTCGCGTATCCACGCGCGGCAGCCGAGGCCGAGTTTGGGAGCGGACGAATAGAGCTTGACCGTCGTGCTGTGCTCCTGGATGCCGATGACTTCGCCGAGGATGCACTTGTCTCCGCATTCCACCTCGACGAAGCTCCCGAGCTCGGCGCCGGCGGCAAGTCCGCTGACCTTGATGTGGCTCGGTGCAACTTCGCTGACACGGCCGCCCAGCCGGGTCAGCGGCAGGCCGTGCTCTGCGCCGGCCAGCACGCGGGCCAGCTTATTCAGGCGGTTGATGCCCGGCGTCGCGGCTGATGTCGTGTCGGCGGATGGGGTTTCGCTCACTGCCTGGTCCTGCTTCAGCAGCCTATCCGCGGCGGCCGGAGGCGAGGGTGCCGATGGCCTCGTTCAGTTTGCGGTCCGACTGGTCGATGGAGGCGGACAGCGATTCAAATGCGCGCGACACGGCGATCAGCCGGGTCATCTCCAGAATTGGATTGACGTTGGAGCCCTCGATGTAGCCCTGGACGACACCGGCATCGTTGAAATCCACGAGTGGCTCGGCGGGCTTGTCGGGAACGACGCTGACATCCGGTCCGCGCGCAAGACTTGCGTCCTCAGGCAATCGGAAAAGGCCGATCTGGCCGATCCGGTTTCCATTCTGGCTAATGGCGCCGTTGCGTGCGATCTCGACCGGGCCGAGCGCCAGATTGATCTGGATGGGCGCACCGCCGCTATCGAAAACAGGGTGGCCGGTCAGCGTTTCCAGGTCGCCATTGGCAGATACGCGCATGCGGCCGTCGCGTGTGTAGGCGGCGCCGTTGGCAGTCCCGATCGCCATGTAGGCGTTGCCCTGCAGTGCGACGTCGAGAGGATTGTCGGTCTGCACGAGGGACCCGGCCTGCCGTGAGAACGAGGTTTTTCCCTCATTGGAATAGGCAACCGAACCTCGGGACAGAATCGATTCGAACGTGATGTTCTCGGCGCGAAAGCCCGGCGTATTGCTGTTGGCTACATTGTTGGCGACCGTATCCAGCCGCCGCTCGAGGGCGAGCTGGCCGGAAAGCGCAACATAAAGACTGGTTTCCACGTCAGCGGCCCCCTATGCGCGTGTTCTGCAGTCGACTGAGGATGTCCATGCCGACTGCCGCGGAAGACTGGCCGGACATGAGATCGACACGTGGAGATGCGGCGGTCGTCGAGTTGCGCCCTCTTCATCCGATTGCATTCCTGAGTTGCGCTGCTTGCCTGAAGCTGGCGCTGAAAATGCAGCCTCTACAATTCGATCGCTCTCCCGGCTTTGCGGCGGTCAAGGCTCGCATAAGCGAGTTGGCGGACTGTCGCTCGTCAATCGGACCGAATGTTTCAGGCAGAGCTGCAGATATGACAATTGTGCTGGGACTGATCGTTACGCTCGGCTGTATGCTGGGCGGGTTTGCAGCGATGGGCGGCCATATCGCCGTGATCTGGCAGCCGTTCGAGTACGTCATCATCCTGGGTGCATCGCTCGGCACGTTCATCGTCGCCAATCCATTCAAGACGATCAAGGACGTGGGGGTCGCGCTGAAGCAGGTCGCGGTCAATGCGGTGCCGAAGAAGACCGATTACATGATCGTGCTGGGGTGTCTCTTCGCATTGATGCGGGAAGTGCGCTCGAAATCGAGAAGCGAGGTCGAGCGGCACATCGACAATCCGCACGAGTCCCCGATCTTCGCCGCCTATCCCAAAATTCTCGAGCACGAGAGGCTGCTGACGTTCATTTGCGACTATTTCCGCCTGATCCTCATGGGCAACGCACGCACGCATGAGATCGAGGCGCTGATGGACGAAGAAATCCACACCATGCGTGCGGACAAGCTCAAGGCCTATCACTCCCTCGTGGCCGTATCGGAAGGGCTGCCGGCGCTCGGAATCGTTGCAGCGGTGCTTGGCGTCATCAAGGCGATGGGGGCGCTCGATCAGTCGCCGGAGATTCTCGGACACCTGATCGGTGCGGCGCTGGTCGGCACGTTCGCCGGCATTTTCTTTTCCTACGCGGTGTTCTCTCCCATTGCGACGCAGATCAAGATCGTCCGGGAGAAGAGGATGCGCCAGTACGTCGTCATCAAGCAGACGCTGCTTGCATTCATGAACGGTGCATTGCCTCAGATTGCTATCGAGCACGGCCG
>JBFWYV010000181.1:0-10389 GCA_050186055.1 Hyphomicrobiaceae bacterium | reverse complement strand
TCGTCCCGCCCGAGGGACTCCGGCTCTCGCCACGTCATTATGCCTCTTTGAAGATCTCCGAAGGCTGCAACTACCGCTGCTCGTTCTGCATCATTCCGAGCATGCGCGGCCGGCTGGCAAGCCGTCCAGCCGCTCATGTGATGACCGAGGCGGAGCGCCTCGTTAAGGCGGGCGTCAAGGAGCTGCTCGTCATCAGCCAGGATACCAGCGCCTATGGCCTCGACCTGAAGTACGCCGAGAGCACCTGGAGAAAGCAGCCGTTGAAGGCCCGCTTCTACGAACTCGCGGAAGCCCTCGGATCGCTCGGCGCCTGGGTCCGTCTGCATTACGTCTATCCCTATCCGCACGTCGACGAGGTTCTGCCGCTGATGGCGGATCGCAAGCTCCTCCCCTATCTGGACATTCCCTTCCAGCACGCATCCCCTGCCGTGCTCAAAGCCATGCGCCGGCCTGCTGCACAGGCCAGGACACTGGACCGCATCGCTGCCTGGCGCCGTATCTGTCCGGACCTGGCCATCCGCTCGACGTTCATCGTCGGCTTCCCCGGCGAGACCGACGACGACTTCCGCATGCTGATCGAATGGCTTCAGGAAGCGCGTCTGACCCGCGTCGGCTGCTTCAAGTACGAGGATGTGGAGGGCGCCACATCCAACAAGCTGCCCGGTCAGGTCCCGGAGGAGGTAAAGGAGGAGCGCTGGCACATCCTGATGGCCACCCAGCGTGCAATCTCCAGCCATGTCCTCGCCGGTCGCCGCGGCCGGATCATCGACGTTCTGATCGACGAGATCGACGAGGAAGGCGCCATCGGCCGCTCGCACTGGGACGCGCCGGAGATCGACGGCGCAGTGTTCCTCAACGGAGCAGCCGGCCTGAAGCCGGGCGACCTGATCCGCGCCCGCGTGATCCGCAGCGACGACTACGACCTCTGGGCGGAACCCGTTTAGCCGGTCCTCCCAGGCGCGGAGATGTTCGGTCTGTCGCATCGCCGGCACTCTTCACCTCCCCACAGCCGTCACGGCCACGAAGGTGGCCGCCTACGGCAAGCCTCCGCTTGCTCAGTGCCCGCGGTGAGCCGCGTGGATGGCCGCCGCCATTGTCCGGGACGACGTCACTACGTCGCCCCTGCACGGACGCCGCAAAAACGGGCTGGCGATACCGGCATCGGATTGCTAGATTCGCAACACCGTTTCATTTTGAGCAGGGCGGCGCGGCCGAGCTGCCCTTGACCTCGCGGCACATAAGAACATGGAGAGCCAGCATGGATGGGAACGCTGCAACAATGGCCCGCTCGCGGATCAAGCAGGGCATGATGACAGGCAAGTTCCTGAGGAATGCATGGTATGTTGCGGCCTGGTCCGAAGAAATCGGCAAGGACAAGCTGCTGGCACGCACAATCCTCGGCGAGCCCGTCGTACTATATCGCCAGGACGACGGCTCCGTGGCCGCGCTGGAGGACCGGTGTCCTCATCGGTTCGCGCCCCTGAGCATGGGCAAGATCTTGCGTGACGAAGCGCACGGCGAGCGCCTCCAGTGCCCGTATCACGGGCTCGAGTTCGGCGCGACCGGCGCGTGCGTGATGAACCCGCACGGAACCAGGAACATCCCGTCGCGGGCCAAGGTCACGAGCTATCCGGTCGTTGAACGGCACCTCGCCGCCTGGATCTGGATGGGCGATCCCGCCAAGGCCGACCCCGCGCGCATTCCGGATTTCAGCGTACTCGACAACGCCCCCGAGCTGCACATCATGCCGCTCGACCAGATCCTGGTGAAGGCCAATTACGAGCTCGTGGTCGACAATCTGCTCGATGTCAGCCACACCTCGTATCTCCACGAGGGTATCCTCGGCAACCAGGAGACGGTGGAATCGGAAACGCCGGTGGAGCAGGATGGCAACGACGTGATCGTCACGCGCTATTCGCCGGACGCCACGCCGCCCGGCATGTTCACGCAGTTCTGGCCGGGCCATCCCTCCCGCGTCGACAAGTTCAGCCGCACGCGGTGGATGGCGCCTTGCTACCTTTCGCTGCACACCGGCATCTGCGAGCCCGGCGCTCCGAAGGAATCCGGCACCGGTTACCACGGCATCCACATGCTGACGCCCGAAGATGAGCAGAGCACGCATTATTTCTTCACCGCCGTTCGCTGGGGCGTCAGAACCGACGATGCGACCAACCGGGACTTGCGAGCGAAAGTCGCCAAACTGCGTCGCTTTGCGTTCGAAGAGCAGGACGGCCCGGTGATCGAGGAGCAGCAGCGGGTCCTCAACAGATCGACACGGCAGCTTGACCCGACGATTCTCTCCGTCGACGTTGGACCGGTTCGCTACAAGCGCGTGCTGGAAAAGATGCTGGCGGCGGAAAGCGACGCCTGAACCCGCATCCGCTGCGGTTGAAGGAACACGTGCATCCCGCCTCGATGGATCAGACGCAGTTCGGGAGACGGTTCGATGGATGGAAATACGCAAGGCTGGTCGGGGCCGCGGGTAAAGCAGGAGCTGATCGACAGCAGGTTCGTCCGCAACGCCTGGTATGTCGCCGCATGGGCGCAGGAACTTGAGGCTGGAAAGCTGCTGTCCCGCACCATTCTCGGCGAGCCGGTCGTGATATACCGCGCCGACGACGGCTCACCGGCGGCTCTGGAAGACCGTTGCCCTCACCGCTTCGCCCCTCTCAGCATGGGCAAGGTCATCAAGGGCGACAAGGTGCAGTGCCCCTACCATGGGCTCGAGCTCGATAGCTCGGGCGCCTGCACGCACAATCCCCATGGCGCCAAGAACATCCCGTCCCGCGCCAAGGTCACAAGCTATACGCTGGTTGAGAAGCATCAGGCGCTGTGGATCTGGATGGGAGATGCGGCCTTGGCCGACCCCGGCAGGATACCGGACTTCACCGTTCTCGACGCCGTGCCGGAATACTGTAGCACCAAGCTCGACAAGATCGAGGTTGCTGCCGACTACAAGCTCATCATCGACAACCTGCTCGATCTTTCGCACACCTGCTATCTGCATGCCGGGACTTTGGGCAACGCCGACACCATCGACTCGTCAATCGATGTTGAGATGGATGGCGACGACATCATCGTGTCGCGGCTTGCGACGGACGCCGCCGCACCCGGCATGATGTCGATGATGTGGCCCGGCCACCCCGGGAAGGTCGACGTCTTCACCCGCATGCGCTGGATGGCGCCGACCACCATGAAGCTGTTCACGGGCATCTGCGAGATGGGCAGGCCATGGGAGAGCGGAACCGGCATCCACGCGCTCCATCTTCTCACGCCGGAGACCGAGCACTCGACCCACTACTTCTTCACCGCTGTCCGATTTGGACTGAAGATCAACGATCCCGTGCAGAACCGCGAGATTCAGGAGAAGATCGGGAAGATGCGGCGTTATGCCTTCACCGTGGAGGACGCACCCGTCATCGAGGCACAGCAGCGAATTATCGATCAGGCGAACAGAACCCTCGACCCCGTCATCTTATCGGTGGACGCGGGCACGGTACGTTTTCGTCGGGCAATCGATCGGCTTGTCGCGGCCGAAGCCTAGCATCCCGGTTCTGACGTTCGCCACGTCTCGACACTGACGTTCTGAGCCAACCCCGGCAACAAAAGGGACACTGGAATCATAATGCAGCTAGTATGATTGAGATCGAGAAATCTGCTCCGGGCCAAGCCGCTCTATACGGCGAAGTTCTCGATCAACACCTAAGGACGGAGCATCGTGGCAAGAGCGGACGTCTTACCGGCCGCGTCTTCGCCCAATGAGGATAATCGCGAGCAGGAGACAGGATGATGGACGGTAATATGCAAGGACGGATCGGCCCCAAGGTCGAACAGGAGCTGATTAGCGGACCGTTCGTGCGAAATGCGTGGTACGTGGCCGCCTGGAGCGATGAGCTGCCGCCCGGCAAGATCATCGGCCGCACGTTCCTGAACGAGCCGGTGGCGCTTTATCGCAGGGAAGACGGCACCATCGCCGCAGTCGAGGATCGCTGTCCTCACAGGTTCGCGCCCCTGTCCATGGGCAAGGTGCTGACCGGCGACCGGCTGCAATGCCCCTACCACGGGCTGGAGTTCGGTCCCAGCGGCGCGTGCGTTCACAATCCGCACGGGACCAAGAACATTCCCTCCCGCGCCAAGGTCACAAGCTACGCAACGGTAGAGAAGCACAAGGCGATCTGGATCTGGATGGGAGACGCCGCCAAGGCAAACCCGGATCTCGTCCCCGACTTCCGCATCCTCGACGATGCGCCGGAGATCATGACCACCAAGCTCGACAAGATGATGATCGAGGCGAACTACCAGCTCCTCGTCGACAATCTGCTCGATCTCTCGCACACGTCCTATCTGCACGAGGGCATTCTCGGCAATGCCGACACTGTCGAGTCGGACATCACGGTCGAGCAGGACGGCGATGACGTGGTGGTGAGCCGATACGCCACCGACGCAGCGCCTCCCGGCATGTTCGCCCAGTTCTGGCCTGGACATCCGCCGAGAGTGGACAAGTTCACCAGGATGCGCTGGATGGCTCCATCCACCCTGAATCTGATCTCGGGGATCTGCGAGATGGGAGCCGAGCATATGAGCGGCACCGGATATCACGCCATCCACATGACCACGCCGGAGACGGAGCGCACGACGCACTACTTCTTCACCGCGGTTCGTTTCGGTCACAAGACCAACGATGAGACGTTGGACCGCGAGTTGCAGGTAAAGATCGCCAAGATGCGGCGGTTCGCTTTCGAAGAACAGGACGCGCCGGTGATCGCCGCACAGCAGCTTCTTATTGAGAAAGCAAACGTTCCGCTCGATCCGGTGGTCTTGGCCATCGACGTCGGACCCGTTCGCTACAAGCGCGTGCTTCAGAAGATGCTCGACGCCGAGAAGCTCTGAGCGCACCGCCGACGTACGAATCATCTGTCACAATTCGAGGGGTGGACTGCAAAAGTCCGCCCTTTTTTTGCACCGGGAGAGGAACGGCCGAACGCCGTCACCAGTCCATCCGGCATAATGAGAACAAACATATTGTATAAATCCAGAAAATAGGATTATGTACCTTATTGCACGAGATAACGAGAACTTGGTTCCCGTCCAAGGCCGGCGAGCCGGGCAAGCTTACCGATTTGATCAGAGAGGGTGCGATGTCAACGTCTGCTCGGCGGTCGCTCGTCCGATGTGCCCGGCCCGATCGCAATGCGCGGCTGCGGCTGCTGCATAAGCTGGCCTCGCGTGCCGTCGGCCTCGATCTCGCGTTCCCCTTGGCGACAGGCCGCCAGGGCCGTCGGATCTATCTCGACAGCACCGCCAGCACCTTGATGCTCGACGTCGTCCGCGACGCACTCGACAAGTACGGCCCGTATTACTCCAACACCCACAGCCTGGTGCATTTCGGCGCACGCATCTCGACCGCCGAATACGGATGGGCGCATGAGATGGTCCTGCGCTTCGTCAATGCCGATCCTGAGACCTACACGAGTTTCTTTGTCGGCAGCGGGACGACGGGGGGCATGAACCGCGTCGCCCGCACCCTCGCCGGCCTCCGGCCGGAACGCGACGTCGTCATCACGACCATCATGGAGCACCACTCCAACGATCTCCCGCACCGCAAGCACGCGAAGGAGGTCGTGCACATCCCCGCCGCTATGGGCACGCAGTCCGCCGTCGACCTCTCACAACTCGAACGCGCTCTCGACCGCCACAGGGGCCGCGTCAACTACGTCACTGTCACCGGCGTCTCCAATGTCACGGGCATCATCAACCCGGTTCACGACATCGCCGCGCTGGCGCACCGCCATGGCGCAATGATTGTCGTCGATGGCGCCCAGATGGTCGCCCATCTGCCGGTGAAAATGGGTGGCCATTCCGACCCGGCACGCGATCTCGACATCCTCGTTTTCTCCGGCCACAAGGTCTACGCGCCCGGCTCGCCCGGCGCCGTCGTCGCCCGCAAGGACCTGTTCTCAAAGCTCGAACCAGAGGAAGTCGGCGGCGGCATGGTCGAGGATGTCTGGATCGACCGTTACACCGCCACGGCAATGCTGCCGGACCGCGAGGAAGCAGGCACGCCGAACATCCCCGGGGCAATCGGCCTCGCCGCCTCGCTGTGCGCGCTCGACACCGTCGGCATGGACCTCGTCTACGAGGAGGAATGCGCACTCATCGCCCACGCGATGGAACGGCTCAAGGTGATAGAGGACGTCGTCATCTACGGCGATGGTGATTTCAAGCGGTGCGAGCGCGCCGGCGCGGTCTCGTTCAACATCCGGGGCATTCACCACGCGCTGACCGCAGCCGTCCTGAATGACTACTTCGGCATCGCGGTCCGCAACGAGTGCTTTTGCGCCCATCCCTACGTGCGCGAGATCATTACCGAGATGCTCGCCGCCGAGGACGACGCACTGTCTGCTGAAGATCTCGAGGCTTTGGCGGAGCTTCAGCGCGGCATGGTGAGGGCAAGCCTCGGGCTCTACACGACGGAGGCGGATATCGACGCCCTGACCGCCGCCCTCGACGATATTTCAGCACGCCGGGACTTCTATGCAGGTCAGTACGAAGAGACCGGCGCCGGCGATTTCCGTCATAAGACGTACCGTTTCGAACCTCAGCGGTACTTCTCGATCGAAGGTGCTGTAGGCGCCTGGTTCGGTCGCCCGGCAGCACAATAGACCGGACCGGACCGGCACTTCGAACGTGGAGACGCCGGGTCAGGTCTTGTACGACGGATCCCGCCGGTCAAGCATTCTCAGCAGCGCCGGCCATTCGATCGCACCCTGAGTCCGCCGCTTGCCCGAAGCGTCCGGCGTCGGCGAGAATGCAAGCTGCCGATTGGAAAGCTCGACGACGTCTTTCGGCGGCATGACCAGCTCCGCGTTGCACGCCATCGCCATCACCTGCGTCTGGCACGAACGCTCCAACCGCAGAATGTTGGAGAACGCCGCGGGAATCGTCTCGCCCACGGCCAGCAGCCCGTGATTGCGCATGATCATCACCTCGCAATCGCCGAGGTTCTCCACCAGCCGCTTCTGCTCGTCGAGATTGACCACGACGCCTTCGTAATCGTGATAGCCGATCTTTCCGAACCGCATGGCCGTCTGCGTCAGCGGCAGGAGTCCGCATTTCAATGCGGATACGGCCATTCCCGCATTGGTGTGCGTGTGCAGGACACAGCCCACGTCCGGCCGCGCGCGGTGAATGGCGCTGTGGATGACATAGCCCGGCAGATTGATCGAATACTGAGGATTCGGGTTCTCGATCACATTGCCGTCGAGATCGATCTTGATCAGGCAGGACGCCGTGATCTCCTCATAAAGCATGCCGAACGGGTTGATCAGGAAATGTTCGTGCGAGCCGGGCACGCGCGCGGAAATGTGGTTGAGATGCAGATCGCACATGCCGAAGTGATCGACGAGCCGATAGCAGGCCGCAAGGTCGACCCGGGTTTGCCATTCGAGATCCGCATCCGGGCTCTTTGCGACTGTCCTGGCGGTAGCGATGCTCATGCTGGACCTCCTGGGATGTAGAGGGGCGCCTCACGCGTCGAAAATACAAATCCGGCTCACCGCTGCTCACTGCTTGATCGGCGCAAACGATACCGGGCTCATCAGCTTGCTCTCCTGCTTCAGCAGGTATCCGGCCTGCGCGTTCATCTCCAGATACGCCAGCCAGTCCTTGTCGGCCATCAGCGACGCCCGCCGGCGTGTGCGGTCGGCGGCGTCCTCGTAGACCCAGATGTGGACGTAGGTATTGACGTCGCCGACCTCGGTGACGAGATAGGCCAGCGGCTCGCCGAAATGGCGTTTCTGCGGCTCGAGCCCATGCTTCTCATAGAGCGCCAGTTGCTTCCTGAGCGTGCCGGGACGGACGGTATACGTACGATGATCGAGCAACATGGTAGCCTCGTGGTTGAAGGGCGGGCTGGCGAACGCGTTCGAATGTGACCGCGTCGGCGGCGCTGCGTCAATATCGGATCGGCAAGCGCGTCTCCCTCAAGCGCTGACCGATTTGGAGAACAGATGTATGACGACCACCCCGACGACGATCAGCGTCATGCCGACGATCGCCGCCGCATCGGGGATCTGCCGATAGACGACCGCGCCGACGGCCGTCACCAGCACGATGCCGAGCCCCGCCCACACCGCATAGGCGATGCCGACGGGGATTGTCCGCAGCACCAGCGTCAGGCAGTAGAACGCAGTCGCATAGCCGGCGAGCACGATCGCCGACGGTACGAGTTTCGTGAACTCCTGGGAGGCCTTGAGCGCGCTGGTTGCAGCCACCTCAGCAAGAATTGCGATGGCGAGATAGAGATAGCCCATGGTCGAGCCCTGCTGTCCTTGCTTCGATGGATCGGATACCGAAACCGGCAGATCGCGAACGTCGGTCACGTTTCTTTTCTGAACGGGTTGCTGAGCGTGCCGATCCCGGCGATCTCGATCTCCACGACATCGCCGGACTTGAGGTTCGGTGACGACCCATCCGTCCCCATCCAGATCATATCGCCCGGATACAGCGTGACGTAGCGCGTGATCGTCGAGATGTAGCGTTCGACGCCGAACAGCATGGCGTTGGTCCCGAACCGGATATTCTCCTTGCCGTTGACGCGGACGATGGTCTCCAGTCGGTCGAGATCGACATCGGTCTCGATCCACGGCCCCATCGGCTTCCAGGTATCGGTGTTTTTCGCCCGCCACAACGTGCGATCGGTCTTCTGCCAGGTGCGCTCGGAAACATCGTTGCCGATCGTATAGCCAAGAACGCACGACAGCGCGTCGGCTTCCGACAGGTGCTTCGCGGTCTTGCCGATGACAACCACGAGTTCGCCTTCGTACTGAACCGCATCGGTCGCATCGCGCGGGATGATCACAGTCTCGTTGTTCGCGATCAGCGCCTGGTTGGTGCGATAGCCGACGTCGGGCTGGGTCGGGATGTTCGGGGACTGCCCTGTGCGCGCCGCAACTTTCATGATGTGATCGGTATAGTTGAAGCCGACGGCATAGAAGGTCTTCGGCTCGAACGGGATCTCGACCTTGACGTCGCCCAGTGCCCACGTGCGCGAGGTGTTCGCGTGACCGGTGAACGGCGTACCCTCGACTTCGCTGATGCGGTCTCCCTCCAGAATGCCGAAAGCCGGTGCGGCCGAGCCGGGGGCGGTGTACCTGATCCAGCGCATGGGCGATCCTCTTGAGCGTGACATTCGGCAACTGCGCGCTGACACTACGGCAGCCGTCGACGGTCGTCCATGTCTGCGGAATGTTCCCATATTGTTCTTGACCGGGGTTCTGGCGCCTGCCAATCTGCCTTGGCGTTTCGCACGGCACGGGGACCACACATGTACGGACGGATTTCGACGCTTGCCTTCGTCGGCATCGAAGCCCGGCCGGTGCAGGTGGAAGTCTCCATCACCGGCGGCAAGCAGGTCTTCTCCATTGTAGGACTGCCGGATAAGGCCGTCGCCGAAAGCCGCGAGCGGGTACGCGCCGCGCTTCATGCCGTCGGTCTCGGGCTGCCGTGGACCAGGATCACCGTCAATCTGGCGCCGGCCGATCTGCCGAAGGAAGGCAGCCACTTCGACTTGCCGATTGCCCTCGCGCTCATGGTCGCGATGGAGGCAATCTCACCCGATACGGTCGAAGGCTTTGCCGCGGTCGGGGAACTCTCGCTCGACGGCGCTATTCGCGGCACACCCGGCGCGCTGCCCGCCGCCATCGGCGCCCACGCCATGGGCAAGGGCTTGATCTGTCCGGCCGTCAACGGTCCCGAGGCTGCCTGGGCGGGCGAAGATGTCGAGGTTCTCGCAGCGCCCCACCTGCTGTCTCTGGTCAATCACTTCCGTGGCCTGCAGACCTTGCGCCGGCCCGAGCCTGATCTCGCGCCGCAATCCGGAGCCCCCGCCGACCTGCGCGACATCAAGGGGCAGGAGAGCGCCAAGCGCGTGCTCGAAGTGGCGGCCGCCGGCGGGCACAATCTCTTGCCGTTGGGAACAAAATTCCCAAGGGGCTGGAGCTGGCCCGCCACTGCCGCCGCTTAACCTGTCAGCGCAGCCCGAGCCAAAGCGGGATCACGATGGACAGCACCATTAGGATGCCACCGCCTATCGCATCAATGTCCCGATAGAGTGGCGTAGGAGGGGACTCCGGCTGCGGCTCCGGATCATCCTGCGGAGGTGTAATCCATTCATTGCGTGCGAGCACGGGAACGCACCTCCGGTTATTTTCTGGCGGCTCTGTAAGCTTGTATCATAGCGGCCGTAATGTCGGACGGCCGACAGAAAGGCGCCGCCCCGCCCGCCCGCAAATAGGCACTGTTGCCGCCACACCGGCGGCCACTCCTCGTCCGATCTTCCGGGCACGCACATGGGCGCCCCGACGCCTTATAGGCCGCAATAGACGCAGC